>NZ_CP160453.1:7276938-7586556 GCF_040744945.1 Saccharothrix sp. HUAS TT1 | reverse complement strand
CTGCCCGGCCAGCCGCTCCAAGCACCCGCGCGACCCGCACGCGCACCGCGGCCCGCGAGGGTCGACCGACAGGTGCCCGATCTCGCCGCCGAACCCGGACACGCCCTCGAACAGCGCACCGCCCACCACGATGCCCGCGCCGATGCCGATCTCGCCGGAGATGTGCAGGAAGTCCGCCGCGACGTCCCCGTGCCACAGCTCGGCCAGCGCGGCCAGGTTCGCCTCGTTGCCGACCAGCACCGGCACGTCCAGCGCCAGCCGCCTGGTCAGCTCGCCGCGCACGTCCACCTCGCGCCACCCCAGGTTCGGCGCGACCCGCAGCGACCCGCCCGCCACCTCCACCAGGCCCGGCACGGCCACGCCGACCCCGCCGATCGGCACGTCCTGCTTCGCCGCCGTCCGCACCGCCGCCGCCACCTTGGCCAGCACGCGGGCGGGCGATGAGGCACGGTTGTCACTGGGCCGGACCCACCGCGCCCGCACCTGCCCGGTCAGGTCGACCAGGCACGTGGCCAGGTAGTCGACCCCGATCTCCACGCCGAGCCCGTGCGGCCCGGTGGGCGACAGGTGCAGCGCCGTGCCGCGCCGGCCGGGACCGGACCTGGCCTGCGCCTCGCCCTCGGCGACGAGCCCGGCGCCGATCATCCGGTCGACCAGGCTCGACACGGTCGCCTTGGTCAGCCCGGTCCGGGCGGCCACGGCGGCGCGCGACGACCCGGCCGCCTCGGCGATGGCGTCGAGCACCAGGGCGGAGTTGTGCCGTCGCACGGTGTGCTGGCCCGCGGGCTGTGGTCTGGACACCACTGGATACTAGCGGCTGAGTGCGATAAGTTCAGGCATCAAACTTATTGGAGGTGCCCTCGTGGACAAGTTCAGCTTCGGCCTGTGGACGGTCGGCTGGCAGGGACGCGACCCGTTCGGCGACGCGACCCGCCCCGTGCTGGACGCGCCGCTGGCGGTGCGCAAGCTCTCGGAACTCGGTGCGTGGGGCATCACGTTCCACGACGACGACCTGTTCCCCTTCGGCGCGGACTCGGCCGAGGTCGGCAAGCGGGTCTCCGCGTTCCGCGCGGCGTTGGACGAGACCGGCATGGTCGTGCCCATGGTGACCACCAACCTGTTCACCCACCCGGTGTTCAAGGACGGCGGCTTCACCAGCAACGACCGCTCGGTGCGCCGGTTCGCGCTGCGCAAGGTGCTGCGCAACCTGGAGCTGGCGGCCGAGCTCGGCGCCGAGACCATCGTGATGTGGGGCGGCCGTGAAGGCTCCGAGGTCGACGCGGGCAAGCCCGTGCACGCCGCCCTCGACCGCTACCGCGAGGCCGTCGACACGGTCGCGCAGCACTCGGTCGACCAGGGCTACGGCTTCCGCTTCGCGCTGGAGCCCAAGCCGAACGAGCCCCGCGGCGACATCCTGCTGCCCACGATCGGCCACGCGCTGGCGTTTATCTCGACGCTGGAGCACCACGAGCTGGTCGGCGTGAACCCCGAGGTCGGCCACGAGCAGATGGCGGGCCTCAACTTCGTGCACGGCATCGGCCAGGCGCTGTGGCAGGGCAAGCTGTTCCACATCGACCTCAACGGCCAGAAGGGCCCGCGCTACGACCAGGACTTCGTGTTCGGCCAGGGCGACCTGCTGTCCGCGTTCTTCCTGGTCGACCTGCTGGAGCACGGCGGCTACGAGGGCCCGCGGCACTTCGACTACAAGCCGCTGCGCACCGAGGACCTGGACGGCGTGTGGGCCAGCGCCGCGGCCAACATGCGCACCTACCAGCTGCTGCGCGAGCGGGCGACGGCGTTCCGCGCCGACCCCGAGGTGCAGGAGGCGCTGAAGGCCAGCGGCGTGTACGAGCTGGCCGAGCCCACGCTCGACGAGGGCGAGTCGATCGCGGACTTCCTCAAGGGCGAGGACTTCGACCCGGACGCGGCCGCCGAGCGCGGCTTCGGGTTCGTGCGCCTGGCCCAGCTGGCGACCGAGCACCTGTTGGGCGCGCGCTGATGGCGCTCGTCGCGGGCGTCGACTCGTCCACCCAGTCCTGCAAGGTGGTGGTGCGCGACGCGGACACCGGCGCCCTTGTGCGGCAAGGGCGCGCGACGCACCCGACGGGCACCGAGGTGCACCCCGCCGCGTGGTGGGACGCCCTCCAGGCGGCCATCGCCGACGCGGGCGGCCTGGACGACGTGGCCGCCGTGTCGGTGGCCGCGCAGCAGCACGGCATGGTCGTGCTGGACGAGTCCGGCGAGGTGGTCCGGCCGGCGCTGCTGTGGAACGACACCCGTTCCGCGACGGCGGCGGCCGACCTCACCGCGGAGCTGGGCGGTCCGGACGAGTGGGCCGCGGCGATCGGCAGCGTCCCGGTCGCCTCGCTGACCGTGACCAAGCTCCGGTGGCTGGCGGACAACGAGCCCGAGTCGGTGGCCCGGGCGGCGGCCGTGTGCCTGCCGCACGACTGGCTGACCTGGAAGCTGGCCGGCGGCACGTCGCCGGCCGACCTCACCACCGACCGCAGCGACGCCAGCGGCACGGGTTACTGGTCGCCGTCCACAGAGGACTACCGACCGGACCTGCTGGAGCTGGCGCTGGGCAAGGTCGTCGCGCTGCCGCGGGTGCTCGGCCCGGCGGAACTGGTCGGCGGCCGGTTCGGCGCGGGCGCGGGCGACAACGCGGGCGCGGCCCTGGGCGTGCAGGCGCAGCCGGGTGACGTGGTGGTGTCGATCGGCACGTCCGGCACGGCGTTCGCGCGCTGGCCGAACCCCGTCGCCGACGGCACCGGCACCGTCAACGGGTTCGCCGACGCCGAGGGCGGCCACCTGCCGCTGGTGTGCACCCTCAACGCGTCACGGGTGCTCAGCGCGACGTCGTCGGTGCTCGGGGTGGACCTGGCCGACCTGTCGGACCTGGCCCTGAGGGCGCCCGCGGGCGCCGACGGGCTGGTGTTCGTGCCCTACCTGGAGGGGGAGCGGACGCCGAACAAGCCGGACTCCACCGGCGCGCTGCACGGCCTGCGGCTGGACACGATGACCCCGGCGCACCTGGCGCGCGCCGCGGTCGAGGGCCTGCTGTGCAGCCTCGCCGACGCGATCGACGCGTTGGTGGCGCTGGGCCTGCCGGTGTCCCGGGTGCTGCTGATCGGCGGCGGGGCGCGGATGCCCGCCGTGCAGCGGCTCGCGCCCGCGGTGTTCGGCTGCCCGGTCGTGGTGCCGTCGCCGAGCGAGTACGTGGCCGACGGCGCGGCCAGGCAGGCCGCGTGGGCGGTCGGCGGCGCGGACGCGCCGCCGCTGTGGTCGGAGCTGGCGTCGACCTCGGTCGAGGCCGACCCGACCCCGTGGGTGCGGGACCGCTACGCCGCCGCGCGTGAGCTGACCGTCGACCGCTGACCGTCACCACCTGCTGAAGGGGCGCCTCCGGCCGCGGAGGCGCCCCTTCTCCTGTTCGGCGTCTGCCAGGACTTCCCCGATGACGTGCCGCTGCTCGGCCGCCCGCGCCTCGTCGTCGGTCCCGGCCAGGGTGATGAGGGCCTTCCACAGCGCCCAGCCGCGGGCCCGCGCCCACGTCGCGCCGTCCAGCCCGAGCGCGTCGCGGAACGCCTCCCGGCTGTCGGCGTCGAACATCGTGTACGCGATCACCAGGTCGCAGGCCGGGTCGCCGACCCCGGACGTGCCGAAGTCGATCACCGCGGCCAGCTCCCCGCCGTCGACCAGCAGGTTCCCGTGCGCGATGTCGCCGTGGAACCACACCGGCGGCCCGGACCAGGCGGGCGCGCTCAGGGCGTCCTCCCACACGGCGGCGGCTCGTGCGGTGCCGATGCGGCCTTCGAGAGCGGCGAGGGCGCGCCGCGTCCCGTCGTCGTAGTGGGCGGGTGGCGCGCCCCGGTAGAAGCTGTGCGCGCCCGCCGCCGGGCCGCCCGTCGCGTCGACCCGCTGGAGGGCGAGGACGAAGGCGGCGATCGACCGGGCGAACGCGGTCAGGTCCCCGACGCGGCCCGGCGTCGCCGTGCGGCCGTCCAGCCAGCGGCGGACCGACCAGTGGAACGGGTAGCCCTCGGCCGGGACGCCCAGCGCCAGCGACACGGGCACCGGAACCGGCAGGCGGGGCGCGAGGACCGGCAGCCACCGGTGCTCCTTGGCCACGGCGGGCGCGTAGCCCTCGGCGGTCGGCAGCCGCACGGACAGGTGATCGCCCAGGCGGTAGGTGCGGTTGTCCCACCCGTCGACCTCGACCGGCGTCACCGGCAGGCCGCGCCACCGCGGGAACTGGCTCGCGACCAGGCGTCCGACCAGCGCGGCGTCGATGCCCGCGCGGCCGTCGGGGTGCGGCACGTCGACCATGGCCGCGAGCCTGGCGACCCCCGAGCGGTTGGTGCAACGCATTTTCGGGGGCTTCGGGGGTACTCCGGGGTTCTGCCGGATGTGGAGGTACCGATCATGAGGGCCGTCGTGCTCAACTGCTCGTTGAAGAAGTCGCCCGCGCCGTCGAACACGCAGTTGCTGGCCGACGTCGTGGTGAAGGCGCTGGAGCAGCGTGACGTCGAGGTGCGGACGTTCCGGGTGGTGGACCACGAGGTGCCGCCGGGGGTCGTCACCGACCTGGGGGAGGGCGACGAGTGGCCGCAGCTCCACGATGAGCTGCTGAACGCGGAGATCCTGGTCGTCGCCACGCCCACGTGGGTGGGGCACCCGTCGTCCATCGCGCAGCGGGTGATCGAGCGGATGGACGCGATGATCTCCGAGCAGGACTCCGAGGGCAGGCCGGTCGCGTACAACCGGGTGGCGGGCGTGGTGGTGACCGGCAACGAGGACGGCGCGCACCACGTGATCAGCGAGGTGTGCGGCGCGCTCGGGGACATCGGCTACACCATCCCCGGCCAGGCGTGGACGTACTGGAACATGGGCCCCGGGCCGGGCCCGGAGTACTCGGACACCGTGCACGGGCACCAGTGGTCCAAGAGCACGGGCGAGGCGATGGCGGCCAACCTCCACGCGGTGGCCACGGCGCTGGCCAAGTCCCCGATCCCCGCGCCGCCGTCAGGCGACTGACCGCGACTTCCGGCCGCCGGCCGAGCAGGCCCGGTCAGGCGTGGGACAGGGCGAAGGCGCTCAGGAAACCCGCCACCGTCACCAGGCCGACCAGCAGGTGCGCGTCGTCGAACGCCTCCGGGATCATCGTGTCCGCCACCATGGACAGGATCGCGCCGCCCGCGAACGCGGTGATCCCGGCGAGCCACTGGGGTGGGGCGTCGGCCAGCAGGCCGTAGCCCGCCATCGCGGCCAGGCCGCTGATCAGGGCGATCGCCGTCCACAGGCCGAACACGTACCGGCGCGACCGGCCGGCGCGGCGCATGCCCGCGGCGGACGAGAGGCCTTCCGGCACGTTGCTGATGAACACCGCCGCGACGGTCACCGCGCTGACCCCGCCGCCCGCCAGCAGGCTCGCGCCGATCACCACCGACTCGGGGATGCCGTCCAGCAGCGCGCCGACCGCGATCGCCGTGCCCGAACCGGTCTGCTCGGACTCCGACGGCTGCTGCCCGCCCGAGCGCTTCCGGTGCCGCGCGCCGCGCTTGGCCAGCGCCACGTTCGCCGCCGTGTAGACCAGCGCCCCGAGCGCGGCGCCCAGCGCCGTCGGCAGCAGTCCGCCCTGCTCGTGGGCCTCGTCGATCAGCTCGAACGACACCGCCGACATCAGCACGCCGCTGCCGAACCCCATCACCGCGGCCACCACACCGCGAGGCACCCGCAAGAGGTAGCCCACGAGCGCGCCCACCAGCAGCGCGGACCCCGCCAGCAAGCCCCAACCCGCCGCCTCGAACACCCGGCCTCCCCGTGTCGCACCCGTCCCGCGCGGGTACCCGACCGCCATGAGGATCGTCGTCACCGGCGGCACCGGCAATCTGGGCACCGCCCTGCTGCGCCGTCTCGCCGACGAACCGGGCACCACCGCGCACGGCATCTCCCGACGTCACCCCGCCGACGAACCGCCCTACGACGTCCCGTGGACACCGGTCGACATCAGCCGGGAAGGGGCGGAGGAACCGCTCGCCGAGGTCTTCCGCGGCGCGGACGCGGTCGTGCACCTGGCCTGGCTCATCCAGCCCGGCCACGACGAGCGCCTGCTCTACCGGACCAACGTCGTCGGCAGCGACCGCGTGTTCGCCGCCGCCGCGAAGGCGGGCGTCCCGCACCTGGTGCACATGTCGTCCGTCGGCGCCTACTCGCCCGCGGCGAAGGACCACACCGTGGACGAGAGCTGGCCGACCGACGGCCTGGTGAACTCCTACTACAGCCGGCACAAGGCCGCCGTCGAGCACCTGCTCGACCAGGTGGAGCGCGACCACCCGGAGCTGACCGTCACCCGCGTCCGCCCCGGCCTGGTGCTCCAGCCGGAGGCCGCCGCCGAGATCAAGCGCTACTTCCTCGGCCCGCTGGTCCCGCACGCCCTGTTCCGGGTGAAGCTGCCGGTCCTGCCCCTGCCGAGGGCGATGGCGCTGCAGTTCGTGCACGCCGACGACGTGGCCGACGCCGTCGCGAAGATCCTCGCCACCCGGGCCGGGGGAGCGTTCAACCTGGTCTCCGACCCGGTGATGACGCCGCGGGTGCTGGCCGAGGTGATGGGCGCCCGGCACGTCCCGATCCCGCCGGCCGTCCTGCGCACCGCCGCGCGGGTCAGCTGGCGCCTGCGCCTGCAACCCACCTCGCCCGGGTGGGTCGACCTGGCCCTCACCACGCCGCTGCTCGACGCGACCAAGGCGTTCACCCGACTGGGCTGGTCGCCCCGGCACAGCTCCCGCGACGCGCTCAAGCAGCTCCTCGACGGGCTCGGCCGCAAGGAAGGCTTCCGGCCGAGCCCGCCGCTGAAGCCCTGAGCGTGAAGCCCTGAGCACCGGAGCCGTGAGCCCTGAAGCCCCGGGCGTCGGCGCCGCGGCCCTCAGAACAGCTTGCTCCAGTTCATCACCTCCGCGACCACGAACGCCAAGGTCAGCAGCGTGATGACCAGCACCGCCACCAGCGTGATGATCGGACCGCGCCGGGACGGCATGGGCTGCGGGTGGGACAGGCCGGAGGTCTGGCCGGAGTCGGGCGGCGTCTCACCGGGCGCGACCCCGCCACCGGGTTCCAGGCCGGGCGTGCGGGCCGGGTCCGGGTCGGGCGGTGTGGCAGTCATGCCGACTGGGCTACCCCATGCGGGCGGTGCTACCCGTGCCGTGTGAAGAACCGGCCACCTGGGTAGTCACCACGGCATGAGCGGTGTCCAGAACGAGCTGCTGCGCACGTTGACCAAAGTGGCCAAGGCCCTGCGCTCGCACGACATCCCGTTCGCGTTGGCGGGCGGGTGTGCGGTGTACGCCAGAGGTGGGCCCGCGACCGAGCACGACGTGGACATCCTGGTCCGCGAGGAAGACGCGACCGAGGCGGTGAGGGCGCTCGTCGAGGCGGGCATGCGCGCCGCCACGCCGCCCGAGGACTGGTTGTTGAAGGCGTACGACGGCGACCTGCTGGTCGACCTGCTGTTCCGGCCGAACGAGGTGCCGGTCACCGACGAGACGCTGGCCCGCGCCGAGGAGCTGCAGGTCGGCTCGGTGGTGCTGCCGGTGATGCCCGCGACCGAGGTGATGATCGGGAAGTTGCTGGTCCTGGACGGGCACCGCTGCGACTTCAGCGAGCTGCTGCCGTTCGCCCGCGCGCTGCGCGAGCAGATCGACTGGGACAAGGTGCGGGGGGCCACCAAGCACTCGCCGTACGCCGAGGCGTTCCTCGTGCTGGTCGAACGCCTGGAACTGTTGCCGACCCCGTTGACCAGGAGCGCGTGATGACCGCAGAGCAGTACCTCTCCGCCCGGCTGCGCCAGGCGCTGGCCGAGGACCCGCGCACCACCGAGCTGGGCGTGCGGGTGACGGTGCGCGGCGACACCGTGCTGCTGTCCGGCGACGTCGCCAGCCCGGAGCGCCGCGCCGAGCTGGAGGCGGTGATCCACGACGTGGCGCCGGAGTTGAAGGTGCTCGATGACGTGAAGGTCGTGCCGTCCGACGCGCCGGTCGGCCGAGAGGAGATCCGATGATCCGCATCGCCGCGGTCGGTGACGTGCACCTGGGAGAAGACGCGCGCGGGCGGATGCGGCCCGCGCTCGACCAGCTGGGCGACTGCGCCGACGTGCTGCTGCTGGCCGGCGACCTGACCCGGCACGGCACGGTGTCCGAGGCGCGGGTGGTGGCCGACGAGTTCGGCGGGCTGCCGGTGCCGGTGGTCGCCGTGCTGGGCAACCACGACCACCACGACGACAAGCCGGACGAGGTCACGGCCGTGCTGCGGGACGCCGGGCTCACCGTGCTGGAGGGCGAGACCACCACGATCAGCGTGGACGGCCACACGCTGGGCGTGGCCGGGGTGAAGGGCTTCGGCGGCGGGTTCGCGGGCAAGTGCGGCAGCGCGTTCGGCGAGCCGGAGATGAAGGCGTTCATCCGGCACACCACCGAGATCGCCCACTCGCTCGACGGCGCGCTGGGCAGCCTCGACACCGACGTGAAGGTCGCGCTGACGCACTACTCGCCGGTGCCCGACACGTTGCGCGGCGAGCCGGCGGAGATCTACCCGTTCCTCGGCTCGTACCTGCTGGGCGAGGCGATCGACGCGAACGGGACGACCCTGGCGGTGCACGGGCACGCGCACTTCGGGACCGAGCACGGCATGACGCCGGGCGGGGTGCGGGTGCGGAACGTGGCACAACCCGTGATCCGATCCGCATACACCGTCTACTGCGTGGAACCCGCCGTAGTGGAGGTGTGACCGCATGGACGAGGAACCGAGGACCGAAGGACCGTCCGTGGTGTGGGCCGGACCGCCGGACGCCCCGGCGGTGGTCGTGCTCGACCCGGCCGGTGTGGGCAGGCACGGCGACCTGCCCGGCACGTGGCGCCCGCTGACGGAGCACCTGCAGGTCATGTGGTGCCGGCTGCCCGCGACGGACGAGCCGTGGCGCGAGGCGGACGAGGTGCTGTCCGAGTTCGCCGACCGCGCGGTGCCCGTGCACCTGGTGGCCGGCGCGGCGGCGGGCGCGGAGGTGGGCGAGCTGATCCGGCGGCACGAGGACCTGATCAGCTCCGCCCAGACCTTCGCCGCCCCCGTGCCGCTGGGGCACCCGGAGGTGGTGCTGGAGGTGCTGCGCGAGCTGCTGGCCCAGGACGTGGACGGCGGTTCCCCGAAGGGCCCGCTGCTCGGCGACGACGCCTCGGACCTGCGCCGCTCGGTAACCCAGCTGTTCGAGCGGTTGAAGGACGGCTAGGCAGGACGGCCGGCGGGACCGCCCCGGAGCACGACCGCGAAAGGCCCGCGAACCACCCGGTTCGCGGGCCTTTCGCACGACCGACGCGGCCGACGCGACCAGACGAGCGCGGGCCACCACCGGGGAGCGCGTGGTTCCCGCACACGAAAATCCCCGCGGGTCGTAACCCGCGGGGATCTCGCTCAACTACTCAACTGCCGTCCACTGGCGGCCTCGGATCGGGGATCGGCGGAGCCGTTCGGCTCCGCCCCCTCGGCCCCGGGACCACCGGCGCGCTCATCGCAGGGCGTCACCGGGACGGCCGCCGTCGGGCAGGTCGTGGCGCGTCTCGCCGGCCTGCGGCGGGCGGCTCACGTCGCCGCGCCACGCACCGGTCTCCGCACCCCGCCCCTCGATGAACTCCTTGAACCGCTCCAGGTCACCGGACACGCGGTGGCCGACCAGGCCGATCGCCGCACCCGCCTTCTCGGTGAGCGTCTGCGGGTCGTACTCCATCTGCACGTGGACCCGGGTCCGGTGGTCGTCGAGCCGGTGGAAGGTCACCACACCACCCTGCGGCGGGCCGTCGACGGTGTGCCAGGCCACCCGCTCGTCCGGGTGCTGCTCGGTGATCTCCGCGTCGAACTCGCGCTCGACCCCGCCGATCTTCGTCACCCAGTGGGTCCGCGTGGGCGTCACCTGGGTGATGCGCTCGACGCCTTCCATGAAGTGCGGGAACGACTCGAACTGCGTCCACTGGTTGTACGCGGTCGTGACCGGGACCTCGACGTCCACGGACTTCTCGATCGTCGTCACTGCAAACAACCTCTCCTCGGAAATCGAGTTCGAACCTCGGATACCCCTTCATCCGGTTCCCACACCTCCTCGCTCGCCGGCCATGCCACCGACACCCCTTCCGGTGACGGTCAGTAGCGCTTCTCCCCGAAGTGTTTGCTTCCACTTCCACCGGCTAACTCTCCTCTGTGGACCAGAACCCCGACGCGGTGCTCTTCGACCGCGACGGCACGCTCATCAAGGACGTGCCCTACAACGGCGACCCCGAACTGGTGGTGCCGATGCCGGGCGCGCACGAGTTCTTGCTGGCCCTGCGCGGCAGGGGAGTGCGCACCGGGGTCGTGAGCAACCAGTCCGGCATCGGCCGCGGCCTGCTCACCCGCGCGCAAGTGGACGCGGTGAACTCCCGGGTGGACGAACTGCTCGGTCCGTTCGACACGTGGCAGGTCTGCCCGCACGCCCCGGAGGACGGCTGCGCGTGCCGCAAACCCGCGCCCGCCATGATCCTCCGCGCCTGCGCCGCCCTGGACGCGCGTCCCGAGCGCACCTACTTCATCGGCGACATCGAGGCCGACGTCGAAGCCGGGCTGGCCGCGGGCGTCGTCCCGATCCTGGTGCCGACCCCCGCCACCCTGCCGGACGAGGTCGACCGCGCGCCCCGCGCCGCGCCCGACCTGGGCGCCGCGGCGGAGATGGTCCTATGAGGACGCTCGTGGCCAGGCTCGACAGCGACGGTGACGTGCTCCTCGCGGGTCCGGCGGTCCGCGCCGCCGCGACCGCGGGCCAGGTCGTGCTGCTCTGCGGGCACCCCGGCGCGCAGGCCGCCGCCCTGCTGCCCGGCGTGGACCGGGTCGTGCGGTGGGACTGCCCGTGGATCGGCAACCCCGCCCCCGAGGTCCGGGGCGCGGACGTAGAAGGGGTCGTCGCGCTCCTCAAAGAGGTCCGCGCCGACGTGGCACTGATCCTCACCTCGTTCCACCAGAGCCCGCTGCCGCTGGCGCTGCTGCTCAAGCTCGCCGGCGTGCCGAAGGTCGTGGCCCGCTCCACCGACTACCCCGGTTCCCTCCTGGACGTCCGACTGCGGGACGACCCGGACGTCCCGGAGGCCGAACGCGCGCTGGAAGTCGCCCGCGCCGCGGGCTTCGAACTCCCACCGGGTGACGACGGCCGCCTGGCGATCACCACCCCGCCGGAGCCCGCCGAGATCGGCCCGTACGTCGTGCTGCACCCCGGCGCCTCGGTGCCCGCCCGCGCCTGGTCGCCGGACCGGTGCGCCGAGGCCGTCACCGCCCTGACCGGGGCCGGGCACCGCGTCCTGGTCACCGGCGGGCCGGGCGAGACGGCGCTGACCAAGCACGTCGCGGGCGCGCACGGCGTCGACCTCGGCGGTCGGACGACGTTCGCCGAGCTCGCCGGGCTGCTGGCCCGCGCCGACGCCGTCGTGGTCGGCAACACCGGCCCGGCGCACCTCGCCGCCGCGGTCGGCACGCCGGTCGTGTCCCTGTTCTCCCCGGTGGTGCCCGCACGTCGGTGGGCGCCGCACGGGCGGCACGTGCTGTTGGGTGACCAGAACGCGCCGTGCCGCGACTCGCGTGCCCGCGAGTGCCCGGTGGCGGGCCACCCGTGTCTGGACCGGGTGACGCCCGACCGGGTCGTCACCGCCGTCACCGAACTAGTGGGGGTGCGGACGTGAAGATCCTGCTGTGGCACGTGCACGGCTCCTGGACGAACGCGTTCGTCCGGGGTGGGCACGAGTACCTGATCCCGGGACCGCCCAAGGGCATGGGTCTCGCCGGGCGCGACTGGCCGGCCGCGCGCGAGGTCGAGGTGTCCGGGGTGGACGCCGACGTCGCCGTGCTGCAACGGCCCGAGGAGGTCGGCTGGGTGCCGACCGGCGTCCCGGTGGTGTACCTGGAGCACAACACGCCGAAGTACCCCAACCAGGCGCACCCGCTCAAGGACTGGCCCGGCACGATCGTCCACGTCACCCACTTCAACGACCTGATGTGGGACTGCGGCACCGCGCGCACGGTCGTCATCGAGCACGGCGTGGTGGACCCCGGCCCCCTGTACACCGGCGACCTGCCGCGGGCGGCCGTCGTGGTCAACGACCCGGTGCGCCGCGGCCGGGTGGTGGGCGCCGACCTGCTGCCGCGGTTCGCCGAGGTGGCGCCGCTGGACGTGTTCGGCATGAAGACCGAGCAGCTGGGGGAGGTGGGCCGCGGCGACCACGACCTGGAGTCGCTGCACCGGGAACTGGCCCGGCGGCGGCTCTACCTGCACCCGGTGCGGTGGACGTCGCTGGGGCTCTCGCTGATCGAGGCGATGCACCTGGGGATGCCGGTGGTGGCGCTGGCGTGCACCGAAGTGGTGCGCGCGGTGCCGCCGGAGGCGGGCGTGGTGTCCACCGACGTGGACGAGCTGGCGCGGGCCGTGGCGGAACTGGTCGCCGACCCCGCCCTGGCCAGGCAGAAGGGCAAGCAGGCCAGGGAGTTCGCCCTGGCCAGGTACGGGCTCGACGCGTTCCTGCGGGGTTGGGACCGGTTGTTGACAGGAGTGAGCGGATGAGGATCGCGATGGTGTCCGAGCACGCCGGCCCGCTGGCGGCCCTGGGCGGTGTCGACGCCGGCGGGCAGAACGTGCACGTCGCCTCGCTGTCCGCGGCGCTGACGGCACGCGGTCACGACGTGGTGGTGTACACCCGTCGCGACGACCCGGACCTGCCCGAGCGGGCGCGCACCGAGCAGGGCTACGAGGTGGTGCACGTGCCCGCCGGTCCGGCGCACCCGGTGCCCAAGGACGAGCTGCTGCCGCACATGGGCGACTTCGCCCGGTTCCTGGAGCGGCAGTGGTACGACGAGCGGCCGGACGTCGTGCACGCGCACTTCTGGATGTCCGGCCTGGCCTCGGTGCTGGCCGCGCGCAAGGTCGGCGTGCCGGTCGTGCAGACCTACCACGCCCTGGGCACGGTCAAGCGCCGCCACCAGGGCGCGGACGACACCAGCCCGACCGAGCGGATCGCGATCGAGCGGATGATCGGCCGCGAAGCCGACCGGATCGCCGCGACCTGCGACGACGAGGCGGCCGAGCTGATGCGCATGGGCGTGCGGCGGTCCCGGATCTCGGTCGTGCCGTGCGGCGTCGACCCGGACCGCTTCCGGCCGGACGGCCCGGTCCTGCGCCGCCGGCTGCCGCACCGCGTCGTCTCGGTCGGCAGGCTCGTGCCGCGCAAGGGCTTCCAGGACCTGATCACCGCGCTGCGGACCCTGCCGGACACCGAGCTGGTGATCGCGGGCGGCCCGGTGGACGTCGGCGCCGACCCGGAGGCGCGGCGGCTGGCCGCGCACGCCGAACGACTCGGCGTCCAGGACCGGCTGTGCCTGGCCGGGCAGGTCTCGCGGGACGAGATGCCCGCGCTGCTGCGCTCGGCCGACGTGGTGGCGTGCGTGCCCTGGTACGAGCCGTTCGGCATCGTGCCGCTGGAGGCCATGGCCTGCGGCGTGCCGGTGGTGGCCAGCGAGGTCGGCGGCCTGACCGACACGGTGGTGCACGGCGTCACGGGCGTGCTGGTGCCGCCGCGCGACCCGGCCGCGCTGGCCAGGGCGCTGCACTCGATGCTGGCCGACCAGGCCCGGCGGGAGGCGTGCGGCATCGCGGGCCTGGACCGGGTGAGCGTGCGCTACACGTGGGACCGGATCGCCGAGGACACCGAACGCGTCTACGAGCGGGTCACGGTGGGCCAGGCCGTTGCCGTGGGAGGGACGCGATGAGCGTCGACGCGCACCTGAACGGGCTGGCCCAGTCGCTGGCCGGGCTGCGCGCCCAGGCGCCGCGGCTGACCCGCTGGGGCGGCGTGCTGGCCCGCAGGCTCGCCGACGGCGGCCGGCTGCTGGCCGCGGGCAACGGCGGGTCCGCCGCCGAGGCGCAGCACCTGACGGCCGAGCTGGTCGGCCGGTTCCGCGACGACCGGCGACCGTTCTCGGCGATCGCGCTGTGCTCGGAGTCGTCCAGCGTCACCGCGATCGGCAACGACTACGGCTACGACCAGGTGTTCGCCCGCCAGGTCACCGCGCACGCCCGGCCGCAGGACGTGGTCGTGCTGCTGACGACGAGCGGGCGCAGCCCGAACCTGATCGAGGCGGCGAAGGCGGGCAGGCAGGCGGGCGCGCACGTGTGGGCCATGACCGGCCCCGTGCCGAACCCGCTGGCCGAGGTGGTGGACGAGGTGCTGGCGCTGCCCGGCGAGCCCGCGAACGTGCAGGAGGCGCAGCTGGTCGCGGTGCACGCGCTGTGCGCGGCCTTCGAGGGCGCGCTGCCCGCGGCGGGGCGGAGGGTGTCGTGAAGCTGGTCGTGGTCGGCGACTCGCTGCTGGACGTGGACGTGATCGGCACGGCCGACCGGCTGTGCCCGGACGCGCCCGCGCCGGTGCTGGACGTCGAGGAGGAGCGGGCGCGGCCCGGTGGGGCGGGGCTCGCCGCCGCGCTGGCCGCGGCCGACGGCGTGGACGTGACGCTGGTCAGCGCGGTGGCCGACGACGAGGACGGGCGCCGGCTGCGGCAGGAGCTGGCCCGGGTGCCGTCGGTGCTGGGTCCGTCGTCCGCGTCGACGCCGGTCAAGACGCGGTTGCGGTGCGGCGACCAGTCGATCGCCCGGCTGGACCGGGGTGGTGGGCCGGGCGCGCCGCGGGTCACCGACGAGATGCTGGACGCGGTCCTCGAAGCGGACTGCGTGCTGGTCTCGGACTACGGGCGCGGGCTGGTGCGCGACGAGCGGCTGCGCGGCGTGCTCGCCCGCCGGCCGGTGGTCTGGGACCCGCACCCGCGCGGGCCGGACCCGGTGCCCGACGCCCGCCTGGTGACGCCGAACGCCGCCGAGGCCAGGTCGTTCAGCGGCCGGGCCGACCCGGTGGACGCGCTGGGAGCGTTGCGCGACCGGTGGCGGGCGCGGGCGGTCGTGGTGACGCTCGGGTCCGGCGGCGCGCTGCTGCACGGCGGCGGCACGCCGGTCGCGGTGCCCGCGCCCCGCGTGCCCGTGGTCGACCCGTGCGGCGCGGGCGACCGGTTCGCGTCGACGGTCGCGGTGCGGCTCATGGGCGGTGCGGCGATGGACGACGCGGTGGCCGCCGGAGTGCTGTCGGCCGCCGAGTTTCTGCGGTGCGGCGGCGCCTCCGGCTTCCGGCCCGTCGACCAGTTGTCCACAGTGGACGCGGTGCGGGCGCGCGGCGGCGTGGTCGTCGCCACCGGCGGGTGCTTCGACCTGCTGCACGCGGGCCACGTCCGCACCCTGCGCGCCGCGCGGTCGCTCGGCGACTGCCTGGTGGTGTGCCTGAACTCCGACTCGTCGGTGCGCCGGCTCAAGGGCCCGGACCGGCCCGTCACCGGGGAGCAGGACCGGGTCGAGGTGCTGCGCGCGCTGGGGTGCGTGGACGAGGTGGTGGTGTTCGAGGACGACACGCCGGAGCGCGTGTTGGCCGAGGTCCGACCGGACGTGTGGGTGAAGGGCGGCGACTACACCGTGGACTCGCTGCCGGAGGCGGACCTGGTCGGGGGCTGGGGCGGGCGGACCGTCGTCGTGCCCTACCACCGGGGCCGTTCGACCACCGAGATGCTGTCGAGGAGGGGCTGATGCTCGGTCAGGTGCTGGTGACCGGAGGGGCGTCCGGGTTGGGCGCGGCCGTGGTCAAGGCGGTGCACGACCTGGGCGGGCGACCGCTCGTGCTGGACAAGGCCGCTCCGGCGGCGGCGGAGGTCGCCGACTTCGAGTCGGTCGACCTGTCCGACACCAGGGCCGCCGAACGCGCGGTCCAGGCCATCGCCGAGCGCAACGGCGGCCTGCGGGCCGTGGTGACGGCGGCGGGCACGGACGCGTGCGGCAGGCTGGACGAGGTGTCCGGCGCGGACTGGGACCGGGTGGTGATGGTGAACCTGCTCGGCACCGCGGCGGTGGTGCGGGCGGCGCTGCCGCTGCTGTCCGGCGGCGGCCGGGTGGTGACCATCGCGTCCACGCTGGGCATCAAGGCGGTCAGCGACGCCACCGCGTACTGCGCCTCGAAGTTCGGCGTGGTCGGCTTCACCAGGGCGCTGGCCGCCGAGACCGCCGGGCGGGTCGGCGTGACGCTGGTGATCCCCGGCGGGATGCGCACCCGCTTCTTCGACGACCGGGCCGAGCAGTACCGGCCGCCGGACGACAGCAAGCTCAACCCGCCCGAGCGGGTCGCCGACGCGATCGTGTTCGCGCTGAACCAGCCCGAGGGTTGTGAGGTGCGCGAACTCGTCGTCGCGCACGCCGAGGAGGGATCGTGGCCGTAGCCTCGCGGCTGGACACCGGCCGGGCGTTCGCCAAGGTGCTGCTGCCGACGTTGGCCAAGGGCGTCATCGTGCGCCGGGCTGCTGTGACGGCGGTGGCGGAGAAGGTCCAGGCGGACGCCGCGGCGGTGGCCGTCATGAGGGGGTTCCGGGAGCGGTACGGCCCGGAACCGCTGCGGCTGCGGGTGACCGGGCGCAGCGTCGCGCTGCTCCTCGACCCGGTGGACGTGTCGCGGCTGCTGGCCGACTCGCCGACGCCGTTCGCGCCGGCGACCCGGGAGAAGCGGGCCGCGCTGGCGCACTTCCAGCCGCACGGCGTGCTGATCTCGACGGGGGAGGAGCGGGCGCGGCGGCGCGCGGTGAACGAGGACGTGCTGCGGCCGGAGAAGGTGGACGTGCGGTCGATCGTCGCCGACGAGGCCGACCTGCTGCTGCGCCACGCCCGCAGCGTCGGCGAGCTGACCTGGGAGGCGTTCGCGCAGGCGTGGTGGCGGGCGGCGCGGCGGATCGTGCTCGGGTCGTTCGCGCGCGAGGACGTCGAGCTGACCGACGTGCTGAAGACGTTGCGCGGCAATGCGAACTGGGCCTACCTGCACCCGCGCCGGGAGGCGTTGCGAAAGCGGTTCGAGCAGCGGCTTCGCGGCCACCTGGAACGCCGGGAGCCGGGCAGCCTGGCGAGCCTCGCGCCCACCGACGAGCTGCTGGACCAGGCGCCGCACTGGCTGTTCGCGTTCGACGCGGCGGGCATCGTGACGATGCGGGCGCTGGCGATCGGCGGCCAGGGCGAGGCGGGCATCTGGGAGTCGGCCCGGCTGTGGCCGACCACGCCGGTGATCCTGCGGGAGAGCACCGAGCCGACCCGCTGGCACGGCACGTGGCTGCCGGCGGGCACCACGTTCGTCGTGTTCGCGCCGTACTTCCACCGCGACCCGGACCGCCTGCCGTACGCCGACAGCTACGCGCCGGGCAACTGGCCCGCGCCGAACGACCCGGGCCTGGTGCCGTTCAGCGGCGGTCCGGCCATCTGCCCTGGTCGCGACCTGGTGCTGGTCGCCGGCAGCACGATGCTGGACGCGTTGCGCGAGCACTTGGAGGTGCCGGTGCTGCACGCGCCGCTGCCCGCCACCCTCAACCACTTCGGCCTCTCGTACGTCACCCGAAAATAATGGTTGACCATGGCCGGTGATGGGTACGTGGTGGCCGTGAGCCAGGCTGAGGAGTCACACCAACGGAGGTTGGCCCGCAACCTCAACGAGCTGTTGCAGGAACTGCGCGTGGCGCAGGGCGGGGTGCAGATCCTGTTCGGCTTCCTGCTGTCGATCACGTTCACCGACCGGTACGCGTCGGCCGACAGCTACGTCCGCATCACTCACCTGGTCACCGTGCTGTTCGCCGCGTGCGCGGTAGCGCTGCTGACCGCGCCGGCCGCCTGGCACCGGCTCCTCTTCCGCCGCGGCAGGCGGGAGGACGTGATCGAGGTGGCGAACCGCTTCGCCATCGCCGGCCTGGCGTTCCTGGCCGTCGCCATGATCGGGACGATCCTGCTGCTCGGCGAGGTCATCATCGGCGGCTGGGTGGCGTTCGCGCTGGGCGGCTTCGCGGCCGTGCTGTTCGGCACGCTGTGGTTCGCCTGGCCCTGGCACGAGCGCAGCCGGGAGACCGGCGGCGACGACGAGGACGAGGACGAGGAAGACCGGCTCGAATGACCTCGGCGAACGACCGCAGCGAACGGCCCCGCCGCGCACCACTGCGGCGGGGCCGTTCGCTGCGGTCAGCACCGCGCCCCAGGACGCCCGGTCAGGGGCGGAAGAGGACCTTGACGGCGTTGTCCTGCTTGCGCTGGAAGATCTCGTAGGCGTGCGGCGCCTGGTCGAGCGGCATGTGGTGGGTGGCGAAGGTGTCGACGCCGAGCGGGTCGTCGTCGGTCAGCAGGGGCAGGATCTCCGGCACCCAGCGCCACACGTTGGCCTGACCCATCCGCAGCTGGATCTGCTTGTCGAACATGGTCAGCATCGGCATCGGGTCGGCCATCCCGCCGTAGACGCCGGACAGCGAGATGGTGCCGCCGCGCCGGACCAGCTCGATCGCCAACCGCAGCGCGTGCAGCCGGTCCACGCCCGCGGTCTTCATGAACGGCGCCGCGATGGCGTCCGGCAGCAGGCCGACGGCCTGGTGCGCGAACTTCGCCACCGGCGCGCCGTGCGCCTCCATGCCGACGGCGTCGATCACGGCCTCCGGGCCGCGCCCGCCGGTCAGCTCGCGGATGTGGTCGACCACGTGGGCGTCCCGCACGTTCAGCACGGTCACGCCGTGGGAGCGGGCGCGGGCCATCCGCTCGGGCACCAGGTCGACCCCGATGACCGTCTCCACGCCGCGGTGCTGCGCGATGCGGGTCGCCATGTCGCCGATCGGACCGAGGCCGAGCACCACGAGGCTGTCGCGGGTGGCCGCGTACTCGACCGCCTGCCACGCCGTGGGCAGCACGTCCGAGAGGTAGACGAACCGGTCGTCCGGCGGGCCGTCCGGCACCTTGATCGGCAGCGTGTTGCCGAACGGCACCCGCAGGAACTCCGCCTGCCCGCCCGGCACCTGCCCGTACAGCTTGGTGTAGCCGAACAGCGCCGCGCCCGAGCCCTGCTCGCGCACCTGCGTCGTCTCGCACTGCGACTGCAGGCCGCGGTCGCACATGAAGCACGAGCCGCAGGAGACGTTGAACGGGATCACCACCCGGTCGCCCGGCTTGACCGCGGTGACCTCCGACCCCACCTCCTCGACCACGCCCATCGGTTCGTGGCCCAGGACGTCGCCCTGGTCGATGAACGGTCCCAGCACCTCGTACAGGTGCAGGTCGGAACCGCACAGCCCGGTGGAGGTGATGCGGACGATGATGTCCGTCGGCTCCTTGAGGATCGGGTCCGGCACGGTGTCCACGCGCACGTCCCTCTTGCCGTGCCAGGTGACGGCCTTCATTGTTCTCCCTCCGAACGCCGTTCTCGCTGCCCGGAGCTTTCCCGGCACGGCGTGTGGCAAACACCCGGCGGGGTACCCGCGGTCCATGAGCGCACCCCTGCCCCAGGACCGGACCGGCACGCCGACGCGCGCCGTGGTGACCGGGTCCGACTCCGGCATCGGCAAGGCGATCGCGGTGGCGCTGGCGGGTGGCGGCGTCGACGTCGGCATCACCTACCACCGCGACCCGGCGGGCGCCGAGGACACCGCGCGGGAGGTCCGCGGGCTGGGCGTCCGGGCGGTCGTGCGGCAGCTCGACCTGACCGACCTGCCCGCCGCCGCGTCCGTGGTGGACGACCTGGCCGCCGAGCTGGGCGGGGTGGACGTGCTGGTGAACTGCGCGGGCGCCGGCAGCGCGCAGAAGGCGCTGGAGATGGACTTCGACACCTGGCGCGGTGTGCTGTCGGTCGACCTGGACGGCGCGTTCCTGTGCGCGCAGCGGGCCGCGAAGCACATGATCGCGGCGGGTCGCGGCGGTCGGATCATCAACATCACGTCGGTCCACGAGCACCAGCCGAGGGTCGGCGCTGCCCCGTACTGCGCGGCCAAGGCCGGGCTCGGCGCGTTGACCAAGGTGCTGGCGCTGGAGCTGGCCGAGCACGCGATCACGGTCAACTCGGTCGCGCCGGGCGAGATCTCCACCCCGATGACCGGCCAGGAGGACGTCGACCCGCGCACGCAGTCACGGCCGGGCGTGCCGCTGGGGCGGCCCGGTCACGCGAGCGAGGTCGCCGCCGTGGTGGCGTTCCTGGCCACGCCGGCGGCCGGGTACGTGACCGGCGCGTCGTTCGTGGTCGACGGCGGCATGACCCTGATGGGCCCGCAGGCGAGCCAGCTGCTCACCGACCGGGGGTGGCTGGAGCCCTGACCCCTCGCGACCGGCGCAGGGCGAGCGCGGCCACGGCGAGCGCGGCGAGGCGGACCAGGTTGAGCCGGTGCCAGGTCCGGAGCAACCGCCGCCGCTCGTCCGCGCCCGGCGGCGTCCCACCGCGCAGCAGCCGCAGGTTCACCGCCCTGACCAGGTACCCGGTGAGCCCGGCGGCGACCAGCGTGCCCGCCGCCGAGGTCGCGACGGCACGCCGGTCACCACCCGATCGCCAGGCTTCCACCAGGGCCGCCCCGGTGGCCGCGACCGTCACGGGCGCCGCCGGGGCGTAGTAGCGCAGCGGGCTGCCGGGCCCGAGCAGCCGCGGTTCCCGCTCGGCGTCGGCCACCAGCCGGGGCACGTCGACCGCGGCCTCGTAGAGGTTGCCGAAGAACCAGTGGGCTTGGCCGAGCCGGGCCAGCGCGGCCCACGGTGACCGGGATGCCATGCGCCGATCGTAGGACGTGCCCCGACAGGGCAGAGGGCGATCCCGGTCACCGCTTCCTAGGACCGGGCCTTCGCGGTCTTGCGGTTGTTCGCCTTGCCGATCGCCTCCACCAGCTGCTGCTTGGTCATGGTCGACCGGCCGGGCACGTCCAGCCTCTTGGCCACGTCGTACAGGTGCTGCTTGCTGGCGTTGGCGTCCACGCCGCCCGCGGTCCTGCCCCGCTTCGGCGTGCTGCGCGCGGCCTGCGCGTCCGACGGGCCCTTCTTCTCCTTGGGCTCCCAGTGGTCGCCGACCTTCTCGAACGAGTGCTTCAGCGCGGCGAACGCGGTGCGGTGCGAGCGCTCGCCCTCGCCGTAGGTCTTGACGGCCGAGTCGTGCGCCTCGATCCACGTCCGCTGCGCCTTCTTGGACGAGCGCGCGATCGTGCTGGGCAGCTCCTCGCTTCCGGGCATGGCTGTCCTCCTCGGGACCTCGGCTCGGGTTTCGCCTGGGGCACAGGGGTACCCGGAGCCCATGACGGACATGCGTGTCGATGCGCTCGACGTCCACAGCCCGGTGGACGGTCGGCTGATCGTTCGACTGCCCACCGCCACGGACGAGGACGTGGCCGGTTCGGTGCTCACCGCGCGTGAGGCGCAGCCCGGTTGGGCGATGACGCCCGCCTCCGAACGGGGGGCCGCGCTCAAGGCCGCCGCGGTCGCGATCCTGGACCACGCGAACGACCTGGCGCACCTCCTGCACGCCGAGACCGGCCGCCCGTTCGAGTCCGCGCGGGACGGTGTGCTGGCCGGTGCGTCCACGTTGGAGCAGTACGCGGAACTGGGCCCGGTCCACCGCGGCCGGTCGCTGCTCGGCTCGCACGACGCGGCGGACTTCATGGTGCCCGAACCTCGGGGCGTGGTGGTCGCGCTGACGCCGTGGAACGACCCGGTCGCGGTGTCCTGCGGGCTGCTCGGCGCGGCCCTGGTGACCGGCAACTCCGTGGTGCACAAGCCCAGCGAGCGCTGCCCGCAGACGGGTGTGCTGCTCGCGCAGCTCATGGTCGACCACTTCCCGCCGGGCGTGCTCCAGAGCCTCACCGGCGACGGCGAGGTGGGCGCGGCGCTGGCCGCGTCACCGCACGTGGACGTCGTCGCGCACGTCGGCGGCACGGCCACCGGCCGCTCGATCGCCGCCGCCTGCGCCCGGACCGGCGCGAAGGCGCTGCTGGAGAACGGCGGCAACGACCCGCTGCTGGTCGACGCGGGCGTGGACCCGGTGTGGGCGGCCGAGCAGGCCGCGATCGGCGCGTTCACCAACGCCGGGCAGCTGTGCACGTCGGTGGAGCGGGTCTTCGTGCACCGGGACGTGGCGGCGGAGTTCCTGGCCGCGCTGTGCGAGCAGGCCCGCCGCTGGAACGCCGACCCCCAGCCGCTGGTCGACGTGCGGCTGCGGGACCACGTGCACGCGCACGTCGTCGAGGCGGTGGCCGACGGCGCCCAGCTGCTGGTCGGCGGCGAGGTGGACGACCGCGAGGGCGCGTACTACCCGGCGACCGTCCTCGACCGCTGCACGCCGGACATGCGGGTGATGCGGGAGGAGACGTTCGGCCCGGTCGTGCCGGTGCGCGTGGTGCCGTCGTTCGAGGACGGCCTGGCCGAGGCGTGCGTGGACGAGCACGGGCTGGCCGCGACCGTGCTGACCGGGTCGATGGCGCACGCGCAGCGGGCGTGGCGGGAGCTGCCGGTCGGCACGGTGAAGGTCAACGCGGTGTTCGGCGGCGCGCCCGGCGGCGCGGCCCAGCCGCGCCGGCTGTCCGGCACCGGCTTCGGCTACGGGCCCGAGCTGCTGGACGAGATGACGACGGTGAAGGTCGTGCACCTCGGGCAGGCTCAGATCCAGCCCTCCTCCCAGGCCAGCCGGGCGGCCTCGTAGCGGGTGCGCACGCCGAGCTTCGTCATCGCCGACGACAGGTAGTTGCGCACCGTCCCGGCGGCCAGGTGCGCCTCCCGGGCGATGTCGGCCACCGTGCCGCCGCGCAGCGCGTGCCGGAGCACGTCCAGCTCCCGCGCGGTCAGCGGGCACGCGCCCTCGGTCAGCGCGGCGGCGGCGATCTCGGAGTCCACGTACCGCCGGCCGGCGTGCACGTCGCGCAGGATCGAGGCGAGCTGCGCGGCCGGCGTCGTCTTCGGCACGAACCCGCGCACGCCCGCGCTCAACGCCCGCCGCAGCACGCCGGGCCGCGCGTGCCGGGTCACGATGACCACCGCGACGCCGGCCAGCCCGCGCACCGCCTCGGCCGCGAGCACGCCGTCCCGGCGGGGCATCTCCAGGTCGAACACGGCGATGTCGGGCTCGTGCCGCCGGACCTCCGCGACCGCCGCGTCGCCGTCGCTGGCCTGTGCGACCACGGTGATGTCGTCCTCCAGCTCCAGCAACGCCGCCAGCGCGCCCCGGATCAGGTCCTCGTCATCGGCCAGCACCACCCGGATCACCGGCCCACCCCGGCCCGGCCGACCAGCTCGAACCCCTCCGGGTCGGTGACGCCCACCTCGACCCGCCCGCCGACCGTGGCGAACCGCTCGCGCAGCCCGGCCAGCCCCGCGCCGGACCCCTCGCTCCCGGCCGCGGCGTCCACGCGCACGCCGTCGTTGCGCAGCCGCACGCGCACCTGCCCGTCCACGACGTCGATCAGCACGGCGCACCGCCGCGCCCGGCTGTGCCGCAGCACGTTCGTCGTCCCCTCCCGGACCAGCGCGCCGAACAGCGGCTGCAACGGCGGCGGCACGCCCGCCGCGTCACCCTCGACGGTCGTCTCGATGCCCGCCGCCCGCAGCACGCCGACCGCGTTGGCGATCTCGGTGCCCAGGCTGGCCCGCCGGTAGCCCTGCACCACGTCGCGGGTCTCCCGCAACGCCGTCCGCGCCAGCTCCGCCACCTCGCCCGCGTGCCGCCGGGCCAGGTCGTCGTCCCGGCCGATCAGCCGCTGCGCCAGCTCGCCCTTCAACGCGATGGCCTGCAGGTGGTGGCCCTGGATGTCGTGCAGGTCGGCGGCGAACCGCAGCCGCTCCTCGGCCACCGCCAGCGCCTCGGCGGTCCGCCGGCCCTGCTCGTGCTGCACCACCAGGTCCCAGATCCACAGCTGGAGCACGTCGGCGAACACCAGCACGGCAGTCATCGAAGCCGCCAGCACGACCGCCGGCCGGGCCTGCTCGCCGCCGAACAGGCCGCCGACCGCGATGGACAGCGCCGACATCACGCCGACGACCGGCCACCGCCGCCCGGCGGGCATGATCGCGGCCACGTGCGCGACCACCAGGGCGGGCAGCGCGGCCCACACCGGCAGGAACCCGTCGTCGGCGCTCACCGCGCCCCACGCCGCCAGCGCCACCGCGAACGTCGCCGCGTGCTCCCACCGCCGGTCCTCGCCGCGGCCCAACCCGCTCATCGCCTGCCGCAGGTAGCGGGTGTGCTGCACGATCACGACCACCACGGCCACCGCCAGCAGCGGCGTGGCGACCGGGCCGTGGCCGTTGAAGACCAGGTCGAGGACCGTGCCGAGGCCGACCACCGCGCCGCCCGCCACGACCGACCACCACGTGTAGCGGCGGAGCCTGCCCAGGGCGGTCGTGCTCTGCGGTGTCACGGGTGGAATCTACGAGCCGGATCGCACCGCTGTCTGCTGACATCTGTCACACGGACCGGTGCGCGGTGGCACTGGGGGCGGCGGCCGCCCGCGACCAGCATGGTGGCCATGAGGGAGACGGTGATCGACGTGGCGGGCCTGCGGTGCCGCTACGGGGACTTCGAAGCCGTGCGCGGGGTCGACTTCGAGGTGGGCAGGGGGGAGCTGTTCGCGCTCCTCGGCACCAACGGCGCGGGCAAGACCACGACCATGGAGACGTTGGAGGGGCTGCGCGCCCCGCACGCGGGCCGGGTGCGGGTGCTGGGGCACGACCCGTTCCGGGACCGCGCCGAGCTGCGCCCGCGGACCGGGGTCATGCTCCAGGACAGCGGGTTCCCGGCCGACCTGACGGCGCGCGAGATGGTGGGGCTGTGGTCCGCGACGAGCGGTCGGCGGGCCACCGAGGACGTGCTGGACCGGCTGGACCTGGGGCGCCGGCGCGACGTGCGGATCAAGCAGCTCTCCGGCGGCGAGCGGCGCAGGCTCGACCTCGCGCTGGCCGTGCTCGGCCGCCCGGAGCTGCTGTTCCTGGACGAGCCGACGACCGGGCTCGACCCCGAGTCGCGGCAGCGGACGTGGGAGGTGGTGCGCGGGTTGCTGGCCGAGGGCACGACCGTGGTGCTGACCACGCACTACCTGGAGGAGGCCGAGTCGCTGGCGCACCGGCTGGCGATCATGCACGAGGGGGTGGTGGCCGTGTCCGGCGCGCTGGTGGACGTGCTCGCCGCCCAGCCCGCGCGGATCTCGTTCGACCTGCCGGAGCGGGTCGACGTCGGCGAGCTGCCGCTGCTGGCGGGCGACGTCGTGCACCGGCCGTCCGGCCGGGTCGAGGTCCGCACCGGTGAGCTGCAGGACGACCTGGCGCTGCTGCTGGCGTGGGCGGGGCGGGAGGGCCTGCGGCTGGGTCGGGTCCGCGCGCACCACGCGTCGCTGGAGGACGTTTTCCACAGCGCCCGGACGGGCAGGGAGGTCGTGACCGCGTGATCACCGCACTGGGCGTGGCCGAGCTGAAGCTCCTGCTGCGCAACCGGACCGCCGCCGCGCTGGCCGTGCTGATGCCGTTGGCGGCCGGCGCCTACTTCGCGCTGACCATGGACGGCCAGGAGGAGGGCTGGCCGATGGTCATCACCCTCCAGCTGCTGTTCGCCTTCGGGTTCACCGTGTACGTGACGGTGACGACCGCGCTGACCGCCCGCAGGCAGGACCTCTACCTGAAGCGGTTGCGGACCGGCGCGGCGTCGGACGTGGTCGTGCTGACCGGCGTCCTGCTGCCGGTCGCCGTGCTGGCCCTGGTCCAGTCGCTGGTGCTGCTCGGCATCGCGGTGGCGGCGGGCGCGCCGCTGCCCGCCCGGCCCGAGCTGCTGGCCCTGGTGCTGGTCGGCGGCACGGCGCTGGCCTGCGCGGCGGGCGTGTGCACCAGCGGCGTCACCAGCACCGCCGAGCTGGCCCAGATCACCACCACGCCGTTCTTCTTCGCCCTGGTCATCGGTGGGCTGATCGGGCAGGGCGGCGCGCTCGACCCGTGGGTGTTCCTGGTGCCGGGCAGCGGCCTCGGCGTCCTGGTGCAGGCGGCGTGGGGCGGCCCGGCCGGCCAGGTCGGCCCGGCCGCCCTCTCGCTGGGGCTGTGGATCGTCGCCGCCACCGGCCTGGCCGTCCGCTTCTTCCGCTGGGACCCGCGCGGGTAGCGCCCGGCGGGACCCGCGCGGGTTCGACGCCCGGCCCCACCGCTGCCACTCAGGCACGGTCCCGACGTGCGGCTTGAGCACCGGTGGTCGTCACGGGCTTCACCGGACGGCCCAGGGCGATGACGTGGAAACCGGCCTCGGCCACCTTGTCGTGCGGCAGCAGGTTGCGGGTGTCGACGACGACCGGGTGGCGCATCGCGGCGGCCAGGTTGGGCCAGTCCAGCTCGGCGAACTCCGGCCACTCGGTCAGCACCACCAGCCCGTCGGCGCCCGCGCCGACCGCCTCGGCCGAGTCGAGCACCCGCACCGGCCCGCAGTCCGCCGCCACGCACGGGTCGTAGCCGGTCAGCCGCGCGCCCCCGGCCGCCAGGAGCGCGGCCACCGCGAGGGCGGGGGAGTCGCGCAGGTCGTCGGTGCCCGCCTTGAAGGTCAGGCCGAGCAGCCCGAGCCGGACCCCGTCCAGCGAGCCGCCCACCGCGTCCCGCACGATCGAGACCACGCGGTGCGCCTGGTGGCCGTTCGTGCCGATGGTCGCCCGCAGCAGCGGGAAGTCGACCCGCGCGTCCTCCGCCGTGGACAGCAACGCCCTGGTGTCCTTGGGGAAGCACGAACCGCCCCAGCCCGGTCCCGGGTCGAGGAACGACGCGCCGATCCGGTCGTCCAGCCGCATGCCCTCGGTCACGTCGCCGATGTCGGCGCCCACCTGCTCGCACAGCTCGGCCAGGCTGTTGACGTAGGACAGCTTCATCGCCAGGAAGCAGTTGCTCGCGTACTTCACCAGCTCGGCGCTCGAACTGCTGGTGACCAGCGCCGGCGCGCCCGTGCCCGCGTACAGCGCGACGACCCGCCGGGCCGCCTCCTCGACCGCCGAGCCGACGACGACCCGCTGGGGCCGCAGGAAGTCGTCCACGGCGTGGCCCTCGCGCAGGAACTCGGGGTTGGACACGAGGTGCACGTCCGACCGCCCGACCAGCCGCGCGACCTGGTCCGCCGTGCCGGCGGGCACCGTCGACTTGATCACCAGCACGCAGCCGGGCGCGACGGCGTCCCGCGCCTCGCGCAGCACCGCGTGCACCGCCGCGAGGTCGGCCGCGCCGTCCGCGCCGGTCGGCGTCGGCACGCAGAGGAAGACGAAGTCCACATCGGACAGGGCTTCGCCGTTGCCGCGCACGAACCGCAGCCGCCCGGCCGCCAAGCCCTCCGCGACCAGGTCCGCCAGCCCCGGCTCGTGCGCGCCGACCTCGGCCCGGCCCAGGGCCGCGACCTTCGCCCCGTCCACGTCCGCGCACACCACGGTGTGCCCGAGCCGCGCGAAGCAGGCGGCGGTGGTCAACCCGACATAACCCGCGCCGATGACGCCGATCCTGGACACGGTCCACCTCCCAGCAGCGATCGCGCGGCGTCCAGCACCTCGGCCGGGGTGATCCCGAGCAGCCCCGGGTCGGGCCGGTCGGCGAACGTGTCGCCGGTCGTCCCGCGCCACAGCACCCGGTGCGGCCCTCCCCTCGGCCCCCACTCGGCGGGGGACACCGGCCCGAACAGCACCACGGACGGCGTGCGGTAGGCGGTGGCCACGTGGGCCACGCCGGTGTCACCGCAGATGACGAGCCGTGCGCCCGCCACCAGGTCCAGCAATCCGGCCAGATCACCCATCCGCGTGCGGCCCTGGGCGATGGAATGAACCAGGGGCGCCTCCGCCTCACTGCCGGTCACCACCACGTCCGGGCCGAGCGCGCGGACCACCTCGGCGAACCGCTCGGCGGGCCACCGGCGCGCGCCGTGGCTCGCGCCGGGGTGCACCACGATCGCGCCGTTGGCCGGCAGCGGCGGCAGGTGCAGGTCGGCGGGGTCGCACGCGATGCCGAACTGGGCGAGCAACCGGCACCACCGGAGGACTTCGTGCTGGTGCGCGGGCCACGGCACGTGCACGCCGTGGGTGATCAGGCGGGCCGGATGAGTGGCGCGCAGCAGCTCGGTGCTCTGCGGCCCGCGCCCGTGCAGGTTGACCGCGAGGTCGGGTGAGTCGAAGTCGATGGGCACGAGGCCCTCGGTGGGCAGCAGGCGGTCCACCGCGTCGATCCGCGCGACCAGGTCGGCCAACCACCCCGGCGCCGCCAACGTGATCTCGGCCCCCGGGAACGCCCGCCGCAGCCCGCGCAACGCCGGCACGGCCGTCAGCAGGTCGCCGAGGCCGAGCGCGCGCAGCACGAGGACCCTCACCACCGCACCGCCCGGGAATCGGCGTCGGAATCCCGCGTCACCCGCGAGCCACCACCGGAACCGCGCGCCGCCGCCGAGAGCGCGGCGGAACCGCCCGCCCGGTCCGGGGCGACCGCGGACCCGCGCGACTTCACCCGCCCGCGCAACCGGCCCAGCGCCGCCACCACCGGAGTGAGCCGACCCCGCTCCCGCCCCGCCACCGGCACCCCCCGGTGCCGGACCTCGCCGCGCAGCCGGTGCGCGCACGCCGCCGGCGGGATGGCGATGCTCGTCACCACCATCTTCACCACCTCGGCCCGCGTGCGCGGCCCGGGCTTGATGCGCTCCGCCGCGAACCACCCGGTCAACCCGGCCCACGCCGCGCCGAACGCCAACGCCGCCCTCCGCCGGCCGAGCAGCCCGCTCAGGACCGCCGCCACCCCGGCCGCGCTGGTGGCCGCGTGCCACCGCAGCCGCCCCGGCGCGCCGCCCATCCGCTCCCGCCACCCCGGCCCCAGCAACCGCCGCACCAGGGCGTCGTCCGCGTTGCCGCGCTGCTGCTTCAAGCTGGCGAAGAACCCCGCCGGCCGCACCGGGTGCGCGGTCACGCGATCGCCGTTCACGATCCGGTACCCGCGCCCCTGCACCCGCAGCGCCAGCTCGGCGTCCTCCCGGTACGCCCGCGGGAACCGCTCGTCGAACCCGCCCGCCCGCACGAGCGCCGCCCGCCGGTACGCCATGTCCGCGGTGATCCACCGCGCCCGTGCCAGCCCGGCCGTCCCGCGCTCCCAGTCGGTCGGCTCGCGGTCCGCCGGCAGCGGCACGACGATCCGGGCCTGCGACGCGCCCACGTCCAGCCCGAGCCGTTCCAGGTCGTCGGCCAGCCGCTGCTTCCAGTACCGCGACGGCACCACGTCGTCGTCCAGGAACGCGATCCACTCGCAGCACGCGGCGCGCCACCCGGCGTTGCGGGCCGCCGCCGGTCCGCGGCCACCGCTGCGCAGCACCCGCGCGGAGTGCGTCGGCGGCAGCGGGCCGGGGTCCGGGCGGTCGTCCACCACGATGATCTCGCGCGGCGGCGGGCCGTCACCGTGCTCCAACGCGTCGAGCACGGTCCGCAGGCTGTCGCGGCCGACGGTCGGGATCACCACCGCGTAGTCGACGCTCATCGCTGCCCCGCGGCACGGTGTCGGCGCACCACGAACCGGCCGATGGCCAGCAGGTCGACCGGCGCCGAGCCGAAGCACTCCAGCGCGTCGCGCGGGTCGTCCACCATGGGCCGACCGGCCGTGTTCAGGCTCGTGTTCACCACCACGGGCACGCCGGTGCGCCGGTCGAACTCCCGGAGCACCCGCGCCACCAGCGGCTCCGACGCCGGGTCCACGGTCTGCACGCGCGCGGTGCCGTCCACGTGCACCACCGCCGGGATGCGGTCGCGCCACTCCGGCCGCACGTCGTGCACGAACAGCATGTACGGGCTGGGCAGCGGTCCCCGTTCGAACAGCTCGGCCGCGCGGTCGGCCAGCACCATGGGCGCGACCGGTCGGAACTGCTCGCGCCCCTTCACCTCGTTGAGCCTGGCCAGGTTCTCCGCCCGACCGGGGTGCGCGAGCAGCGACCGGCGGCCCAACGCCCGCGGCCCGTACTCGCTGCGCCCCTGGAACCAGGCGACCACCTGGTCGTCCGCCAACGCCTCGGCCACCGCGACGGCCACGTCGGCAGGCTCTTCGTACGCGATCTTGGCGGTGCGCAGGCACTCCTCGACCTCCGCGTCGGTCCACGACCGACCGAGGTCGGCGCCGGGCATCGCGGCGGCGGGCTCGCCCTCGTCCGCCACGACCGACAGCGCCGCACCGAGGGCCGTCCCCGAGTCACCGGCGGCCGGCTGCACCCACACCTCGTCGAACGGGCCCTCGGCGAAGATCCGGGTGTTCGCCACGCAGTTCAGCGCCACCCCGCCCGCCATGGCCAGCCGCTTCTGGCCGGTCCGCTCGTGCAGCCAGCGGACCAGGTCCAGCAGCACCTCCTCCACCCGCACCTGCACGCTGGCCGCCAGCTCGGCGTGCTCGCGGGTCACCTCGCCGTCCGGGTCGCGGCGCTTGGCCAGCGTCGCCCAGTCCAGCGGCGTGACGTCGAACCCGCCGTCCCCGGTCGCGCGGACGTGCTCGCGCAGCAGGTCGAGGTGCTTGGGCTCGGCGTAGGAGGCCAGCGCCATCACCTTGTACTCGTCGCTGGAGCGCAGGAAGCCCAGGTGCTCGGTCAGGTCCTCGTACAGCAGGCCGAGCGAGTGCGGCAGGTGCTGCGCGGCCAACGTCTCCAGCCCGTGGCCGCGGTAGCTGCCCGCCAGGTGCGACCGGCACTCGCCGCGACCGTCGTTGACCAGCACGGCGCAGTCGCCGCCGAACGGCGCGGCCAGCCCCGCGGACGCCGCGTGCGCGACGTGGTGCGGCACGAACCGCACGATCGCCGGGTCCAGCCCGGGCAGCGCGGTGGCCAGGAAGTACGGCGCGCGCCGGGCGTACTGGGTGCGCAGGTCCTCCCACGGCACGTCGCTCGGCTCGACCAGGTCCGGGTCGTAGGAGTAGGCGACGGCGTCCAGGTCGGCCGGGGTGAGCCCGGCCTGCTCCAGGCACCACCGCGCGGCCAGCTCGGGCTGCTCCCACGCCGAGAACGGCACGGGCCGCTTGCCGTGCTTGCGCCGCGAGAAGCGCTCCTCCTCGGCGGCGGCCACCACCTCGCCGTCCACCACGAGGGCGGCGGCGGGGTCGTGGAAGACCGCGTTGACACCGAGCACGCGCACGGCTTTCCCCTTTCGCTCCTGTGTGGACGGGTGACCGTCCGACTACCCGACGAGTTCGCGGTCGAACGAGCGGCGCAGCCCCTCGTCCAGCGGGATCTCCGGCTGCCAGCCCAGCACTTCGCGGGCCAGCGAGATGTCCGGGCGCCGCCGCCGCGGGTCGTCGGTCATGGCGTCGACGTGCTCGATCGTGGACGTGCTGCCGGTCAGCTCGACGACCTTCCGCGCCACCTCCAGCACGGTGACCTCTTCCGGGTTGCCGAGGTTCACCGGTCCGGGGTGGTCGCTGTCGGCCATGGACAGCAGCCCGCGCACGAGGTCGTCCACGTGGCACAGCGACCGGGTCTGCTCGCCGTCGCCGTGCACGGTCAGCGGCTCGCCGGCGCGGGCCTGCCGCACGAACGTCGGGATCATCCGGCCGTCGTCCGGGCGCATCCGGGCGCCGTAGGTGTTGAAGATCCGCACGATGCCCGCGTCCACCCCGTACTCCCGGTGGAACGCGCTGGTCAGCGCCTCGCCGAAGCGCTTGGCCTCGTCGTAGACGCTGCGCGGGCCGATCGGGTTGACGTTGCCCCAGTACGTCTCGCGCTGCGGGTGCTCCAGCGGGTCGCCGTACACCTCGCTGGTGGACGCGACGACGATCCGCGCGCCCTTGCGCCGCGCCAGCTCCAGCGCGTGCAGCGTGCCGAACCCGCCGGTCTTGAGCGTGTCGACGGGCATCCGCAGGTAGTCGACCGGCGACGCCGGGCACGCCAGGTGCACCACCAGGTCGACGTCGCCGAGCAGGTGCAGCGGTGTGGCCACGTCCTCGACCACCACGCCGAGCCTCGGGTCGTCCGGCAGGTTGGCGGGCGACCCGGTGCGGAAGTCGTCGACGCAGACCACCCGCGTGCCGCGCTTGAGCAGCGCTTCGCACACGTGCGACCCGAGGAACCCGGCCCCGCCCGTCACCACCGCCCGTTCGAATCCCATGACCAGGGCCTACCCGGGCAGCGCGGGAGTAACCACTTCCCGGCCGAGCAGTACCCGCCGGTGTCGCGGGACGACCCGGTCCGGAGCGTGGCGGGCGCCGGCACGGTGCATGATGGAGGCTCATGAGGACCATCACCCTGAACAACGGCGTCACCATGCCGCAGCTCGGCTTCGGCGTCTTCCAGGTGTCCACTGAGGACACGCACCGCGCGGTCTCGGAGGCGTTGCGGGTCGGCTACCGCAGCATCGACACGGCCACCGCCTACCGCAACGAGGAACCGGTCGGCCGGGCCGTCGCGGATTCGGGGCTGCCGCGCGACGAGGTGTTCGTGACCACCAAGCTGTGGAACTCCGACCAGGGCTACGACGAGGCGCTGCGCGCGTTCGACGCGAGCGCCGACCGGCTCGGCCTGGACCGGGTCGACCTGTACCTGGTGCACTGGCCCGCGCCCGCGCAGGACCGGTACGTCGACACCTGGCGCGCGCTGGGCAAGCTGCTCGCCGACGGCCGGGTCCGGGCCATCGGCGTGTCCAACTTCCAGCCCGCGCACCTGGAGCGGATCGTGGAGGCCACCGGCGCGGTGCCCGCGGTCAACCAGGTCGAGCTGCACCCGCGGCTCCAGCAGGCCGAGCTGCGCGCCTTCCACGCCCGGCACGGCATCGCGACCGAGGCGTGGAGCCCGCTGGCGCAGGGCGCGCTGCTGGCCGACCCGGTGATCACCGGCATCGCCGACAAGCACGGCCGCACACCGGCGCAGGTCGTGCTGCGCTGGCACGTGCAGCTGGGCAACGTGGTCATCCCCAAGTCGGTGACGCCGAGCCGGATCGCCGAGAACTTCGCCCTGTTCGACTTCGAGCTGGACGCCGAGGACATGGGCCGGGTGGCGGAGCTGGACCGGGGCGAGCGCACCGGCCCCGATCCCGACACCTTCGGCTGACCGGCGCGCCACCGGACGACCGGACGACCCCACGACCGACAAGGGGACGTCCGGACGTCCCGGCGCCCGCTAGACGCTCACCGGGCCGCCGGTGCGCCAGTACTCGCCGTCGGCCCGGCTGAGCAGCCCTTCGTCCACCAGGTACCGGCGCAGGGTGACGTGGTCGACCTCACCGCCGTCGCACCACCGCCGCAGCACCTCGGTCACGTCCCGCTCGGGGTACCGTCTACCCGGCTCGAACGCGGTGCTGACCTGTTCGAGCACGGCCCGCCTGCGTCCGCGCTGCGCGGGGAGCTTCACCAGCCGCCCATCCCGCACGAACGGGTCCTCGGGGACCCGATTCGCCTGTTCGACCCGGGTGGCCTCCTTGAACAGCTCCTCGCGCAGTCGCAAGCCGGACCCGTCGGTCACGACGAGCCCGGTCGACCGCAGTCGCCGCAACGAGTTCTCGACCTGGCGGGCGTCCAACCCGGTCGCCTCCGCGATGTCCGCACTGGTGCGGGCTCCGAGGACCAGCGCGGCGGCCACCCGCAACCGCTCGGGTTCGGCCAGCAGTCCGATCAGTGAATCAGGGGTCACGCTTCGAGCTAACCGAAGCCGGCGGTCTGGTGCACGCCCATTTCGGGCGGACCTTAATAGCCGTGCGCACTGATCACCTCTTCCCCCTGGCGTCGGTGGAGCCGGTTTTCGGCATGCCGACCGAACACGCCCGCAAGTTCCAGCAGGTGGCCGCCGAGCAGGACCTCGTCATCGACGTGCGCGGGACGAACCCGCACGCGGTGGCGTGGCTGCGCGAGGGCGCGCTGCCCAAACCCGAGGCGGTGAAGGCCAAGACCATCGACGACCTGGACATCCGGCTGGGCGCGGCCCGCAAGCACCGCGGCCTGGTCGGGTACTTCCGGCCCTCGTTACCCGACTTCGACCTCAACGACCGGTTGCTGCGCCGTTTCGACCAGCGGTGCGTCGAGTTCGACTTCCTGCGCGACAAGATGGCGGAATTCGAACGACGCGGCGAATACGTGGTGCGCGACGGGGTGGTGCACGGTTTCGACCGGAAGGGGAAGCTGCGTCCGCTCACCGGCGACCACGACGTGTTCGACATCCGCGCGTCCGGGGGCGCGGACCTCAGCCGCCGCCGCTACGACCGGGCGGTCGCCACCATGATGTCGATGGACATGGGGGTCACCCACGGCGCCCACATGTACTGGCGGCCGACCACCAAGTCCGACCTCGCGATGTTCGAGTCGATCGCCCGCAGCCCGGACGCGAAGCTCCGGTTCCACCCGGACGGCACGATGGCCTCCGTCGACTACCGCCGCTTGAACGCCGGGATGAACGCGATCACCACACCGGCCAGGGCCGCCCGGCCGTACGCCAGGGTCTCCCACGTCGGCAGGCCCAGGACGGCGGTCTCGTCGGCGTAGTCGATGTACATCTGGCCGTAGAGCAGGAGCAGCAGGACGCCGTAGCAGCGGGCGTGCCCGTGCCGCCACGCCAGCACCACGCCGGCCAGGCCCGTGCACACGTAGAGGGTGTGGCTCGGGCCCTCGCCCATCGGCAGGAAGGGGACGGAGGCGAGTACGATCTGCAGCAGGCCCACGACGAGCGCGAGCACCTGGGCCCGGCTGAACGACCGGCCACCGGCCTGGGCGTCGTCCTTCCGCCCGGCCTTCTTCCCGGCTCGCCGTTCGCTCACCATCGTGTGGATCCGCATGACAGCGGGTTACCCGGGTCCGTTCGGCCCATCCGCGCCCCCGTTCGCGTCCCCCTCTGGTGCACCCCGCCCAACACGTTGCGGCACAACGGCTAGTTGATCGGTAACAGGCACGCGCACGCTTGGCGGGCGGGGCTAGCGCAGCAGCGGTTCGATCTCCCGCTCGGCGTCCAGGATCGCCTGATCGGGTAAGCCCTCCCGGGTGAGCACCCGGCCCGCCATCGCGGCGACGGCGCGGGAGATCTCCGGGTACTCCGGGCCGTAGGCGGTGCGCGGCCGGGCGGACCGCAGCTGGTCGGCGAAGCCGGGCACGTTCGGGTCCCACTGCCAGGCCAGGGCGTCGACCGTGTCGGCCCGGTTGGGCAGCGCGCCGAGGCCGCCGCCGAACTCGGTCGCGCTGTCCGGGTCCTCGGCCAGCCAGGTCAGCACCTCCCACGCCCGGTCGACCTGCCCGTTGCGGCCGATCACCCACGTCTCGCCGCCGAGCTGGCCCGCGGGTCCCGCCGCCCCGTCGGGCAGTCGGGCCGCCGCCCAGTCCAGGCCCGCCTGGTTCAGCTCGGGCACCGCGCCGGGCCCGGTGATCACCATCGCGCAGCGGCCCTCGGCGAACGCGCGCCGGGCATCGGCGTCGGTCCAGCCCAGGACCTCGGCAGGTGCGCTGCGGTCGGTGTTCACCAGGTGGTCGAGGTAGGTGAGCGCGTCGGCCGCCCTCCCGTCGCCGAGGTCGGTCACGTCGCCGCCCGCTTGCCACAGGAACGGCAGGAACGTCGTGGTCAGGTCGTCGCCCGCGCCGGCGAAGCACAGGCCGGACCGGTCGGCGGCGGTCAGGGCCCGCGCGGTGGTCCGCAGCCCCTCCCACGTGGTCGGCGGGTCCGTGACGCCCGCCGCGGCGAAGTGGTCGCGGTTGTAGACCAGGGCGGTGGTGGTGCTGCGCAGCGGCACGCCGCGGAACCGGCCGTCGTGGACGACGCTGTCGCGCACCGGCGGCAGGAACTCGTCCTTGAGCCGCCAGCGGTCGAACCGGTCGGTGAGGTCGGCCACCGCGTTGCCCTCAGCCAGCCGGGGCAGGTCGGTGGAGTCGACGGCGGCGATGTCGGGGAACACGCCGGACGCGGTCGCCTCGGCGAGCTTCGCCCGGAACTCCGGGCGGGTCAGGGACGTGCGCTCGATCCGGACGCCGGGGTGCCCCTGCTGGTAGCGGGCCAGGAGGCTGTCGACGGCCTGGTCCGCCATGGGGGAGTGGTCGAGGTAGTCCCACCAGGTCAGCGTCACCTGATCGGGCGGGTCGATCTGCTCCGCGTCGCACGCGCCGGCGGCGAGCAGGGCCGCGACCAGCAGCAGCGCTCTTCCACGCATTCCGCTCCACCCTTTCGGGGTAGGCGACCTCGTCTTACCGACTGCGATCGTCCTACTCCGCCGCGTGAGGCGGTGTCAAGATCGGAGGTGGTTCAGACCTTTGGTCGGCTGCGGGCCGCCACCGGCTCCGGGTGCGGGACCGGCGCCGGAACCGAGGCCGGTGCCGGCGCCGAGACCGAGGACGAGACCGTGGCCGACGCTGGGACCGAGGACGAGACTGCGGCCGGTGCCGGTGCCATGGCCGGCGCTGTGGCCGGTGTCGGGACCGGTGCCGGTGTCGACACCGAGACCGCGACGGAGACCGTGGCCGGCGCCGGGGCTGTGGCCGAGTGCTGGGCCTGGTGCCCGGCCGAGCGCGGGGACTGGTGCGCGCCCGGGTGCGGTGGCGCGGCCTGCGCCGGGGGAGGGCCGGCGGGGCGGCCGGGTCGGTCCGGTCCGGCGGGCTCGCCGGCCGCGGGTGTGAGGTCGGCGAGGTAGGTGGCCGCCAACTCGTCGTAGATCGGTGTTGAGCTCACATTCCGGCATCCTGTCCGGCCGCGGCCCTCAGCGCTGCCCCTCTCACTCCTGTGGGTTACCCGACGACCGGAGAAAGCCCGATCGGGGCCGCAGTAGTGCGGAGTCCCGGTTCGGTGGTGTCAGCCCGTCGCCCTCTGTGGACGGTGTCACGCGGTGGGATGGCGCAGATCACCCCGTCGCCATCGGAGTTCGTGATTGGTCGCCGGTAACAGGGGTACCTGTACGTGCGATGAGGGCTTAGGCGGCCACCGCCCCCCAACTGGCCGCCTGACAAGACCCGGCCGGACTCCCATCCCCCCAAGAGTCCGGCCGGGCACCTCATCCCCACCGCCTCAGCGAGCCCGCTTCAGCGGGTCGTGACCCCAGTTCATCAGCGAGTACCGCCAGGCCGTGTGCTCGACGTCCTTGTCCGGCCGCTGCGCCTCGTGCCGGTGCACGTAGCCCACCACCTTGCGCATGTGCCGGTAGTCGTCGTCGCTCAGCTCGGCCTTCTTGGCGCGCAGCAGGGTCACGATCCGGCGACCGGAGGCGTGGCCGGTCGACTCGCCGCCGCCCGACGAATCACCGACCTCTTTGGATTCGGCGCGCTCCAACCACGCCTCCAGCTCGGCGGCGGACATGTTCACCGCCTGGTCGAAGTCCTCGCGGATGCCCTTGCGCTCGTCGTCCTCCACAACCCACCTCCGTGTTCGCAGCTCGTTCCGGGGTACCCCGGAACGACCGGAAGACCCGTCACCAGGAGGTCGGACCATGGGCGAGGAGTTCCGCAAGGGCGACGAGGTGGAGTGGTCGAGCCACGGCTCCACCACGCACGGCGAGGTGGTCGAGGAGATCACCGAGGACGTCGAGGCGGCAGGGCGGAAGGTGCGGGCCTCGGAGGAGGACCCCCAGTACCGCGTGCGCAGCGCCAAGAGCGGGCGCGACGCGGTGCACAAGCCTTCCGCCCTGCGCCCTCACGACGGCTGAGCGCCCGGCGACCGCTCGCCGGGCGGCACCCTCCGCGCCGGCTCGCGGTTCGCCGGCTGGGTCAGCTCCGGCGGCTCGGGCGCGTCCGGTGTGGACCGGGTGACCGGCTTGCCCGGCTCCACCACGATGGGCTCGCCGTGGTGGCTGGTGCGCAGCGCCTCACCCCCGATGATCCGGTAGGTGACCGAGCCCGGCTCGACTTCCACCGCGAGCCGCGTGCCGCGGAACGACATGCGGAACGCCATCCGGGACAGCCCCGGCGGCAGGCGCGGCGCGAACGACAGCTCGCCGCGGTGGTCGCGCATCCCGCCGAACCCGGCCACCAGGCCGACCCAGGCGCCCGCCAGCGACGCCATGTGCAGTCCGTTGTGGACGTTGCGGTGCAGGTCGTGCAGGTCGGTGAACGCCGCCTCGGCCAGGTAGTCGTAGGCCAGCCGCAGCGCGCCGACCTCGGCGGCCAGCACCGACTGCGTGCCCGCCGAGAGCGACGAGTCGCGCACCGTCCGCGCCTCGTAGTAGGCGAAGTTGCGCGCCTTCTGCTCGGCCGTGAACGCGTCGCCGCGCACGTGCATGGCCAGCACCAGGTCGGCCTGCTTGACCACCTGCTTGCGGTACAGGTCGAAGTACGGCCGGTTCAGCATCAGCGGGTACTCGTCGGGATCGGTGCCCTCGAAGTCCCACTCGGCGTGCGAGGTGAACCCCTCGGACTGCTGGTGCACGTCGAGCAGGTCGTCGAACGGGATGAGCATCCCGTCGGCCGCCTTGCGCCACGACCGCACCTCGTCGCCGTCCACGCCCAGCCGCTCGGCCACGTCCTCGTGCCGCTCGCACGCGTCCGCCGCGCTGCGCAGGTTCTCCTGCGCGATCAGGTTGGTGTAGACGTTGTTGTCCACCACGGCCGAGTACTCGTCCGGGCCGGTCACCCCGTCGATCCGGAACCCGCCGTGCTGGTCGTGGTGGCCCAGCGACGTCCACAGCCGCGCCGTCTCCACCAGGATCTCGGTGCCGCAGTCCCGTTCGAACTGCCGGTCGTCGGTCGCGTTGACGTACTGCGCCACCGCGTGCGACACGTCGCCGTTGACGTGGAACGCGGCCGTCCCCGCGGGCCAGTACGCGGAGCACTCCGCGCCGTTGATCGACCGCCACGGGAACGCCGCCCCGCGCTGGCCGAGCACCTCGGCCCGCTCCCGCGCCTTGTCCAGCGTGGAGTGCCGCCACCGCAGCGCGTCCCGCGCCGCCTCCGGCAGCGTGTAGGCCAGCACCGGCAGCACGAACATCTCGGTGTCCCAGAACGCGTGCCCGTCGTACCCCGGCCCGGTCAGCCCCTTGCCCGGGATCGCCCGCGTCTCGCCGCGCACCGCGGCCTGCATGATGTGGAACAGCGCGAACCGCATCGCCTGCTGCAACTCGTCGTCGCCGTGCAGCTCGATGTCGGCGACCTCCCAGAAGTCGTCCAGGAACCGCCGCTGCTCGGCCAGCAGGCCCTCCCAGCCGGTCTGCCGCGCGCCCGCCAGCGCCGCCTCGACCTGCGCCCGCAGCGCGGGCACCGACCGCTGCGCGGACCAGCCGTAGCCCAGGTACTTGACCAGCCGCAACTTCCCACCCGCAGGCACGTCGACGGCGGCGGTGAACCGGGCCAGGTCGCCCTCGGCGCGGATCTCGGTGCGCACGCCGTCGTCCACCTCCAGCTCGTGGTCCATCGCGGCGGCCATCCGCAGCCCCGAGTTGCGCGCGTGGTGCGCCAGGATCGCCCGGTGGTCCGAGGCGTGGGCGAAGTCGGCCTCCAGCGGCTCGTTCAGCGCCGCCGCCACCCGCGGGTCGCCGCCCTCGTTCTCCACCGGCTCGTTGGCCAGCAGGTCGGACTGCACGACGAGCTGCACGTCCTCGTTCGCCTCGACCTCGTACAGGATCGCCGCGACCGCCCGCTGGGTCAGCGACACCAGCCGCTCGCTGCGCACGGTCACCCGGCGACCGGTCGGCGACTCCCACTCGGTGCAGCGGCGCAGCGTGCCGGTGCGGAAGTCCAGCTCGCGCTGGTGCGCGTGGGCCCGCCCGTAGCGCATGTCCAGCGGCTCGTCCCCGACCAGCAGCCGGATCACCTTGCCGTCGGTGACGTTGACGACCGTCTGCCCGGCCTCCGGGTAGCCGTAGCCGGACTCGCCGTACGGCAGCGCGTGCTCCTCGTAGAAGCCGTTGAGGTAGGTGCCGGGCAGCCCGCGCGGCTCGCCCTCGTCCAGCGTGCCGCGCAGTCCGATGTGCCCGTTGGACAGCGCGAACACCGATTCGGTCCGGCGCAGCTGGTCCACGGCGAGGCCGTCCCAGCGCACCATCCAGGGGTGGATCTGCCAACCGCTCACAGCAGCTCCGCCAGGTCCTCGACCACGACGTCCGCGCCGTGCGCCAGCAACGCCTCCCGCTGACCGGTCCGGTCCACGCCCACGACGTGGCCGAACCCGCCCGAGCGGCCCGCTTGCACGCCCGCCAGCGCGTCCTCGAACACGGCGGCGTGCTCCGGCCGCACGCCCAGCAGCCGCGCGCCGGCCAGGAACGAGTCCGGCGCCGGTTTCCCCGCCAGCCCGTCGCGGATGATCACCACGCCGTCCACCAGCGCCTGCACGAACGGGCTGAGGTCGGCCGCGTCGAGCACCTTGCGGGCGTTCGCCGACGAGGTCACCACGCCGATGCCCAGCCCCGCGTCCTCGACGGCGCGCAGGTAGGGGACCGTGCCCGGGTAGGGGGTCACGCCTTCGTGTCGGATGATCGCCTCCAGCAGGTCGTTCTTGCGGTTGCCGACACCGTGCACGGTGTCGCGGTCCGGTGGGTCGTTCGGCTCGCCCTCGGGCAAGGTGATGCCCCTGGAGGCGAGGAATGCGCGCACGCCGTCGTAGCGGGGCCGACCGTCCACGTGCGTCAGGTAGTCGGCCTCGGTGAACGGCAGCTCGTCGCGCGGGCTCAGGAAGTCGTCGAACGTGCGCCGCCAGGCGCGGCGGTGCAGCACGGCCGTGCTGGTGAGCACGCCGTCCAGGTCGAAGAGACAGGCGGTGATCGCGTCGGGCAGTCCCAGGGCCATGGTCAGTTGTCTACCCCTTCCCGGTCCGGGGTACCCGCTGGCCGAACGGACGTCGGCGGAGGGATCGGGCCATGGGCAAGCCACGCGTGCTGGTCGTCGGAACGGGGTTCGCGGGCTACCACTGCCTGCGCACCCTGGAACGCGTGCTGCCGGCCGACGCCGCCGAGCTGGTGGCGGTCAACCCCACCGACTACATGCTCTACGTGCCGCTGCTGCCCGAGGTCGCCGGCGGCTCGCTCGACCCGCGCCGGGTGGCCGTGCCGCTGCGGCCCAAGCTGCCGCGCACCCGGCTCGTGCAGGCGCACGCGACCGGGCTCGACCTAGCCGCGCGGACGTGCGCGGTGGTGGACGTCGAGGGGCGCGAGCAGGTCCTGGAGTGGGACCGGATCGTGCTGACCTCGGGCTCGATCACCCGGCTGCTGTCCATCCCCGGGGTGGCCGAGCACGCGTTCGGCTTCAAGTCGGTCGCCGAAGCGGTCTTCCTGCGCGACCACGTGCTGCGGCAGGTCGAGCTGGCCGAGCAGGCGACCGACCCGGCCGAGCGGGCGGCGCGGGCGACGTTCGTCGTGGTCGGGGCCGGGTACACGGGCACCGAGCTGGTGGCTCAGGGGCAGCAGCTGACGCGTTCGGCGCTGCGCGGGCGCACCGGGCTGTCCGAGTCCGAGGTCAAGTGGGTGCTGGTGGACATGGCGCCGCGGGTGCTGCCCGGCCTGGACGAGCGGCTGTCCGAGCCCGCCTCGCGGGTGCTGCGGGGGCGTGGCGTGGACGTGCGGCTGGAGACCAGCGTCGAGGAGGTCACCGCGGACTGCGCGAAGCTGACCGACGGCACCTCCATCCCGACCCGGACGCTGGTGTGGTGCGTCGGCGTGCGGCCGGACCCGCTGGTGGAGTCGGTGTCGCTGGCCACGGTGAAGGGGCGGGTGGTGGTCGACCCGACGCTGGCCGTGCCGACCCACCCGCACGTGTTCGCCGCCGGTGACGTGGCCGCCGTGCCGGACGTGTTCAACGACGGCAAGCCGACGCCGATGACGGCGCAGCACGCGCAGCGGCAGGGCAAGCTGGCCGGGCGCAACGTGGCGGCGTCCCTGGGCTACGGCGACGTCGGCACGTACCGGCACCGCGACCTCGGGTTCGTGGTCGACCTGGCCGGGCCGAGCGCGGTCGCCAACCCGCTGCACGTGCCGCTGACCGGTCCGCCGGCCAAGCTGGTGGCCCGCGGCTACCACCTGCTGGCGATGCCCGGCAACCGGCTGCGGGTGGCGGTGGACTGGCTGACCGACCTGCTCGCCCGCCGCCAGGTCGTGCAGTTCGGCCTGGTCCCCGAGGCGGGGGTGCGGTTGGGCGACTCCGAGAGGACCAGCCCCGAGAAGATCAGCGTCAGCGACGGGGGGTGACGGCGGTCGTGCCGTGGTGAGGGGCCGATCCGAGCCGTGTCCCGTTCGGGCTCGGGTCGGCCGTGCGGGTTGTGAGCGGGGCCGCGCTCCCAGGCGTGCCCCCAAGCAGGCTCTCAGGCGGGCTCTCAGGCGGGCTTGAGCGGGTCGTGGCCGATGGACATGAGCCGGCGCCGCCAGTGCGCCTCGCCCGCCGTCGGCTCCAGGTCCTCCCGCCGCTGCTCGCGCACCCGCTCCACGACCTTGCGCATCACCTTGACGTCCTCGGTGGTGAGGTCCGTGCGCCGCTTGCGCAGCACCCGCAGCACGTCCTGGCCGGTCGGCGTGCCCGCCTGGTCCGGCACGGTCTCGCTGTCCTCGCCCGCCGAGCGGGTGCGCAGCCAGTCCTCCAGCTCGTGCGAGGTCATGTTCACCACGCGGTGGAACTCGTCCCACAGGGTGTCGTTCATGGGGAAGAGGGTTGCCGCCAGGCGGGAGCTGAAACGGCGATCTTTGCGCGATCCGAACACCGGCCGAACGCGGCCCTCACCGGCGCGCGCGACCGTGGGCGTCATGAACACGTGGATTCGCCGCATCGCCGTCGCCGGGACCGCGGCGCTCGGGCTCGGGCTCGTCCCGACGGGCGCGGCCCTCGCCCAGGAGAGCAGCTACGCGCCCATCACGATCGGCCCCGAGAAGGTGAAGCAGCTGTGCGAGGAGCGGGCGCCGAGGATCGAGGGCCGCATCAACCGGCTCACCACCCGCATCAACGGCGGGGCGGACGTGCACGGGTCGACGGCCTGGCTGCGCGAGCAGGCGCGGAAGGCCCGGGAAGCCGGCGACACCGGCCGCGCCGAACGGCTGGACCGGCGGCTGGAGCGCCGTGCCGACCAGCTGGACCGCCTCGGCGACGCCCAGCGGCGGGTCGACCGGTTCCAGGCCGACCACTGCGGCGTCAAGTGAGGGCCCTGGCAGCAGCCGTGGTGCTGCTGTTCACCCTGGTCGGGTGCCGTGCCGACGACGCGGCGCCCGCGGACCCCGGCTTCGACGGCGTCGAGGCGACGCTGGACGGCGTCGAAGCCGAGGTCTCCGAGCCGTAGCCGGTCAGACCACGTCGGGCGCGTACTGGCCCCTCGCCACCGCGACCGCCGCCGCCAGCTCCTCCTCGGTGGCGGTGCCCGACGCCTCGACCGCCGCCGTCCACGCGTCGACGGAGCCCAGGTTGAACCGCTGGACCTCCGGCGCGTTGGCGGCGGCCACCGGGTCGTCGCCCTCCAGCACCTCACCCGCCAGGTGGAGGGCCAGGCCGAGCAGCGCGCCGTCCCAGCCGGGGCCGACGTACAGCGCGCCCGCGCCGCTGCCCGCCACCGCCTTGGGCACCGTGTGCTCCAGCTCGACGGTGGTCCGCTCGGCGTCGTCCGCGGTGAGGCGCAGCTCCACGACGCTGGTCTCGCCGCCGTACGTGACGCGCAGCAGCTTCGGCGGCGAGCACGTCAGGATGTCGCCGCTCGCGTTGCCCTCCACCTCGAAGTGCCCGCCCTCGCGCAGGTCGCCGCTGACGGGCAGGAACCAGCGCCGCAGCCGGGCCGGGTCGGTGACCGCGTCCCACACGTCCTCCGCCGCGGCGTCGTAGGTGCGGCGCAGCAGCAGGCCGACGGTGTCGGAGGGGCCCTCGCCCACCTCGCGGTGGATGGCCTTGAGCTGGTCGGCCAGGTCGATCACTGTTCTTCCTCCTTGAGTCGTCGCTCGCGCTTGCCGCGCGCGAGCTCGGTGGCCAGCGCGTCGAGGTGCCCGCTCCAGAACCGGCGGAACCGGTCCAGCCACTCGTCCACCTCGCGCAGGCCCTGGTCGTCCACCGCGTAGAGCCGCCGGGCGCCCTCCGCGCGGACGCGGGCGAAGCCGTTCTCGCGCAGCACCCGCAGGTGCTGGGAGACGGCGGGCTGCGAGATGCCGAACTCCCGGCGGACCACCTCCGTGACCGCGCCGGAGGACAGCTCGCCGTCGGCCAGCAGCTCCAAGATGCGGCGTCGCACCGGATCGCCGAGAACGTCGAACGCGTGCACGACCTGCATATTTCAGGAGCAGCTTATATAAGTCAAGACTGGGACTCCAGAATTGTCGGTGGTCGGTGGCACTATCTCGAACGGATGTTCGGTAGCTGTTCGAAGGGAGCCATGCGATGCGCGTTCGACTAGATCCCCGTCAGTGGCCCGGCCGTGTCATCCCCGAGACCGACGCCGAGATCGACACGGCGGTCGAGGCGCTCTGCCTGCGCGCGAGCTGGCCCGATGCCCACCGCGCCGCCGTGCGCCGGGTCGTCGAGCCGTGGTTCGGCGAGGGGTGGAGCGTCGATGCCCTGCTCGCGGCGGTCGACCGCAGGCCGGACGGCGCCAGGCAGGGCAGCCCGAGGAGCCGCGACCAGGTAGCGCACGACTTCCTCCGTGCGCGGCTGCGGTCGTGGTGGCAGGGGGGCGCGCGTCGAGCGCGCCCCCCGGTGGCGGGCATGACGCTGGGCGCCTGGTGGCGCGTCAACCGGCGCAACGCCCGGCTGACCCAGCCGCGGCCGCGGCGGCCGTTGAGCCCGGCGGGCACGTTGGCGCGCGAGCAGTCGCGGGAGCGGGTGCGGGCGCGGTTGAAGGACCCGGTGGAGCGCTCGCGCGAGCTGGCGCGTCGGCGGCAGGAGGTGCTGGACAGCCTACTGGTGCCGGGGCAGCGGGTGCCGACGTTCGACGACGCCCGCAAACTGCTCGCCGACGTGCGGCTGCCCGCCCACCCGGTGTGCAGCCGGTGCGGGTGCAGGCAGGGGGTGCTGCCGAACGCCGCTTGACACGTCCTTAGTCTGTGGTTCCCGACACGGTGAATTCGGCCGACGGGTCGTGCGCTTCCGGGTCGAGCTGGGCGGCAACGCCCAATGCCGACCCGTGGACCGAGCTGTGCGCGGCTCGTCGGAACGCGTCCGGTCGACGTCCTGTTCCGCAAGCTGTGGCCGTAGGAGTGGCAGTGTCCTGGTTGTTCACCATCGTCCTGTGCGTGGCGGCGTTCGTGGCTGGCGCGGCGGTCGTCTGGCTGCGCCTCAACCCCACCATCCGCGACCTGCGCTCCCGCCTGTCCGAGCCGACCGCTGAACCCGCACCCACCACCACCCCCAAGCCCACCCCGGCTGCAGCAGCCACGCCGGTCATCACCACCGATCCCTCCGCCGCTGAGCCGGAGCCCGCCGCCGCTGCGCCCGCTGCCGAGCTGGAGTCCGCCGCCGCCGATCCGGAGCCGGCTGCCGCTGCGCCCGCCACCGCCACCGCCACCGCCGCCGCAGCCGCCGCCGCAGCCGCGCCCACCACCGCTGCGACCGCCATCAAGCCTGCCGCCGCTGAGCCTGTCACCGCCGAGTCCGCTGCTGCTGCACCCGCCGCCGAGCCGGAGCCTGCCGCAAAGCCGGAGCTTGCTGCCGAGCCTGCGACCGCCGCTGCATCCGAGCCCGAGCCTGCGACCGCCGCCGAGCTCACCACTCCCGCACCTACCGCCGCCGAGTCCGAGCCGGTCGTTGAGGCCGAGCCCGCCGCCGCACCTGCCGCCGCCGAGTCCGAGCCTGCGACCGCCGAGCCCGTCACCCCCGCACCTGCCGCCGTCGCCGAGCCCGCCGGTGCGCCCGCGCCGATCGTCGTGGCCGAGTCCGCCTCCGAGCCCGCGCCAGTCGTCGTGGCCGAGCCCGCCGCCACCGAGCCCGCCGCCACCGACCCCGAGCCCGCCCTCGCGCCGGTCACCGTGACCGAGCCCGCCGGTGCGCCCGCGCCCATCGTCGTCACCGAGCCCGTCCCGGCCGAGTCCGCCCCGGCCGAGCCCGCCGCTGTCGCCGTCGAGCCGGAGCCCGTCGCGCTCCCCGCCGCCACCCTCACCGAGCAGATCGCCCAGACCACCCCCGCGACCGACGAGGAGCTGGAGGTGAAGGCGAACTCGAAGTCCATGATCTTCCACACCCCGACCTCGCCCTACTACAAGCGGATGAAGGGCGACGTCACCTTCCGCTCGGTCGCCGAGGCCGAGCGCGCCGGCTACACCCAGTGGACCCCGAAGCCGAAGGTCGCCACCCCCGCCGGGTGAGGTGCGCCATCCGGCCCACTCCCACCTCGCGGCCAGGCGAGTAGGTTCGCACCGCACGGGTATCCACCGCTCGGGGTGACCTGATGCCAGCGCGATACCTGATCGTCGTGGGCACGTCCGCCCGCCCACCGGGCGGCGCGGACGGGCAGCCGGCCCCATGACCGCGCTCACGATCGACCGCACCGACGTGGACGGCGCGGCGGTCGTGCGCCCGACCGGCAAACTCGACCTGACCACCTACCGGCAACTGCGCGACGAACTGCTCAAGTGCGCAGTGGACGAGCCGACGGCCGTCATCGTGCGCCTGGACGCCGCCTTCGAGTGCGCCACACCGGCCCTGCTGTCCGTCTTCGCCATGGTGTGGCTGCGGGTCGCGGAGTGGCCGGGAATCCCGGTGATGCTGGTGGCCGAACCGGCGCACCACCGCGCCCTCACCACCAGCAGCGCGACCTCGGTGCCCCGGTTCCGCACCCTGGACACGGCCCTCGCCGCCGTCGAACGGCCGCCCGAGTGCCGGCACGACGAGACCCGCCTGCCCGGAACCACGAAGAGCGGCCTGCTGGCGCGGAACTTCGTCCGCGCGGCGTGCGAGCGCTGGCGCGTCACCGACCTCGTCCACAACGCCCTCACCGTCGCGACCGAACTGGTGGAGAACGCCGTCCGGCACGCGCACTCCGCACCGCTGCTGCGGCTGGAGCTGCGCGGCCACCGGCTGACCATCGCGGTGTGCGACGACAGTCCCGAACCGCCCGCGGAGCCGGAACAGCGCGGCGGCCGGCCGCGCAGGTCCCGGCAGTCCCCGGGCGAACCGCGCAAGCCCCAGTCGCGACGACCGGGCGGCTGGGGCATGTCGATCGTGGCCTCGCTCAGCCGGACCTGGGGCTGCTACCCGTGGCGGCGTGGCGGCAAGGTCGTCTGGGCGATCCTGGGCGACTGAACCCCGACCGGCGGCCGAAACCCCGCGGGCGACAGGACTTCAGCTCGCCTCCGCGACGATGGTGAAGTGCTGGGTCAAGTCGGTCAGCTCCAACGGGTGCAGCACGACCTTCGTCGTCGCCACCACCCGCAGCTGCGAACCCGCCGCCTCGCACGCCGTGCGCAACGTGATCAGCAGGTTGATGCCGGTCGATCCGAAGAACGTGACGCCGGAGAGGTCGAGCACCAGCACCCGGCCCACGTCGTCGAGCCGGCGGAGCACGTACTCCTCCACCACCGGCGTCGTCGCCATGTCCAGTTCGCCCGAGACCTCCACGACCACCACGCCCGCGGACACCTCGCGCGTCGCGAGCGTCACGACGTCGGTGAAATCGTCCATTTCATCCCCTGGGAGTGGCCGGCAGAGAGCGGCTGTCTGCTCAACCGCCCTCAGCCTAGGCCCAAGGGAAACGCGACTGCCCGTCAGGACGGGTGCAGCTCCTTCTGCAGCTGAGGCTTGCTCATCCCCGAGGCGCCCGTGACGCCCGCGTTGCGCGCCTGCGCCAGCAGTTCCTCGCGCGTCGCCTCACCCGGCCGGTCGCCCATGTGCCGGGCCCGGCTCTCCGCGAACGCCCGCCCCAGCTCCTCGCGCCGCCGCTCGTCCAACCTCTGCCGCATGCCCGGCAGCACGGACGACTCCTCTTCCTCGACGTGGTGCGTCACCGACTCGACCAGCTCCTCCAGCACGTCCTCGAACGACGGCGAGGTCGGGTCGGTCCCGGCCAGCTTGATCAGCAGCTGCTCGGCCTCGGCGTGCTCCTCCTGGCTGTGCTCGACCTCCTCGGTCTCCCCGGCCTCGTCCTTGGCGACCGGGTAGACCTCGGCCTCCTCGGCCCGGCTGTGCGCCACGAGCACGGAGATCAGCACGGGCACCAGCAGCGGCCGCTTCTCCGGGTGGTCCTTCAGCTCGGTGAACAGGCGCTCCACCTCGCGGTGGTCCTGCATGATCAGATCGACAACATCGGGCATGTGGTCCTCCGTCACCTGGGTGGCGGACCGGGGATACCCGGCTTTCAGTCGATCACGCGCCGGATCACGCTGACCGGTCCGATGGACTCGATGTCCTGCACCTTCACCGGAACGCCCTCGGTGGACGCGTGCACGGCGCGCAGGCCGTCGATCGCCATCGCCACGTGCGTCTGGCCCGAGTAGTAGATCACCAGGTCGCCCGCCCGGACGTCGTTGCGCGACACCTGCCTGCCGATGGTGGCCTGGCCGTAGGTGGTGCGCGGGATCGCGATGCCCACCGACCGGTACGCCGCCTGCATGAGGCTGGAGCAGTCCCACGTGTTCGGGCCGTTCGAGCCGTAGACGTAGGGCTTGCCGCGCTCGCCCAGCGCGAATGCGAGCGCCCGACCGGCGGTGCTCGCGGGCACCGGGATCGCGCTCATGTCGCCCGCGTTGTTCAACGCCGCCCGCTCGGCCGGGCTCAGCGAGCGGTAGGCGTCGCGGGCCTCGCCGATCTGCCCGTCCAGCGCGGCCTTGCGCTGGTCGATGTCCGCGATGGCGCCGGTCGCCGCTTCGGACGCCTCGTTGGCGCGGTGGGCGGCGTCGTTGGCCAGGTCGACGGCGTCGCTGAGGGCGTGCAACGCCTCGGCGTTGTTGCCCGCCAGCACGCCGAGCGCCGACATGCGGTTGAGGAAGTCCTGCTGCGAGTCGCTGACCAGCAACGCCGACAGCTGGCTGAACCGCGCGCCCTCGAACGACGCCACGGTGAGCTGGTCGACCTGGCCGCGCAGCGCGTCCTGCGCCTGCTGGGCCGTGGTCAGGTCGCGGTTGGCCTGGTCGAGCGCGCCCTGGGCGTTGGACAGGGCTTCCTGCGCGCGCAGGTGCTCCTCGTTCAACGTCTCGGCCTGGTGCGACAGCTCGTTGTACTGCCGCAACGCCTCGGAGGCGGTGGCCGGCGCGTCGGGGTCCGCGACGGCGTGGGGCAGCGGCAGTGCGGAGCCGACCAGCGCGGAGACGGCGGTCACCGTCAGGGCTGCGCGGACGGTGCGATGAGCGGATTTCGACGCCACGATCGCGCGAGCCTCCTCTGAGCCAGGACAGCACCCCGAACGGGTTACACCCGCTCAGGTCTCGGACAGGTTACGGAACCGGTGATCGTTCGTCCATCAGGGGTCGGATTTTGGTCTTGCCTATCGAAAGTCGATAGTATGCGACCGATACTCGATGTGTAGATGCGTTGTCCGACCTGCTGAGGAGCCCCCATGAAGCACTTGCCCACCGTTCTCACCGCCGGGTTCGTCATCGCCCTCGGCATCACCGCCGTCGTGCTCGGGGGAGCGGACGACTCGCCGGGCCTGCAGGGCATCGGCGTTCTGCTGGTGATCGCGGCGGTCGTGCTCGGCGTGCGGGCGGTGCGGCGCGACCGGGCCGCCTGACCGGGCCGCCTGACCGGGCTGTCTGACCGGGCTGTCCGGCTGGGTCGCGCTTGACCGGACCGGCTCCGACCTACCGGCTCACGAGGCGTCTTCGAGCCTCAACCCGGTCAGGTCCGTCCGCCCGCCCGGGTGGCGGACCGCGCGCCCCGAGGCGGCGGTGGCCAGCCGGCCCGCGTCCGCCGGGTCGTCACCGCGCGTCAGGGCCACGGTCAGCGCGGCCACGAACGCGTCACCGCCGCCGGTCGTGTCCACGACCTCCTCGTCGCTCAGCGGGATCACCGCCGAGTCCTCGCCCCACACCAGCACGTTGGCCTCGCCGGACACCTCCAGCGCCACCACCGACGGCCCGCGCGCCAGCAGCTCGCGACCCACCCGCACGGCGTCGTCCGTCCCGGAGATCGACCGCCCGGTCCACCGCTCCGCCTCCTGGTGGTCGGCGCGGAGCACGTCGGCGGCGGCCAGGAGTTCGGCCTCCCGCCCGTCGGGCGCGCCGTCCAGCACCACCAGCCCGGTGGCGGCGCGCACCGCGGCCAGCGCCGCCTCGGCGGGCTGTTCCAGCTGGACGACCACCGCGTCCGCGCCGGCCAGCGTCGCCGACGCCGCGCGCACGTCCTGCGCCGTCAACAGGGTCCCCTCGGGGATGTCCTGGAGGAGGCGGTACCCGCCGTCGCACACGACGTCCACGATCAGCGCGGACCTGGTCGCCTCCCGGCACACCACCGCGGTCGTGGCTACGCCGTCCGCGTCCAGCCGCTCGACCAGCAGGCGGCCCTCCCGGTCGTCCCCGACGACGCCGACGACGGCGGCCGTTGCGCCCAGCTGCCTGGCGCCCCGGGCGATGTTCGGGCCCTTCCCGCCGAGCACTTCGCGGCGTTCCAGCACGTCCGCGCTGCCGCCCGATCCGGGCACCTCGGGCACCACGAGCACCAGGTCACGGGCTATCTGGCCGACCACCGCGATCCGCATGGTCGAGCGGTACCCGGCGGGCACCAGTTGAAACGGGTCGTTGACGTGGCGTCACCAGTAATGCGATGGTAATTCTGGGAGCGCTCCCAGTCCCCGTTTCACAGATCACCGTCGATCTGAAGGAGATGTCCTTGCGACTCAAGCGCTTTGGGGCGTTGGCCGTTGCCGCGCTCGGCGTCATCGGTGTGACCAGCGTGTTCGTCCAGAGCGGCGTGGCGCTGGCGCACGGCTCGATGACCTACCCCCCAAGCCGGACCTACGCCTGCTACGAGGACGGCAGGATCGGGGGCGGCGGCGGTGACCTGAACCCGACCAACCCGGCGTGCGTCGCCGCGGTGCAGCTCGGCGGCAAGCAACCGCTGTGGGACTGGTACGGCAACCTGATCAGCCTGGCCGGTGGCAAGCACCGCGAGCTGATCGCCGACGGCGACCTGTGCGGTCCGACCACCAAGTACGACGCCTACAACCTGGCTCGCAGCGACTGGCCGGTGACCACGTTGCGGGCGGGCGCGTCGATCAACTTCAAGTACAACGCGTGGGCGCCGCACCCCGGCACCTGGGACCAGTACGTCACCAAGGACGGGTTCGACGTCACGCAGCCGCTGAAGTGGTCCGACCTGGAGCCCGTGCCGTTCGACAGCATCACCAACCCGCCGCTGGGCAGCGGCGAGTACTCGTGGAACGGCACCCTGCCCAACAAGTCCGGCCGCCACGTCATCTACTCGATCTGGCAGCGCAGCGACAGCCCCGAGGCGTTCTACAGCTGCTCGGACGTGAACTTCACCGGCGGCACCGGCGGCGGTGACACCCAGGCGCCGACCGCGCCGGGCACGCCGACCGCCACGGCGACGGCGAACTCGGTCGCGCTGAGCTGGTCCGCGGCGTCGGACAACCAGGGCGTCAGCGGCTACCAGGTGTTCCGCGAGGCGGGCGCCACGGACGTCGCGGTCGCGACCTCCTCCGGCACCACGGCCACCGTCACCGGGTTGACCGCGGACACCGCCTACCAGTTCTACGTGGTGGCGCGGGACGCGGCGGGCAACACCTCGCCGCCGTCGGCGGTGGTGTCGGTGCGGACCGCCACGGGCGGCGGCACGACGCCGGGCGCGTGCGCGGTGACGTACAGCGTGCCCAGCTCGTGGTCCGGTGGGTTCACCGCGAACGTGACGGTGAAGAACACGGGCGCCAGCGCGGTCAGCGCTTGGCAGCTGGCGTGGGACGTGCCGTCCGGCCAGGGCATCACCCAGGCGTGGTCGGCCGAGGTCTCCGTCGCGGCGGGCAAGGCCACCGCGAAGGGGGCGAGTTGGAACCAGAACATCCAGCCGGGCCAGACGGTGAGCTTCGGGTTCAACGGGTCGTCGCAGGGGACGCCCGCCAACCCGACGTCGTTCGCCCTCAACGGCGCCACCTGCGCCGCGGCCTGATGTTGGGGCGGTGCGCGGCCCTGGTCGCGCTCCTGGTGGGGTCGGTCGCCTGCTCCTCGGCGGCGACCGACTCCGCCGGCCTGGGCTCCAACGCACTCGGCCCCCCGCTCGCCACCTCCGCTGAGGTCGGCGACTGGGTGCGGGAGAAGACCGGGCAGTGCGACGACGTGGCGCCGCGGACTATGGAGGAGTTCGGCGAGTTCGTCGGCCCGCTGCGGGCGAAGCTCTACGCGCCGTACGTGGCGGAGTGGGCGACGTGCCGGGCGGGGCCGTACGAGCGGCTGGGGCTCGTGGTGTTCCAGCGCGAGAAGCTGGCCGAGTTCCAGGACTCGTGGAAGGGCGCGATGGCCGGTGGCGAGGTGTCCGACAACCCGGACTTCGGCTTCGGCAACGGCTTCGCGCTGAGCGGCACCCTCGGCCTGGAACTACTGGGCCTGCACGACCTGCGTTGCACACCGGTGGGACCCGAGGAAGTCGTGGGGCACACCCTCCCCGCCGAGGCGGAGGGGTGCGTCTACACGCAGAAGCCGGGTCACCACCACTAGAGGCGGCTCGTCAACGCGGCGCGGCGGTGCTCTGACGCACCACCAGCGTGGTGGCAAGCTCGATTCGGCGGTGTTCGGGCTCTTCACCACGTGCCAGCGTGATGGCGAGACGGGTGCCCGCCGCGGCCATGTCCTGCAGCGGCTGCCGGACCGTGGTCAGCGGCGGGCCCACCCACTGGGCGACCGGGAGGTCGTCGAAACCGATGACGCTGAGGTCTTCGGGGATGCGCAGACCGGCGGCGCGCGCTGCCTCGTACACGCCGAGGGCCTGGAGGTCGGAACCGGCGAACACGGCGGTGGGCGGGTCCGGCAGGTCGAGCAGCGGCGCGAACTGCGCGCGGCCGGACTCGACGTGGAAGTCGCCGTAGCGGACCAGGTCCGGGTCGAACGCGAGGCCGGCGGTCTCCAGCGCGGCGCGGTAGCCGTCCACGCGGGCGCGGCTGCACAGCACGCGCTCCGGACCGCCGATCATGGCGATGCGGCGGTGGCCCAGCTCGATGAGGTGGCGGGTGGCGGTCAGGCCGCCGTTCCAGTTGGTGGCCCCTATGGACGGGGTTTCCAGCTGGGGTTCGCCGATCGGGTCGACCACGACGACCGGGATGTCCCGCGCGCGCAGCTTCGCCAGCTGCGACGACGTGAGGTCGGAGAAGACGGAGATCACCGCGAGCGGCTTGCGGGCGATGACGCCTTCGAGCCAGCCGTGGCCGGGCGTGAGCCTGCCCTGCGACTCCGACAGCACCAGCGCCAGGCCCTGCTCGGCGGCGACCTGCTCGGCGCCCCGGATGATCTCCAGCGCCCAGGCGCTCTCCAACTCGTGGAACATCAGTTCCACCAGGTTGGACCGCCTCGACCGCTCGTCGGCGCGCCGCTGGTAGCCGTGCCTCCGGATGATCGCCTCGACCCGTTCCCGGGTGTGCGGAGCGACGTCCGCGCGACCGTTCATGACCTTCGAAACAGTCGGAACCGAGACCCCGGCCTCCGCCGCGATGGCGGCGATGGTGATCTTGCCCGAGGCTGTGCCATCCGAGGGTGACGGGTCGGCTTTGGTCGGCATGGGGGCAGTCTACGGCAGCCCCGCCCAGTTCCGGCTGCTAGACGCGGGGGAGCGTTGGTGGGTTGTTCGTCACTCGGAGTGTGCGTAACGGGGCCGAAACAATCGATATTCAGTTCGAAACTGTCGAATGTCCGGTTTCCGCCCACCTGGCCACACCAATCAGGTTACCGCAACGTAGGAGCGGCAAACCTGCCTCGCCGCCGTCCTGAACGTTGAACTCGGGGTCCCGGAACGTAGGACACGCGGGACCTGAACGTACGACTCTCGCGAGAGTCCTACGTTCGGGACGCGCGAGTCCTACGTTCGGGAGGGGTGAGTTGAACGTTCGGGAGGGTGGGGTGGGGGGGAGGGAGGGGGTGGGGGCTCGGGCCCGTGGGAGAGGTGGTGGGCCCGAGCCCGGTCGGGTCAGTCCCGGCGGATCGCGCCGCCGGACGAGAGGCCGTCGCGCAACGCCCGGTGGGCGGGCTTGGCGGCGAAGTTCTCGTCGAGGATGTTGGCCGTACCTTCACCCTCGAACCACCCGGGCACCCAGGAGTACCTGTCCGTGTACCCCCAGACCGTGAACGACAGGCAGCCCGGCGTCGCGAGGCACGCGTCCAGCAGCGCGCGGTACCCCTCCGCCTGGGCGGCCAGCTTGGCCGGGTCGGCGGGCACCACGACCCGCACGTCGGCCTCCGTCACCGCGGTGCGCAGCCCCAGGTCGGCGAACCGCCCCAGGTTCTCCCGCATCGACCGCGGCGGGCTCCCCGCCTTGAGGTGCCCCTGCACGCCGACCCCGTGGATCGGCACGCCCCGGCGCCTCAGCTCGCGCACCAGCTCGTGGACGCCGTCGCTCTTCGCGTTGACGTCCTCGACCTCGTAGTCGTTGTAGAACAGCAGCGCGTCCGGGTCGGCCTCGTGCGCCCACCGGAACGCGTCCGCGACGTACCCCGGCCCCAAGGCCCGCAGCCAGACGGTGTCGCGCAGCGACCCGTCCTCCTCCACCGCCTCGTTCACCACGTCCCACTGCCACACCGCGCCCCTGAAGCGCCGCACGGTCGTCTGCACGTGGTGTCGCAGCACGGCGCCCAGCTCGTCGGCGGGCACGTCCGCCAGCCAGGCCGGGTTCTGGTTGTGCCAGACCAGCGTGTGGCCGCGCACCCGCTGCCCGTTGGCCCGGGCGAACGCGACCAGCGCGTCCGCCGGACCCCAGTCGTACCGGTCGCGGGCGGGCGCCAGGGCGTCCCACTTCATCGCGTTCTCGGCGGTGACGTGGTCGAACTGCGCCGCGACCCGCTCCCGGTACTCCTGGTCACCGGCCAGCGCCCGCAGGTCCACCGCGGTGCCGAACGCGAGGTCGTGCCGGGCCGCGAGGTCCCGCAGCGTCGGCCCCGCTGCCGCCGCGGGTGCGGCGGCAGCGGTGTTCCCGGCCCGGTCGGGCCCGACTTCCCGCACGAGCGTCCCTCCTCGGGCCGGGTGGGTCGACTACTTGCCGAAACCGGCCGTGAGGCCGCTGAGCAGGAACCGCCGCCCGATCAGGTACACCACGAAGATCGGCAGCACGGACAGCGTCACGGCCGCGAGCAGCGCCGGCACGTTCGTGCCGAACTGGCCCTGGAAGTCCCACAACCCGAGGGTCAGCACCCGCGACGACTCCGACTGGGTGAGCACCAGCGGGAAGAGGAACCCGTTCCACGCGTTGAGCGCCGTGTAGACGACCACGGTCATGATCGCCGGCCGGGCCAGCGGCAGCACCAGCGACACCAGCACCCGCAACGGGCCCGCGCCGTCGATGGCCTGCGCCTCGTACAGCTCCTTCGGCACGTCGCGCAGGCTGTTGACCAGCACCAGCATCGCCACCGGCAGCGCGAACGCCGCCGTCGGCAGGATGATCGCGGTGAGCGTGTCGTACAGCTGCATCCGGGTGATCATCAGGTACACCGGGATGATCGTGGCCTGGGCGGGGATCGCCAGTCCCATCAGGATCAGGGTGAACCCGCGCTGCACGAACGGCCCGGTGTTGCGCACCACCGCGTAGGCGGCGGGCACGGTCACCAGCACCACGATCGCCACGGTCGCGACCGTCACGATCACGTTGTTCAGCAGGTACTGGCCGAACCCGCCGGTCAGCACGGTGACGTAGTTGTCGAACGTCAGCGCGTCCGGCAGCTCCCACACGCTCTTGCCGAGGTACTCGGAGCGCGTCCGCAGCGAGACCGTGACCAGGTAGAGCAGCGGTCCGACGACGATCGCCAGCCACACCAGGGCGAACAGCCCGGCGGGCCAGTTGGGACGAGACTTCACGACCCCTCCTGCTGGCTGCTCATCGAGCGGAACCCGCTCCAGCGCATGACCGCGAGCGACAGCGCGGTGCCGAGCACGACCAGCACGACCGCGATCGTGCTCGCGTAGCCCATCTCGAACCCGCTGAAGCCGGTGATGTACATGTGCAGCGGCAGGATGCGGGTCGCGGTGCCCGGTCCGCCGTTGGTCAGGATCAGCACGGTGTCGAACGTGGTCAGCGAGCCGACCAGCATCAGCACCGACGACGTGACCACCGTGTACCGCAGCTGCGGCAGCGTGATGTGCCGGAACTTGCTCACCCGCGAGGCCCCGTCGAGGGTCGCCGCCTCGTACAGCGACGGCGGCACCGCCCGCGCCGCGCCCTGGTAGAGCAGGGTGTGGAACGGGATGAACTGCCAGGAGATCACCAGCACCACCGTGTAGAGCGCGATGTCCGGGTCACCCAGGAACAGCGGCCCGCCGACGAACGCGCCGAAGTTCGGTTCGAGCAGCGCCTGCCACAACAACGCGATGGCGGCCGTGGACAGCAGCAGCGGCAGGAAGAAGATCGAGCTGAGCACCGCTCGGGACCGCTGCTTGCCGGCCGCCCAGACCCCGATCAGCAACGCGATCGGGGTCTGGACGAGCCACGACACGACCATCAGCAACAGGGTGCGCCACACCGAGGCGCGCGCCTCGCTGTCCTCGAGCAACCGGGACCAGTTCTCGCCCCCGTTGACCGCCGGGCTGCCCAGCCCGTCCCAAGCGGTGAAGCTCAGGTAGATCACGAGCAGCATGGGCAGCGCGGCGAACAGGGCGAAGAACGCGAACGCCGGCACGGCGTACCAGGCCGAAGGCCGCTGGGACGACATCAGCGCGCGGCCACCGCGTCGACGAACTGCTGCGGCGAGACCTTGCCCAGGAAGAACTCCTGGAGCTGGGTGAGCATGAACGTGGCGTCGTCCGCGGGCAGGTCCTGGTCCCAGGACAGCTGGAAGTTCTTCGAGTCCAGCACCAGCTCGTAGATGAACGACGCGTACTCCGGGTTCGGCGACTTCTTCAGCTTCTCCTCGGCGCCCACCACCGGCGGGACGTCACCGGCGGCGACCAGCGCCTCGATGTAGGAGTCCTTGTTCAGCTCGGTCGTGACGAACTTCTTCGCCGCGTCCAGGCTCTTCGAGTCGGTGGTCGCGGAGTAGAAGTTGCTCACGTTGCCGACCAGGTTGCCCGCGTCGCCCTTGCCACCGGAGATGGACGGGAACGCCACCCAGCCCAGGTCGCCGTTCTTGACGAAGTCGGGGCTCTGGTCCAGCTGGTTGGTGTACTCCCAGGAACCCATGAGGTGCATCGCGGCCTTGCCCTGCGCCAGGATGGTCGACGCGCCACCGGCGTCGTAGCCGACGGAGGCGAAGCTGGTGCCGAACGCGCCCCGGTCGATGAGGTCCTTGAGCTTGGTCATGGCCTCGACCACGGCCGGGTCCTTCCAGCCCGCGGGGCCGTTGTCCCGGATGTTCTTGAACACCTCGGGGCCCGCGACGCGGTCGAGCACGTACTCGGCCCACATCAGCTCGGTCCACGCCTGGGTGCCGGCCAGGGCGATCGGCGTGATGCCCTTCGCCTTGAACGTGTCCACCAGGGTGAGCAGTTCGTCCCAAGTGGTCGGCGGCTGCGCGCCCGCCTCGGTGAAGACCTTCTTGTTGAAGAACAGCAGCACCGGCTGCATGCCGCGCATCGGCACGCCGTAGTACTTGTCGCCGAGCTTCGCGCCGTCCAGCACGCTGGGGATGAACGCGTCCTTGACGGCCTTGTTCTCCTCCAGCACCGAGGTCAGGTCGGCGACCTTGCCGGCGTCGACGTACTCCTTCAGGTTGCCACCTCCCCAGTTGAAGAACAGGTCGGGGGCCTGGGGGGAGCCGATGGCCACCCGGAGCCGCTGCTTGTACGGGTCGTTGCCGAACGTCTCCAGCGAGGCGTTGCCGCCGCCCGCCTTGAACGAGTCGATCGACTGGTTCTCGATCTTGTTGAGCACCGGGTCCTCAAGCGCCCAGATCTTCAGCGCGCCCGTGTTGGTCTCGCCCGGACCGGACGTGCCACACGCGGACACCACTGCTGTCAAGGCCACGAGCCCCATCGCGATGAGGGGACGCACCCATGAACGGCGGGACATGCGACCGCCACCCTTCTGCCACGCTGCGGATTTGTTCGTGGCATCGAAACATTTCGAAACATCCACGACTTGCGCAGACCTTAGGCGGGTGTCCAAGCCGTGTCAAGGGTCACCATTCGGCGCGTCTAGGTGATGTTTTCGCACGTCAAGAGGTCACTCTTGTGTTTCGATCGAGTTTCGATACTATCGGCGCATGCGTCGAGCCACGTTGGCCACGATTGCCGCAGCAGCGGGGGTGTCCCTCCCGACGGTGTCCAAAGTCCTGAACGGGAAGGACGACGTCGGCGCGGAGACCAGGGCTCGGGTGCGGCAGTTGCTCGCCGAGTACGACTACGTGCCGGTGGGGTCCCGGAGGGCTTCGGGCCACCTGCTGGTCGACCTCGTGTTCACCGCCCTGGACAGCCCCTGGGCGGTGGAGATCATCCGTGGTGTCGTCGACACCGGACTGCACGTCGTGGTGTCGTCCACGGACAAACCCCGTCAGCACACGTCGTGGGCGGCGTCGCTGGTCGAGGCCAGGCGCGCGGGCGCGCTGCTGGTCACCTCCCAGCTGACCGCCGCCGACCGCCGGGTGCTGGCCAACTCCCGCATCCCCGTCGTGGTCATCGACCCCGTCGACCTGCCGCAGCCGAACGTGCCCAGCGTCGGCGCGACGAACTGGGCGGGCGGCCTGGCCGCCACCGAACACCTGCTGCGCCTCGGCCACCGCCGGGTCGGCGTCATCGGCGGACCGGCCGGGATGCTGTGCAGCCGCGCGCGCGTGGACGGCTACCGCGCCGCGCTCGACCGGGCGGGCATCGCGTTCACCCCCGAGCTGGTCAAGCACGGCGACTTCAAGCACGAGGGCGGGTTCCGCCGGGCAGCCGAGCTGCTGGCGCTGCCGGACCGGCCGACCGCGATCTTCGCGGGCAACGACGAGCAGGCTTTAGGCGTGATCGAGGCGGCCCGCGTCGTCGGGCTGTCCGTGCCGCAGGACCTGAGCGTGGTCGGGTTCGACGACCTGCCGGTCGCGGTGTGGTCCTCGCCCGCGCTCACCACCGTGCGCCAGCCGCTGACCGAGATGGGTCGCCACGCGGGCCGGATGCTCGCCGACCTGATCGCGGGTCGTCCCGTGGAGACCGAACGGGTGGAACTGGCCACCGAACTCGTCGTCCGATCGTCAACGAAGGAGCCGCCGTGCTGAACCCCTGGGCCGATCCCGGCAAGCCGACCGGAGAGCGCGTCGCCGCCCTGCTGGCCGAGCTGACCCTGGAGGAGAAGCTGGCCCAGCTGGTGGGCGTGTGGGTCGGCATCTCCGAGGGCGAGGAGGTCGCGCCCGCGCAGCACGAGTTCGCCGAGCCGCTGCCGCCGTGGGACGAGCTGACCAAGCCCGGCCTCGGCCAGCTGACCAGGGTGTTCGGCACCGGTCCGATCGACCCGCTGGTCGCCGCGAAGGTGCTGACCGAGACGCAGCGCAAGCTGGTGGCCAACACCCGGTTCGGCATCCCGGCGATGGCGCACGAGGAGTGCCTGGCCGGGTTCACCGCGTGGCAGGCCACCGTGTTCCCCATCCCGCTGGCGTGGGGCGCCTCGTTCGACCCGGGGACGGTCGAGCGGATGGCCCGCGAGGTCGGCCTGGTGATGCGCGACGTCGGCATCCACCAGGGCCTGTCCCCGGTGCTGGACGTGACCCGCGACCCGAGGTGGGGCCGCACCGAGGAGACCATCGGCGAGGACCCGTACCTCGTCGGCCTCGTCGGCGCCGCCTACACCAAGGGCCTGGAGTCCAGCGGCATCGTGGCCACGCTCAAGCACTTCGCGGGCTACTCCGCGTCGCGCGGCGGGCGCAACCACGCGCCGGTGCACATGGGACCGCGCGAGTTCGCCGACGTCGTGCTGCCGCCGTTCGAGATGGCGTTGCGCGAGGGCGGCGCCCGGTCGGTCATGCACTCCTACGCCGAGGTGGACGGCGTGCCGCCGGCCTCGGACGCGTCCCTGCTCACCGACCTGCTGCGGGACCAGTGGGGCTTCACCGGCGTGGTGGTCGCGGACTACTTCGGCGTGTCGTTCCTGGAGACCGCGCACGGCGTCGCGGGCTCGCCGGGCGAGGCCGCCGCGCTGGCGCTGGCCGCCGGCGTGGACGTGGAGCTGCCCAGCGTGCGCTGCTATGGCGAGCCGCTGGCCGAGCTGGTGCGGTCCGGCCAGGTCGACGAGGCGCTGGTGGACCGCGCGGTGACCCGCGTGCTGACCCAGAAGTGCGAGCTGGGCCTGCTGGACGAGGGCTGGCAGCCGGAGTCGGCCGCGGTGCTGCGCGGCGAGCCGGTCGACCTGGACCCGCCCGCGCTGCGCGACCTGGCCCGCACCATGGCCGAGCGGTCCGTGGTGCTGCTGGACAACGCCTCCGGCGTGCTGCCGCTGACGGCGGCGGCGGGCGCGGGCAAGCTCGCCGTGGTCGGCCCGTGCGCGGACGACCTGCTGGCGCTGATGGGCTGCTACGCGTTCCCGAACCACGTCGGCGTGCAGCACCCGGACGTGCCGCTCGGCGTGGACATGGACACGATGGTGCAAGCCGTGCGCAAGGAGTTCCCCGGCGCGACGGTCACCGGCGCCAAGGGCTGCGAGGTCGACGGCGACGACCGCTCCGGCATCGAGGAGGCGGTCGCCGCCGCCCGCGACGCCGACGTGGTGTTCGCCGTCCTCGGCGACCGGGCCGGGCTGTTCGGCCGCGGCACGTCCGGCGAGGGCTGCGACGCCGAGGACCTGTCGCTGCCCGGCGTGCAGGGCGAGCTGCTGGACGCGCTGCTGGAGCTGGACGTGCCGGTGGTGCTGGTGCTGCTGGCCGGCCGCCCGTACGCGCTGGGCTCCTACGAGCCCGCCGCGGTCGTGCAGGCGTTCTTCCCCGGTGAAGAGGGCGCGGGCGCGGTCGCCGGCGTGCTCAGCGGGCGCGTCAACCCGTCCGGCAAGCTGCCGGTGCAGGTGCCGCGCGGCTCCGGCGGCCAACCGACCACCTACCTGCACCCGCAGCTCGGCGGTCCCGGCGGGGTCAGCTCGGTCGACCCGTCGCCCGCCTACCCGTTCGGGCACGGCCTGTCGTACACCTCGTTCGAGCTGGCCGATTTCGCCGCGGGCGAGGAGTTCCCGTCCGACGGCGAGGTCGAGGTGTCCTGCCTGGTGCGCAACACCGGCGAGCGGGCGGGCGCCGAGGTCGTGCAGCTCTACCTGCACGACCCGGTGGCCAGCGTGACCCGGCCGGTGCGCCAGCTCGTCGGCTTCGCGCGGGTCGAGCTGGAGCCGGGCCAGGCCACCGAGGTCTCGTTCCGGCTGCACGCCGACCGCACCTCGTTCACCGGCCGCGACGGCAGGCGCGTGGTGGAGACCGGCGACGTCGTGCTGCAGCTCGGCTGCTCCAGCACCGACATCCGCTGGGAGCGGTCGGTCCGGCTCACCGGCGAGACCCGCGTGGTCGGCTACGACCGCGTCCTGGTGACCCCCGTGACCACCACGTCGCGTTGAGGTGACCCGATGACCTCGGCGCCCCCGCAGCCGCCACCGGCGCTCCGCGCGCCGGTGGCGCGGGCCACGACCCCGGACGGCCCGTCACGGGTCGACGGGTACGTGGTCGACGCCGCGGGACCGGGGCGCTTCCCCCTGGTGTCCCGGGGTCGGGCCGCGACCCTGGTGGTCAGCGACGCCGACCACCCCGGCGTGCGGCGGGTCGTCGGCGACCTGCGCGACGACCTGGAGCGGGTCACCGGCGTGCGGCCCGAGGTCTCCCCGACCGCGCGCGGTGACGTGGTGGTCGTGGGCACGGTCGGCCGCAGCCCGCTGATCGACGCCATGGTGGAGCGCGGCGCGCTCGACGTGTCGTCCGTCGAGGGCAGGTGGGAGACCTCGCTCCAGCAGGTCGTGCACCACCCGCTGCCGGGCGTGGAGCGGGCGTTCGTCATCGCGGGCAGCGACCAGCGCGGTGCGATCTTCGGCGCGTACGACGTGTCGCGGGAGATCGGCGTGTCGCCGTGGCACTGGTGGGCCGACGTCCCCCCGGCCCACCGCGCCGAGCTGCACGTCCTGCCGGGCAGGCACGGCCAGGGCACGCCCGCGGTGAAGTACCGCGGCTTCTTCGTCAACGACGAGAACCCGGCCCTGGGCGCCTGGGCACCCCGGTATTTCGGCGAAGGCCGCGCGCCCGGTCACCCGGACGGGTTCAACCGTCACTTCTACGCCAGGGTCTTCGAGACCCTGCTCCGGCTCAAGGCCAACTACCTGTGGCCCGCCGTGTGGGGCCGGGCGTTCGCCGAGGACGACCCGCTCAACCACGCGACCGCGCAGGAGTACGGCGTCGTCGTGGGCACCTCGCACGAGGGCCCGATGATGCGCGGCATCGAGGAGTGGAACCGGCACGCCGAAGCGGGCGTCGGCGACCCGTACGGCGGCAACGGCGAGTGGAGCTTCCGGCGCAACCGCGAGGCCGTCGAGCGGTACTGGGTCGACGGGGTCCGGCGGATGAAGGACGAGGGCTTCGAGGGCGTGGTGACCCTCGGGATGCGCGGCAACGGCGACGTCGGCCTGCCCGACGGCGACGGCATCGAGCTGATGCGCGACATCCTCGCCTCACAACGGGAAATCCTGGCGAGGGAAGGACTGTCGGGCGTCCCGCAGGTGCAGACCCTCTACAAGGAGGTCCAGCGCTACTGGGACCAGGGGCTGCGCCCGCCCGCCGACGTGACGGTCGTGTTCTGCGACGACAACTGGGGCAACCTGCGCAAGCTGCCCGCGCCGGACCTCGAACCGCGCCCCGGCGGTTACGGCCTCTACTACCACTTCGACTACGTCGGCGGCGGGCGCAGCTACAAGTGGGTCGACACCAGCCCGCTGCCGAACGTGTGGGACCAGCTGCACCAGTCCTACGAGTACGGCGTCGACCGGCTCTGGGTCGTCAACGCGGGCGACGTGAAGGGCAACGAGCTGCCGCTGCAGTTCTTCCTCGACTACGCGTGGGACCCGCGGCGGTGGCCGGTCGAGCGGCTGGGGGAGTGGGAGGAGCGCTTCGCGGCGCAGAACTTCGGCCCGGCCGCCGCCGGTGGGATCGCCGCGGTGCTGCACGAGTACGGCGCCCTCCAGTCCGTGCGCAAGCCGGAACTGCTCAACCGCCGGGCGGTGGTCGGCGACGGCCTCGACGTGGTGAACGACGACCGGTCGTCGCCGTTCAGCCTGACCGACTACCGGGAGATCGAGCGCGTCACCGAGCGGTGGCGACTCCTGGCGGACGAGGCCGAGCGGATCCGCGGCGCCCTGCCGCCGTCCACGCAGGACGCCTACTTCCAGCTGGTGCACTACCCCGTGAAGGCGACGGCGAACCTGTACGCGTTGCGGCTGGCGGAGTTCACGAACCTGCACCACGCGGCGCAGGGCCGGGCGTCGGCGAACGGGTTGGCGGACGCCACCGACGCGCGGTTCGCCGACGACCGGGCGTTGTCGGCGCACTACGACGCGGTGGCGGGCGGGAAGTGGCGCGGCTTCCAGAGCCAGCCGAAGATCGGTTACGGCGACGTCGCCCGGTACGGGGAGATCGCGCGCTGGCAGCAGCCGGAGCGGGACCACCGGGCCCTGCCGGACGAGGTCTTCCCGCCGGTCGAGCGGGTCGAGCTGCCGCACGTGGCCGAGCTGGGCGTGGCGATCGACGGCTCCGACCAGTGGTGGCCCGCCTCGGCGACGCCGGCGGTGCTGCCCGCGTTCAGCCCGTGGCAGTCGCAGCCGGGGCAGTACGTCGAGGTGTTCAACCGGGGCGCGATCCCGTTCGAGTACCGGATTTCCACCGGTGTTCCGTGGCTGCGCGTCGACCGGCCACAGGGGACGGTGCACGCGCAGGTCCGCGCGCACCTGGACGTCGACTGGTCCCGTGCGCCGGAAGGCCGGACCACCGTCCCGATCACCGTGACCGGTGCGGGTGTGGTGGTGACCGTGGCGGCGGTGGTCGAGAACGACCTCGTCGGGGCGCGCGGATTCGTGGAGGCCAACGGTTACGTCTCCGTGGACGCGGCCGACGCCACCCGGGTCGTGGACGGCGACGGCGTGCGGTGGGTGGTCATCCCGGATTTCGGCGTGGAGGCGTTCCCGGTGACCGCGCCGAGCCGCGAGCCGTCCGGGCCGCGGTTGGAGTACGACCTGACCGTCCGGGCCGACGGGCCGGTCACGGTGTGGGCCCACCTCGCGCCGCGCAACCCGGTGCTGACCGGGCCGGGGCTGCGGTACGCGGTGTCGTTCGACGACCAGCCGCCGCAGGTCGTGGACATCACCGCGGCGACCGGCGCGGACGACACCGCGATGAACCCGCAGTGGGAGCGCAACACGTCGGACAACGTCAACCGGACCGCCACCGGGCACCACCTCGGCGCGGGCGCGCACACGCTCAAGCTGTGGCTGGTCGACCCGATCGTGGTGGTGCGCAAGCTGGTCGTGGACACGGGGGGTCTCAGGTCGAGCTACCTGGGTCCCCCGCGGAGCCGCCGGGTCCACTGACCGGGCTGGGGCGTGAGGGGACTATGGCGGTGGTCCCCTCACGCCCCGCCTTCCTACAGGTGGGCGCGCAGGTGGCGGAGCTTGCGCTCGTCGTGCACCCGCGGCGTGGTGTGACCGCTGAACGGGAACACCGCCATCTCCTTCGGCGCGGTGATCTCGTTGTAGGCGGCGTACACGGTGGACGGTGGGCACACCTCGTCCATCAGGCCGACGCTCAGCAGCGACGTGGCGGTGATCCGCTTGGCCAGCAACGCGCCGTCGACGTACCGCAGCGTGTCCAGGGCGGCCGGGATCAGGTCGACGTGCTGGGCCAGGAACTTGGCGATCTCCCCGTACGGCTCCGCGTCGGTGATGGTGATGGCCCGCTGGAAGTCGCACAGGAACGGCACGTCGGCGTGGCACACCTTGACCGCGTCGCCGTTCAGCGCGGCGGCGGCCAGCGCCAGCCCGCCGCCCTGGCTGCCGCCGGACACCGCGAGCCGCGTCGCGTCCACGCCGTCCAGCGAGGCGGCCACCTCGACGGCCCGCGCCGCGTCGACCATCAGCCGCGTGACGTAGTACGTCTCGGGGCTGGCGATGCCCCGCGTCATCACGCCGGGGTGCTCGGGTCCCGCGAGGCCGGAGTCCGGCGTGGCGCCGAGCGTCCAGCGCCCGCCCTGGCCGCGGGTGTCCATGACGAACACCGCGTACCCGACGGAGGGCAGCAGCGCGTGCTCCGACGGCAGGCCGCGCCCGCCGCCGTAACCGATGTAGCAGACCACGGTCGGCAGCGGCTCGGCGCCGGAGCCGGCCGGGCGGATGTGCCAGCCGCGCACCCGGTCGCCGCCGTAGCCGGAGAACTCGACGTCCCAGACCGCGAGCGGGCCGTAGGCGTCGGCCGCGTAGGGCGTGAGCACCGGGGGGAGGGCGGCGGCGCGGGCGTCTTCGAGGCGGGTCTTCCACCACAGGTCGAGGTTGTCGGGCTCGGCGGTCTCGGTGCGGTACACCGCCAATTCCCGCTCGGAGAGGTCGAACCAGGGCACGGTGGTCCCCTTTCCCGTGTTCCGTTAAGCGCTTAATTACCCTACCGGGCGAAGTGGTCCGGACAGCGGTCTAGACTCGTTGATCACCGACCGAGGAGGCGCGGGTGGTAGCCAAGCGTCCGACCATCTCGGACATCGCCAAGGCCGCGGGGGTGTCCACCGGCGCGGTGTCGTACGCGCTGAACAACCGGCCGGGCGTCTCCGAGCCGACGCGCCGCCGGATCATGGACATCGCCGACCGCCTCGGCTGGGTGCCCAGCAGCGCCGCCCGCTCGTTGAGCGACGGTCGGGCGAACGCGATCGGGCTGGTCGTGGACCGGCCGGCCAGGGTGATCGGCGTCGAGCCGTACTTCATGCAGCTGATCTCCGGCATCCAGGGCGCGCTGGCGGGTGGGCCGACGTCGTTGCTGCTCCAGGTCACCGACAACTCGGCGGCCGAGCTGGCGGCGTACCGGCGGTGGTGGGGCGAGCGGCGGGTGGACGGCGTGCTGCTGGTCGACCTGGTGCAGAACGACCCGCGGGTCGAGCTGGTGCAGGAGCTGCGGCTGCCGGCCGTGGTGCTGGGCGAGCCCGTGGTGCCGGACCTGCCGTGCGTGTGGACCGACGACGAACTGGCCGTCGAAGAGGTGCTGGAGTACCTGGTCGCGCTCGGTCACCGGCGGATCGTGCGGGTGGCGGGGCCGACGAAGTTCGTGCACACGCAGACGCGGTCGCGCGCGTTCACCGCAGCCGCCGCCCGGCTCGGCCTGTCCGAGGCCCGCGTCGTGCACGCCGACTACTCCGACGAGGCCGCGGCCCGCGTCACCCGGCGCGTGCTGACCAGCGGCGCCCCGCCGACGGCGCTCGTGTTCGACAACGACGTCATGGCGGTGTCGGCGCTGGGCGTCGCCCACGAGCTCGGCCTGACCGTGCCCGACCGGCTGTCCCTGGTCGCGTGGGACGACTCGGCCCTGTGCCGCCTGGTCCGCCCGGCCCTGTCCGCGGTCCGCCGCCCGATCGCCGAACGCGGCGCCGCCGCCGTCCGCCTGCTGCTGGACGTGATCAACGGCGGCCCGGCCGAACAGGTCAAGACCTCCGACCCGGAACTGGTCCCCCGCTCCAGCACCGCCCACCCCCCACCCCCTTAACCCCGAGAGTCCAACCCCCAGCTCTCGAGAGTCCAACACTCAGCTCCCGAGTGTCCTACGTTCAGCACGCGCGTGTCCTACGTTCGCGACCCCCGTGTCCCACGTTCAGGCGCGCACGCCGTGTTGCCGCAAAACCCCAGGTCGCACGTTCTGAGCGTTGAATTCACCGGTCCTGAACGTAGGACTCTCGGGGCGTGGGAGTAGGACTCGCGCGGGGTGGGGGGTTGGCGGGGGAGCGGTGGCGTAGGAGACTGTGCGGGCGGCGCGGCTGGGAGCGGTCCCAGGCGCGTCTCCGAGGTGTGCCGCCACGCCTGTGGGGCGCCGTTTCCGCCCAAGATGACACCGTTGACACTTAAGCGGTTAATTGCTTTGGTGTGGAGGCCTGCCGAAGGCAGGTGCGCTGCCCTGCGCTCGCTACGTCAACGTCGACACCTACGCGAGGTACATCCATGCGCAAGCGATTCGCCTTGGTCGGCGCCGCCATCGCCGCCTTGGTCCTATCCCTGCTGACGGCGATGCCGGCCCAAGCGGCCACCGGCTTCACCGTGAGCAACGGGCGTCTGCTGGACGCCAACGGCAACGACTTCGTGATGCGTGGCGTCAACCACGCGCACACCTGGTACCTGGACCGCACCACGCAGGCCCTCAAGGACATCAAGGCCACGGGCGCGAACACGGTCCGGGTGGTGCTCAGCTCCGGCGACCGGTGGACGAAGAACGACACCGCCGACGTGAGCAACGTGATCAGCCAGTGCAAGGCCAACAAGCTGATCTGCGTGCTGGAGGTGCACGACACCACCGGCTACCAGGAGCAGAGCGGCGCTGTCTCCCTCGCCCGCGCCGTGGAGTACTGGAAGAGCGTCCAGAGCGCCATGACCGGCCAGGAGAAGTACGTCATCCTGAACATCGGCAACGAGCCGTGGGGCAACACCGGCTACACCGGCTGGACCCAGGCCACCAAGGACGCCATCACCTCGCTGCGCTCGGCGGGCTTCCAGCACACGATCATGGTGGACGCCCCGAACTGGGGCCAGGACTGGGCCTTCACCATGCGTGACAACGCGTCCTCGGTGTTCGCCGCCGACCCGCAGAAGAACACCGTCTTCTCCATCCACATGTACGGCGTGTTCGACACGGCGGCGGAGATCAACAGCTACCTGAACGCGTTCGTCACGGCCAAGCTGCCGATCGTCGTCGGCGAGTTCGGCAACGACCACTCCGACGGCAACCCCGACGAGGACACGATCTTCGCCACCACCCAGTCGCTGAAGCTGGGCTACCTGGCGTGGTCGTGGTCGGGCAACGGCGGCGGCGTCGAGTACCTGGACATGGTCACCGGCTTCAACGCCGCCCAGCTCACCCCGTGGGGCCAGCGCGCGATCAACGGCGCGAACGGCATCAAGGCGACCTCCCGCCAGGCCAGCGTCTACGACAGCGGCACCGGCCCGGACACCACCCCGCCGTCCACGCCGGGCACCCCGTCCGCGTCCGGCGTCACGTCCAGCAGCGCCACCCTGTCCTGGGCCGCCGCCACCGACAACGTCGGCGTCAGCGGCTACGACGTGGTCCGCGTCAGCGGCACCGCGGAGACCCCGGCGGGCAGCTCCGCCACGAACAGCACCACGATCACCGGCCTGACCGCGAGCACCGCCTACACGTTCGCCGTCTACGCGCGGGACGCCGCGGGCAACCGCTCGGCCCGCTCCAACACGGTCAACGTGACCACCCCGGCCGGCAACGGCGGCACGGGCGCCTGCGCGGTGACGTACAAGGTCACCGGCCAGTGGCAGGGCGGCTTCCAGGGCGACGTCAAGATCGCGAACACCGGCACGGCCGCGGTGAACGGCTGGACGCTGCGCTGGACCTGGGCCAACGGCCAGACCGTCTCCCAGTCGTGGGGCGCCACCACCACCCAGTCCGGCTCGACGCTGAGCGCGACCAACGTGTCCTACACCGGCAGCATCCCGGTGAACGGCTCGGTCAGCTTCGGCTTCATCGGCTCGTGGAACGGCTCCAACTCGACGCCCACGGCGTTCACCCTCAACGGCGCCTCCTGCACCGCGGCCTAGGGGCACCCGATGTCGAGGAAGACCGCGATCACGGCACTCTTAGGGGCACTGGCGACGCTGGTCGGTCTGCTGGTGGCCGCACCGGGTCAGGCGGTCGAGGCCGCCGCGCCGACCCGGATCATGGCGCTCGGCGACTCGATCACCGGATCGCCCGGCTGCTGGCGCGCCCTGCTGGACCGCGACCTGCGGGCCGCCGGGCGCACCGACATCGACTTCGTGGGCACCCGGGCCGGTGACGGCTGCGGGTTCGCCTACGACGGCGAGAACGAGGGCCACGGCGGTGCGCTCGTCACCACCGTGGCCGACCAGAACCAGCTCGTCGGGTGGCTCGGCGCCACCAACCCGAACGTGGTGCTCATGCACTTCGGGACCAACGACGTGTGGAGCAACCGGTCGCCCGCGACCATCCTGGCCGCCTACGGCAAGCTGGTCGACCAGATGCGGGCGAACAACGCGAGCATGAAGGTGCTGGTCGCCAGGATCATCCCGATGGCGGCGAGCGCATGCGCGGAGTGCCCCCAGCGGGTGGTCGACCTGAACGCGGCCATCCCGGGCTGGGCGGCGGGCAAGTCCACCGCGCAGTCGCCGATCACCGTGGTGGACCAGTGGACCGGGTTCGACACCGCCACCGACACCTACGACGGCGTGCACCCGAACGCGGCCGGCGACCGCAAGATCGCGAACAAGTGGCTCCCGGCCGTGACGGCGGCGTTGAACGGCACCACCCCCACGTCCACCACCACAACTACTACAACGACAACGACAACGACAACGACAACGTCCACCCCGCCGACCGAGTGCGGCGTCCTGGTCCGGATCACGAACCAGTGGCCGGGCGGCTTCTCGGCCGAGGTCGAGATCCGCAACGGCAGGGCGACCGCGACCCGGGGCTGGCGCGTCCAGTTCGACCTCCGGGCCGGCATGGCGGTGGCGCAGGGCTGGAACGGCACGTTCAGCCAGAGCGGTTCCACCGTGACGGTCGTCAACACGTCCTGGAACGGCGTCATCCAGCCCGCGGCCACGATCAAGGTCGGGTTCAACGGCTCGGGTGACGCGAGCAGCTGGGTCCCGCCCAGGCCGCTCTGCTCGCTGACGTGACAGCGGCTCGCGGTTGTGCCCGACCCGGGGCACAACCGCGAGCTATCCGCGTGACCCAAGTCACATGTCAACGTGTAGAGGAGGCCGCACCGGCTCCGTCGATGGGGTGAAAGCGCCAAGATGGGCGCGAACGAAGACCCCTAGGAGTCCCACATGGCTAAGTTCCTGCTCCTCATGAACTACGGCCCGACCGCCAACTGCGACGTCCCGATGGACCAGTGGCCGCACGAGGACATCGCCGCGCACATCCGGTTCCAGCAGGACCTGGGCAAGGAGCTGGCCGACAACGGCGAGCTGGTCGACGCGCAGGGCCTGGCGGGCCCCGAGCTGGCCAAGACCGTGACGCACACCGGCGTCGGCTCGCCGGTCATCACCGACGGCCCGTTCCCGGAGTCCAAGGAGCTGCTGGCCGGTTACTGGCTGGTCGACACGACGCTGGAGCGCGCGCTGGAGATCGCGGCGCAGGCGTCCGCCGCGCCCGGCCCGAACGGCGTGCCGATCGGGCAGCCGATCGAGGTGCGGGAGCTGATGTCGGCGCCCGCCGCGTCCGACCTGTGAACCGGGCCGTCGAGGACCTGCTGCGCGAGTGCGCGCCGCAGGTCCTCGGCGCGGTCGCCCGCCGGTTCGGCGACTTCGCGCAGGCCGAGGACGCGGTCCAGGAGGCGTTGCTGGCGGCGGCCCGGCACTGGCCCGTCGACGGGCTGCCGGACAACCCGCGCGGCTGGCTGGTGCGGGTGGCCACCCGGCGGATGACCGACCTGATCCGCAGCGAGGCCGCCCGCCGCCGCCGCGAGGAGGGGGTGTCCCGCGAGCCGCCGCCCGGTGACGCGGTGGACCGGGACGACACCCTCGTCGTGCTGTTCCTGTGCTGCCACCCCGAGCTGACGCCCGCGTCGGCGATCGCGCTGACCCTGCGCGCGGTGGGCGGCCTGAGCACGGCGGAGATCGCGAACGCGTTCCTGGTGCCCGAGGCGACCATGGCGCAGCGGATCAACCGGGCGAAGCTCAAGCTGCGTGGCGCGGACTTCGCCATGCCCGGCCCGGACGAGTTCGCGGCTCGGCTGAAGTCCGTGCTGCGCGTGCTGTACCTGATCTTCAACGAGGGCTACACCAGCAGCGTCGGCGGCTCGCTGCACCGCACCGAGCTGTCCGGCGAGGCGATCCGGCTGACCAGGGCCGTGCGCGCCCGGCTGCCGTCCGACCCCGAGGTGGCGGGCCTGCTGGCGCTGATGCTGCTCACCGACGCCCGCAGGCCGGCCCGCACCGGCCCGAACGGGGCACTGGTCCCGCTGGCCGAGCAGGACCGGTCGGCGTGGGACCAGGAGCTGATCGTCGAGGGCGTCGACCTGGTCCTGGCGGCGGTGGAGCGCGGCGCCATCGGCGAGTACCAGGTGCAGGCGTCGATCGCGGCCATCCACGACGACGCGCGGCGCGCCGAGGACACCGACTGGCCGCAGATCCTGCGCATGTACGGGCTGCTGGAGGAGCTGACCGGCAACCCGGTGGTGTCGCTCAACCGGGCGGTCGCGGTGGCCATGGTGGACGGCCCGGCCGCCGGCCTGGCGCTGATCGACGCCCTGGACGAGCGCCTGCCCGGTCACCACCGGCTGGACGCGGTGCGAGCCCACCTGCACGAGATGGCGGGCGACGTGCCGCGGGCCGTGGCGCACTACCGGGCGGCGGCCGGGCGCACGACGAGCACCCCCGAGCAGCGGTACCTGATGGACAAGGCGGCCCGGTTGGCGCTTGGGTAGCCTCGGGGGTGTGACCGAGCGGAAACCGGCCGGTGTGGGCTTCGAGACCTGGATCGAGCGGCAGATCCGGGAGGCCCAGGACCGGGGCGAGTTCGACGACCTGCCGGGCGCGGGCAAGCCGCTGGGCGGCCTCCAGGGCCCGCACGACGAGCTGTGGTGGGTCAAGGAGAAGCTGCGCCGGGAAGAGGGCACCGCCCTCCCGCCGTCCCTCCTGTTCCGCAAGGAGGTCGCCGCCGCGCGCGAGGCCGCCGGTCGCGCCCGCACCGAGGCCGAGGTGCGCTCGCTCCTGGCCGACGTCAACGCCAGGATCGAGGACGCGATCCGCAAGCCGATGTCCGGCCCGCCGCTCAACCTGATGCCGTTCGACGTGGAGCACGTCGTGGCCGAGTGGCGGGCGGCCCGCGCCGGGTAGGCGCGCTGGCCGACGACGTCACGATCGTGATCGACAACGCCGGCGGACCGGTGCGGGCGTCGTCCCCGGACTCGCCGCTGGAGGACGTCCGGCGCGAGTTCGAGACCAACTTCTGCGGCCCGCGCAAGAGGCGGCCCACGGGAGTGATCGCGGTGTCACTATGGGTGTTCGGACGCACATGCCCTGTGGGATCCCTTCCACCGCTCTAGTGGAATTGCGAGGTGCGGCGATGGCAGAACCCCAGCACATCCCGACGCACATCGGCGTGGACGACGTGGCGCGCCTGGAGGCCGAGACCGAACGCCTGCGCGGCCTGGACTACCGGGAGGGCGGCGGCGCGTCGCGGGACGCGGCCGTCGCCTGCGCGGTCCGGCACGACCGGTTCCCGGAGGCCGAGGTCGCCGAGGCGGTCCGCGGCCGGCTGCTGGTCGCGCTGGCCGACGCGCACAACCTGGCCGGGTGGACGTGCTTCGACACCGGGTGGGCGGAGGCGGCCTCGCGGCACTGGGACCGGGCGCTGGCGCTGGCGGTCGAGGCCGGGCACCGCGACCTGGAGGCCAACGTCCACTACCGCGTCGGCCGGCTGCGGCTGCACCGCTGCCGGTGGCGCGAGGCGTTGGAGCGGTTCACCCGCGGCCTGGCGGCGGCCCGCCGGTCCGGCTCGCGGCGGGCGGTCGCGATGCTGCACGCCAACCAGGCGTGGGCGCACGCGGGCTTGGGCGACCGGCGCGAGGCGGTGCGGCTGCTGAACCTGGCGCACGACGCGTTCGACCGGGCGCCGTCCGGCCCCGCGCCCGGTTGGGCGCGCTTCTTCGACGAGCCGGACCTGTGCGGGCTGACCGGGGTGGTGTTGACCGAGCTGGCCCGGACGGTGGACGCCGCGCACACCTCGACCGCGATCGACTCGCTCGGCGCGGCCGTGGTCGCCTACCCGGCGGGGATGACCCGCAGCCGCGCGTTCAGCCTGGTGGCGTTGTCCGCCAACCACTTGCTGGAGCACGACTTCGACCAGGCGGCCGAAGTCGGCGGGCAGGCACTGGCGGTGGCCGGTGCTGTGCGGTCGGTGCGCGTCACGGACCGGTTGCGCCCCCTGCGCCTGCTGGCCGACCGCTACCGGGACAACCCGCACGCCCGCGCGTTGTCCTCGCGGATCGCCGCCTTCACCCCCGCCGTCGTCTGAGCGGGAGCCCTCGAACCGCCCTCGACCCACCCGGGTCGGGGGCGGTTTCACATATGTGACCACTGTGGACCGTCGAATTCGAGTCGAATTCGACGGAAAGTCGATCCACGGCGTCGAACGCGCGTCGAATGAAGTTACGTCGTTGACGTGTGGCGGACACTTTCGCAATACTCTGTTCGCACTTCTGGAACGTGTTCACATTTATGAACAAATTCGCCGGGGAAGGCCCCTCGTCATGCGGATACTCAGTACTGCGCTCGTGCTCTCCTGCGCCCTGGGCGTGATCGCGGCGGCACCCGCGCACGCAAGTCATGACCTGGGCAAACAGGTTCTCCAATCCGGTGACGGCTGGGGTTCGAGCGGTGCCGGCACCACCGGTGGTTCGGCTGCGACGACCGAGCACGTCGTGCGCACGGTCGCCGAGCTGCGGGCCGCCCTCGCGGCGCCCGCACCGCGCATCATCAAGGTGCGCGGTGTCATCGACGTCAGGGCTGACTGCGCAACATATGCCACGGACGGCTACACGCTCGCGGGCTATCTGGCCGCATACGACCCCGCCGTTTGGGGGCGCGACACCGAGCCGAGCGGCCCGCTGGAGGACGCCCGCGCCGCCTCGGCCCGCCGGCAGGCCGAGGCCATCGCGCTGAACGTCGGCTCGGACACCACGATCGTCGGCGACGGCCGCGGCGCGGGCATCACCGGCGCGAACGTCCGGGTGCACGGCGCGCAGAACGTGATCATCCGCAACCTGACCTTCCGCGACACCCGCGACTGCTTCCCGCAGTGGGGCCCGACCGACGGCGCCGAGGGCAACTGGAACTCGGACTACGACGCGGTGTCGTTGCAGCGCGCGACGAACGTGTGGGTGGACCACAACACCTTCACCGACCACCCGCACCCGGACAGCGCGGCGCCGTCCTACTTCGGCCGCCCCTTCCAGCAGCACGACGGCTCGCTGGACATGACCAGCGGCACCGACCTGGTCACGGCGTCGCACAACCTGTTCGAGGACCACGGCAAGACGATGCTCATCGGCTCGTCCAACACCTCGACCACCGACCCCGGCAAGCTGCGCGTCTCGGTGCACCACAACGTGTTCCGCAACGTCGAGGAGCGCCTGCCGCGGGTCCGCTTCGGCCAGGTGCACGTCTACAACAACCTGTTCGAGCCCGGACCGTCGTTCGTCTACGCTTGGGGCGTCGGCGTGAAGTCCGCGCTGTACGTGGAGAACAACTACGTCAAGCTCGCCGGCGGCGGCTCGGTCGAAGACCTCATCTACAACTGGGGCGGCACGGCCATCACCGAGGTCGGCACGCTGGTCGACGGCCGACCGGTCGACGTGCTGGACGCGTTCAACGCGGCCAACCCGACCGCGCGGCTCTCCGGCGACGCCGGCTGGACCCCCGAGCACACCCGCGGCCTCGAACCGGCCTCCAGGGTGAAGAACCTCAAGGCCGGCGCCTTGGGGCGCGAGCGCTACCACGTGGCCAAGGGCACCGACTTCGACACGGTGCAGGCCGCGATCGACGCCGCGCCGGCCGGCACGGCCGTCACCATCGGCAAGGGCGTGTACCGTGAGGTCATCCGGGTGCCCGCGACCAAGCGGGACCTGACCCTCAAGGGCTCCACCGGCGCCGCGCGCGACGTCGTGATCGACTACGACAACGCCAACGGCACCAAGAAGCCCGACGGCACGACCCACGGCACCACCGGCTCGGCCACCGCGACGATCGAGGCCGACGGGTTCACCGCCCGCGACCTGACGTTCAGCAACTCGTTCGACCGGGCCGCCCACCCCGAGATCACCGGCACCCAGGCGGTGGCGGTCAAGGCGACCGGCGACCGGCAGTACTACGACCGCGTCCGCTTCCTCGGCCACCAGGACACGCTGTACGCCGACACGCGGGCGGTCGGCGTGAAGGCCCGCCAGTACTACCGGGGCAGCGAGATCGTCGGCGACGTCGACTTCATCTTCGGCCGCGCCACGGCGGTGTTCGACCAGGTCACCATCCGGGCGCTGGACCGGGGTGGCGACCCCGGCGGGTACATCACGGCCGCCAGCACCCGGCGGGACAACCCGCACGGCTTCCTGATCATGAACTCGAAGGTGCTCAGCGACGCGCCCGCGGGCACCTACTTCCTGGGTCGCCCGTGGCACCCCGGCGGTGACCCGGACGCCATCGGCTCGGTCGTCGTCCGCGACACGAAGCTGCCCGCCGCGGTCAAGGCCGCGCCGTGGACCGACATGTCCGGCTTCTCCTGGCGCGACGCGCGGTTCGCCGAGTTCCGCAACTCCGGCCCGGGCGCCCACCCCGCGGGCACCGGCTCCACCGCCGACCGGCCGCAGCTCACGGCCGACCAGGCCGCGCAGCACACCCTGCGCGCCTACCTCGGCGACTGGAACCCCGCATGAGGACCCGCACCTGGGCGCCCTACGCCCTGATCGCTCCGACGCTGGTGCTGATGGCGGTCTTCCTGGTCTACCCGATCGGGAGCGTCGTCTACTACAGCCTCCAGCGGTACAACGTCACGCAGCCGTGGAAGAACGGCTTCGCGGGGCTGGACAACTTCAAGCAGATGCTGTTCGACGACCCGCTGTTCTGGCAGAGCCTGGCGTTCAGCGCCAAGTGGGTGTTCGTCGAGGTCTCCCTGCAGCTGCTGCTCGGCCTCGTCCTGGCGCTGATCGTGAACGAGACGTTCATCGGCCGCGGCGTGGCGCGGGCGCTGGTGTTCTCGCCGTGGGCGGTGTCCGGCGTGCTCACCACGGGCATCTGGATCCTGCTGCTCAACCCGTCGACCGGCGTCTTCCAGGTGCTCTCCGAGTGGGGCGTCGGCTCGCCGGGCACCTCGGTGCTCGGCAACCCCGACACGGTGTTCGACGCCCTCGTGGTGACCGAGCTGTGGCGCGGTGTGCCGTTCTTCGCCATCCTGCTGCTCGCCGACCTCCAGAGCATCCCCAAGGACCTCTACGAGGCGGCGTCGGTGGACGGCGCGAGCCGGTGGCGGCGCTTCACCAGCGTCACCCTGCCGCACCTGAAAGACGCGATCATCCTGTCGACGCTGCTGCGCGCGGTGTGGGAGTTCAACAACGTCGACCTCATCTACACCCTCACCGGCGGCGGTCCCGCCAACCAGACCACCACGCTGCCGCTGTACGTCGCCAGGCAGGCCGTCGACTCGCACAACTTCGGGTACGGCTCGGCGCTCACCGTCGCCGGGTTCCTGATCCTGTTGTTCTTCTCGATCGCCTACCTGCGGCTGTCGAAGTTCGGGAGTCGCGCATGACCGAGACGTTGACCCGACCCCCGGTGGACGCCGCGCCGCCGCCCCGGCAGCCGACGAAGCGCCGCCGGCGCGCGGTGGCCGAGGAGCCGGGCAAGCCCTGGATGATCCGCGTTCCGCTGGTGCTCTACCTGCTGTTCACGCTCATCCCGTTCTACTGGATGCTGGTGTTCGCGGTCCGGCCGGCCGGCTCGACGCAGCTCGTGCCGTGGCCGATCTCGCTGGAGCACTTCGACACGGTGTGGAACGACATCGGGTTCGGCATCTTCTTCTACAACAGCGTCGTCATGGGCCTCGGCGTGCTGGTATTCGTGACCATCCTGTCGGTGATGGGCGGCTACGCGCTGGCGCGGTTCAAGTTCCGCGGCCAGCGGGTGTTCCTGCTGGCGATGCTGTGCAGCCAGTTCATCCCCGGCGCGATGATGCTGATCCCGCTGTTCGTGATCTTCAAGGGGTTGGGCCTGCTCAACTCGATCACCGGCCTGATCATCGCCGAGGTGGCGTTCCAGCTGCCGCTGTCGCTGATCCTGATGGCGGGCTTCATCCGCAACATCTCCGTGGAGCTGGAAGAAGCCGCCATGGTGGACGGCTGCTCGCGCACCCGGGCGTTCTTCGCGGTCGTGCTGCCGCAGCTCAAGCCCGCGCTGGTGGCGGTCGGGTCGTTCGCGTTCATCGGCGCGTGGAACCAGTTCCTGTTCGCGCTCATGTTCGCGACGCGGCAGGACAAGTTCACCCTGCCGGTCGGCCTGAGCTACACGCTGGGTGAGTTCAACACCGACTTCGGAGCACTCGCCGCCGGTGGCGTGGTCGCGGCCGTGCCGGTTGTCCTGGTTTTCGCCGTCGTGCAGCGGTTCCTGGTGCAGGGGCTCAGCGCCGGGGCTGTGAAGGGATAGGGAGCATCATGAGAAAACTGCTGGTCGCCGTGGCCGCCGCCGCGCTGGCGCTGTCCGCCTGCTCGTCCGAGGGAGGTGCGGGCAGCGACGGTGAGGTCACCATCACGTTCTGGGACAACAACGGCGGTCCCGCCCGCGAGCCGATCTACAAGGAGCTGATCACCCGCTTCGAGGCCGCGAACCCGAAGATCAAGGTCGAGTACGTCGGCATCCCCAGCGCGTCGGTGCAGCAGAAGTACGACACCGCCATCGCGGGCGGCGAGACGCCCGACGTCGGCGGCGTGACCACCTCGTACCTCGCGCACCTGGTCGGCCAGGAGGCGCTGGCGCCCCTCGACGACCGCATCAACGGCGGTCCGCTGAAGGACAAGCTGCTGCCCTCGCTGGTGGAGACCGTCCGCCAGACCGCGCCGGACGGCAAGCTCTACATCGTCCCGTCGTCGGCCAACATGGACATCGTCTGGTACCGCACCGACTGGTTCCAGGACGCCGGCCTGGAGGCGCCGAAGACCTGGGACGAGTTCATCAGCACCGCCACGAAGCTCACCGACGCGGGCGCGAACAAGTACGGCTACACCATCCGCGGCGGCGCGGGCTCGGTGTTCCAGCTGATCACCGAGGCGTACGCCTACTCCGGCGTCGACAACTTCTTCAAGGACGGCCAGAGCACGCTGGGCGACCCGGCCAACGCCGAGCTGGTCGACAAGATCGCCGACCTGTACAAGAAGGCCACCCCCGAGGCCGACGTCAACAACAGCTTCACCCAGATGATCGCCCAGTTCACCGGCGGCTCGGTCGCGATGATGCACCACAACCTCGGCTCCTACAGCGACGTGACCAAGGCGCTCGGCGACAAGGTCGCCGCGATGCCGCTGCCGGTCGGCCCGAGCGGCAAGCGGACCGTCGTGCCCAACCCGACCGACGGCTTCGCGGTGTTCAGGAACAGCGAGAACCAGGACGCGGCGTGGAAGTTCGCCGAGTTCCTGACCTCGGCCGAGTCCAACAGCTACTGGAACGAGAAGGTCGGCCAGATCCCGGCCAACACCGACGTGCGCAGCGCGGCGTGGATCGACTCGGCCGCGCACGTGAAGATGGCGCTCGGCGTCCTGGAGGACCCGGCCACGGTGCTCGTGCCCGCGCCGGTCTACCTGCCGCAGTACTCGTCCATCACCAAGACCGACAGCGAGCCCCAGTACCAGAAGGTGCTGCTCGGCGAGCTCTCCGCCCAGCAGTTCCTGGACGACGTGGCGAAGAAGCTCACCGAGGCGCAGAAGGAGTGGGAGGACCGCAAATGATCGAGCGCGTCGAGGTGTCGGTGTTCACGACCACCGCGTGGACCGCGGTGGACCCGCACGGGCACCGGCACCCGAGCGCCGAGCACGAGATCCGCGAGGCGCTGCTGGAGATCACCGACTCCGACGGTGTCGTGGGCCGCGTGCAGGTGCACCCGGACCAGCTGCGCCCCGCCGTGCTCGACTCGATCGTGCGACCGGTCCTGATGGGTGCGGACCCGTGGGACCGGGAGCGGCTGTGGCGGAAGATGGCCCGCAAGCAGCGCGGCTCGCACGGCCGGTTCACCGACCGGGCGCTCGGCTACGTCGACACCGCGCTGTGGGACCTGGTGGGCAAGCGGGCCGAGCTGCCGGTGTGGAAGCTGCTCGGCGGCGCGCGGGAGCGCATCCCGGCCTACGCCAGCACGATGTGCGGTGACGAGGCGCCCGGCGGGCTGAGCACGCCCGGCGACTACGCGTCGTTCGCCAAGCAGCTGGTCGAGACGGGTTACCGGGCGATCAAGCTGCACACCTGGATGCCGCCGGTGCCGGGCGCGCCCAGCGTGCGGGCCGACATCGCGGCGTGCGAGGCGGTCCGCGAGGCCGTCGGCCCGGAGGTGGCGCTGATGCTCGACGCCAACCACTGGTACTCCCGCACCGAGGCGCTGGAGCTGGGGCGGGCGCTGGAGGCGCTGGACTTCTACTGGTTCGAGGAGCCGATGGAGGAGGCGTCGATCAGCTCCTACCGGTGGCTGGCCGAGCAGCTGTCCATCCCGGTGATCGGGCCGGAGGTGGCCTGGGGCAAGCACCTGAGCCGGGCCGAGTGGATCACCTCGGGCGCGTGCGACATCCTGCGCGCCGGGCCGACCGACGTCGGCGGCATCTCGCCGACGGTCAAGGCGCTGCACCTGGCCGAGGCGTTCAACGTGGACTGCGAGATCCACGGCGACGGCTCCGCCAGCCTGGCCGTGCTCGGCGGCACCGACAACGGCCGCTGGTACGAGCGCGGCCTGCTGCACCCGCTGCACGACTTCGACCGCGTGCCGCCGCACCGGCTCGCGCTCGCCGACCCGCTCGACGCCGACGGGCACGTCACCATGACCTCCTCTCCGGGTCTCGGTGACGAGTTCGACCTCGAGCACGTCCGCCGGCACACCGTCGAGAGGTGGTGATCCCGGTGTAGCCGCGAGGCCGCCGCCAAGCTGCCCAGGTCCGCCGCCGCCAAGTCCGCCGCCGCCAGGTCCGCCGCCGCCAGTTCACGCCGCTGGTGGTTCACGCCGCCAGTCCACGCCGCCACGTTCGACCGCCGCCGGTTCCCTTTTCATCCACAGTCGTATGGAGGAAACCGCATGTCACGCAAGATCTACCGCGCCCTCGTCGCGGCCACGGCCCTGGCCGTGTCCGTCGGCATGGCGCCCTCCGCCAGCGCCGCGCACTTCAACCTCGAGGGTTGGGGCACGCAGTGCGGTGGCACCACCGGTGGTGCCGGTGGTGGCACGGTGACCGTCAGCGACGCGACGGCGTTCACCAACGCCGCCAAGTCGACCACGACGCAGACCATCCGGGTCTCGGGCACCATCACGCTGTCCAGCATGACCAAGATCGCCTCGAACAAGACGATCATCGGTGTCGGCTCGGGCGCCACCATCGCCGGGCACGGCCTGAACATCTCCAAGGTGTCGAACGTCATCGTCCGCAACCTGAACTTCCGGGACTGGGCCGACGACGGCATCCAGGTCGAGACCTCCACCAGGGTGTGGATCGACCACAACACCCTGCGCAACGGGTACGACGGCGCGATCGACATCAAGCGCGCGTCGGACTGCGTCACCGTGTCCTGGAACAAGGTCAGCAGCCACGACAAGACGATGCTGCTGGGCCACAGCGACGACAACGGCAGCCAGGACCGCGGCAAGCTGCGCGTCAGCTACCACCACAACTGGTTCGACGGCACCAACCAGCGCCACCCGCGGGTCCGCTTCGGCAACCCCGTGCACGTCTACAACAACTACTACGGCGGCGTGACGTCGTACGGCGTGGCTTCCACGGAGGAGGCCGGCGTGCTGGTGGAGGGCAACACCTTCGAGAACACCGGCGACCCGTTCCACCTGGGTGAGGGCAGCTCCGACCCCGGCACCCTGGTCGCCCGGAACAACTGCCACGTGAACTCCGGCTCGGGTCAGCAGGGCGGCAGCGTCAAGTCGATCCCGTACAGCTACGTGCTCGACGCGTGCTCCACCGTGAAGTCCTCTGTGCAGAGCGGTGCGGGCGTGGGCAAGGTCGGCTGACCTCCCCGCTCGTTCGACGGCCCCCGGCGACTCTCCCCGCCGGGGGCCGTCCCCGTGCCCTCAGCGCGTCAGCGCCTGGATGGCGGCGTCCACGCCCATGAAGAGGGCGATGCCCAGCAGCACCACCGCGAACACGCGTCGCAGCGTCGTCGTGCTGACCTTGCCCGCCAGGCGCTTGCCGTCCCACGTGCCGAGCAGCGCGGTCGCGGCGAACGGGCCGATCAGCGCCCAGTCCAGCAGGGCCACGTCGCCGAGGCGGGCGGCGAGGGCCGCGCCCGCGTTGACCGAGATCACCAGCAGGCTGGTGCCCACGGCGGTCCTCATGGGCACCGAGAGCACGCCGACCAGGGCGGGGACGGTGAGGAAGCCGCCGCCGACGCCGAGGAAGCCGGTCACCGTGCCCACCCCGGCGCCGAGCCCGACGGCCCGGACCGGGCGCGGGTGGTCGGTGGTCGTGGTGGGGGAGCGGCGCAGCATCGACACCGCGGCCATGGCGGCCACCAGGCTGAACGCGCCGGTCAGCGCGGCGGCGGGGACGTGACGGGTCAGGGCTCCCGCTGCGGCTGCCGGCGCCATGCCCGCGACCGCGAACAGCGCGCCCAGCCGCCAGCGGACCGTGCCGGACCGGGCGTGCGCGGTGAGGGCGGCGACGGAGGTCAGCACGAGGACCAGGAGGCTCGCGGTGGTGGCCCGGTCCGGGGTGAAACCCATCAGGTAGATCAGGGCGGGCACGGCGAGCACGCCACCACCGCCGCCGAGCGCGCCCGTGGACAGGCCCACGACGGCCCCGGCGACCAGGGCGAGGACGACCGGTGTCACGGCGCCGTGATCGGCACGCCGGACTCGGCGGCGTCGGCCCACTCGTCGTCGAGGTGCACGACGTCCCGGCCCGACCGGTGCAGGATGCTCGCGGCGATCCCGGCCCGGTAGCCGGAGGCGCAGTGCACCCACACCTCGCCCGGCGGGACCTCGTCCAGGCGGGCGAGGAGGTCGTGCAGGGGGATGTTGGCGGAGCCGGTGACGTGGCCCGCGAGGTGTTCGTCGGTGCGGCGGACGTCGAGCACGACCGGGTGGTCGGTCCCGGCCAGGTCCGACCAGGTGGCGCGGCGGTAGCCGGTCGTCGGGTGGCCGGGGGCGAGGTCGCGGGGGTCGTCGCCGACGGCCGCGCCCGGGCGGTCCACGCCGATGCGGGACAGGTCGCGGATCGCGGCGCGGACGTCCCGCTCGGAGCCGACCAGCGTGACCGGTTCGCCCCACGGCAGCGTCCAGCCCAGGTAGGTGCTGAAGTTGCGGCCGTACTCGATGCTCACCGTGCCGGTCAGGTGACCCGCGGCGAACGCGACCCGGTCGCGCAGGTCGACCACCCACTGGCCCGCGTCCACCCTGGCCCTCAGCTCGTCGGCGCGCAGCGGTTCGGGCAGGGACAGGTCCGGCGCGCCCGGTCCCAGGCGGTTGAGCGGGGCCATGTGCGAGTAGTACGACGGGTGCGCGGTGAGGTTGGCGATCAGGGTCCGGACGAAGTGCTGCTCGTCGTCGTCGGTCAGCACGTGGTTGGACCGCCGCTGCTCGGCGATGGTGGAGCCGTCGGTGACGACGGCCGGGCCGGAGGAGCAGAAGCTGCCGAACCCGTGGGTCGGGTGGAGGGTGGCGTCGTCACCGGCGTGGTCGGCCAGCGCGCGGGCCGAGCGGTACTGGGCGCGGGTCAGGTCGGTGGTCCTGTCCGGCGCGACCAGGTCGGTCCGGCCGACCGAGCCGAACAGCAGGTTGCCGCCGGAGAACACGGCCCGCCGCCCGCCGTGCTCGACCACGTAGGCCAGGTGGTGCTCGGTGTGGCCGGGGGTGGCGACGGCGGTCACGGTCATCGCGCCGACCGCGAACTCGTCGCCGGGGTGGACGGGGTGGCGCTCGAACGCCACGTCCTCGGCGGCGGCGACCAGGTAGGCGGCGTCGTGCCGGCGGGCCAGCGCCAGGCCGCCGGTGAGGTAGTCGTTGTGCACGTGGGTCTCGGCGACGTGCGTGATCCGGACGCCCAGCCGGGCGGCCAGGTCCTCGACCCGGTCGAAGTCGCGCTGCGGGTCGACGACCAGGGCCGCCTCGCCGTCGTGCACCAGGTAGCCGCGGTCGCCAAGGGCCTCTGTGCTGATGGTTTCGACGTCCATGCCCGCCTCCGTCATTTGTCCGTACATTAGGCGGAGGTGTGCGGGGAGGGCAATGTGAGGTGTTCGAGTTCGCAGGTCCCGGGGGCTCGTGGGTGGGGGCTTCGGGTCAGCGGGAGGTCTTCGACTCCGTGGTGACGGCGTACCGGTCGCCCCGGACCATCGTGTGCCGCCACTCCACCGGGCGCCCGGCGGCGCGGCCGAGCCGGTGGATGGACAGGCACGCGACGTCCGGCCCGCAGTGCAGCAGGGCGCGTTCGGCGGGGGTCGGCACGACGGCCTTGATCGTCTCCTGGCTGTGGTCGAGGCGGGTGCCGGTGCGCTCGACCAGCACGGCGTAGAGGCTGGTGCGGGTGAAGTCGGCGGCCAGCAGCGGTGCGGCCAGGTCGGCGGGCAGCCAGACGCGGTCGATCGCGAACGGGTCGCCACCGGCCAGCCGCAGCCGTTCGAGGTGCACGAGCGGGGTGGAGCCCTCCAGGTCGAGCTGGTCGGCGATGACGCCGTCCGCCCGGACGTCGAGGACCCGGACGACGGACCGCTGCTCCAGCCCGGCGGCCTCGACCGAGGCGAACAGGCTGTACAGGGTGTCGAGCGGCTGGACGACGTCGGCGGCCGTGCTGACCCTGGGCTGGCGGCCGCGTTCGGCGACGACCAGGCCGTCGGCGCGGAGGCGGTGCAGGGCTTGGCGGACGGTGTGCCTGCTGACGCCGTAGTCGTGCACGAGCGCCAGCTCACCGGGGAAGCCGGTGTCGAACTCGCCGGCGCGGAGGCGGTCGACCAGGTCGTCCTGCAGCTGCTGCCACAACGGCGGACCGTCGGATCGGTCGAGCCTGCGCGCGGACATCCACCCTCCTCCCACCACTCCTCTCCTAAATGTACGGACCACCCCTCCTCTTCGCGTGTCCTACCTCCCAACCGCGAGAGTCCTACGTTGGGAGCGCGAGAGTCCTACGTTCGGAGCGGGTGAGTTCAACGCTCAGCGCGCGAGTCGAACGTTCAGGGCGCGCGAGTCGAACGTTCAGGGCGCGCGAGTCGAACGTTCAGGGCGCGCGAGTCGAACGTTCAGGGCGCGCGAGTCGAACGTTCAGGGACGGTGAGTTCTACGTTCAGGGGAGGTCCGGTTCGATTTGACATGGGGCCCTTACGGGCACCCTATGCAGGCCAAAGCCGGCAGGCCCGGCGGGGAAGAGCGTCCCGCCAGGCCTGCCGGCTTCGACCAGCCTAAGGCACCCGAACCCATGTCAAATCGAACCTCTGCGGGGGCGTTGCGGGTCCGATGTGGTGGGGATTGGTGGTGGTGGGGTTAGCCTCGGCGCCACTTTTGGTTGGCGCCGCCCAGGCACTCCCACTGCTGGAGCGGGGTGCCGGTGCCGCCCCAGGAGGTGACGTCGACGCACTTGTTCGCCTGCGGGTTGACGAGGTCGCCGGCGCCGCTCAGGACGAACTGCTGGGCGGGGTTGCCGGAGCAGCGGGCCAGTTGGATGGCGGCGCCGTTGTCGCGGGAGCCCCAGGCGACGTCCATGCACAGGCCGAAGGCGCGGACGGTGCCGTCACCCGGCCAGGTCCAGTTCTGGGCGGCGGTGCCGTTGCAGTCCCAGAGCTGGAGGCGCTGGCCCTCGACGGCGTTGGAGTTGGGGATGTCGATGCACTTGTCCTGCCAGCCGATGATCCGGCTCGAACTCCCGCCGCCGGTGGTGGTCAGCTGGAGGCCGTAGACGCTCAGGATCTCGTTCACCGGCTGGAACAGGGTGGTGCCGCCGGTCGAGCAGTTGCCCGAACCGCCGGACGTGACGCCCTGCGCCTGGTTGCCTGCCAGCCACGCGCCGCCCGAGTCGCCGCCCTCGGCGCACGCCGTGGTGGACGTGAGGCCGTGGACGAGGCGGCCCGAGTAGTTCACCGTGACGTTCTTCGCCTGGATGGTGCCGCAGCGCCACCCCGTGGTGCGGCCCGAACGGCACACCGACGCGCCGATCCCCGCCTCCTGCGAACCGGCCACGGCGACGCTGCCGCCCGAGTAGTTGTTCACGTAGGGCGTGGGGGTCCAGTTGCCGTTGGTGCGCACCCACGCGTAGTCGTTCTCCGGGAACGACGAGCCGGCGAACGTGCCCTGGCCGACGTTGTTGAACCCGAGCGTCGGGCTGCCCGTGCCGCCGCAGTGGCCGGCGGTGACGAAACCGCCGTTCACCGAGAAGCCGACGGAGCACAGCGTGTTCCCGTTGATGACGTACTGGTCACCGCCGCGGATGTCGTAGAACGGGCGCGGCGCGTCGGTGGAGACGACGGGCTTGACGTCCACACCGGCCTTGTCGGCGAACGCCTGCGCGGCAGCCGTCGTGCGGGCCTGGACGACGACCGCGTTGGACGACGGGTCGACGTACCAGGAGTGGACGTCCGCGCCGACCGGCGTGCGGTCGAGCTCGGTCTTGCGCTCGGCCAGCGCCTTCTCGCTCCTCGTCACCTTGACGGGGGTGGCGCCGGCGGCTCGGACGGCGGCGGCGTCCGAAGGGGTCACGACGCCGACCTTGAGGCCGTCGTCGTACCAGGCGCCGCCGAAGCGGTCGCCGAGACTGGTCCGCAGGGCGGTCTCGACGGGAACGGCGGCGGCTTCGGCGGCCTGGTTGACCGCCGCGCGCGCCGGGTCCCAGCCGAGGTCCCGGGCCAGCGCGACGTGCAGGGCGTCGACCGGCGCGGCCTGGGCCGGTGCGGGCAGGACTGCGAGCGCGACGGCTGCCACCGCCGCGCAACACTGCGCGATGTGTCTCACGACAGCTCCTTGAGCAGGGGAGAGGTGTGAGAGCGCTCTCGCGGGAGAGCTTCGCAGGTGGTCCAGACCTCGTCAATAGGGAAGGGAGAGCGCTCTCTTGAGCCTATGGCGCAGACGCGGAAGCGCCGCCCCGCGGAACGGGGCGGCGCCTCGGGTGCGTGGATCAGGGGTTGACGTTGATGGTGAAGGTCGAGGTCCGGTTGCGGATGTTCTCCACGTTGTTGCTGAACCTCAGGTTGTTGAACGTCGCCGAGCCGACCGCCGGGCCCTGACCGGCCTCGGGCATCTCGTTCGCCCACACGCCGATGCCGGACTTGGCCTGGAACGCGTCACCGCTCAGCCGGGCGCCCGAGATCGTGACGTTGGTCAGGACGGTGTCCTGCACCGGGTTCTCCGGCGTCGACCCGTTGTACTTGGTCTGGAACATGATGCCCGCGTACGTGGGGTCGATGATGTCGACGTCGTTGATCCGGATGCCGCGGAACGGCTTGGACGCCGAGAACAGCCAGATCCCGGGGAACGTCTGCGCGCCCCAGAAGTGACCGCCGGTCCGCACCAGCGTGATCCCGCTGAACGTCGTCGGCTCGGGTCCGAAGCCGTTCATCGGGTAGCCGAAGTCCAGCGAGCTGATCGTGACGCCCGCGTAGGTCAGCGTGTCGGCGACGTAGATGTTGCGGAACGTGTTGAGGAAGCCGCCGTAGACGGCCAGGCCCGCCGCGCGCCAGGTGGTGAGCGACGACAGGTTCTCGTACACGTTGTTCTTCTCGTCCGCGCCGCCCGCGTCGATCGCCGAGAACAGCGCGAAGCTGTCGTCACCGGTCGAGCGCGCCTCGATGTTCTGCACGAGGTTGTCCGTGCTGCCGTTGGTCATGTTGATGCCGTCGGCGAACATGTTGCGGATGCGCGAGTTCTTGATGGTCATGAAGTCGGTGTTCGCGCCCCAGTAGAGGCACACCATGTGCTCGGCCCAGATGTTGTCGATGGTGATCCGGGAGACGTTAGCGAAGTCGAACACCTTGCCGGGGCCGTCGATGCGGGACGTGTAGTTGCCGAAGAACGCGAAGTCGCGGAACACCGAGCCGTTCACCGACTGCTCGGCGCGGAAGCCCGCGTCGGTGTTCTCCTGGGTGGTCGGCACGACGAACTTCGTGAACCACGGTCCCGCGCCGACCACCTGCACCGGCTTGCCGTACACCTGGAACTTCTGCGACGTGGTGTACGTGCCCGCCGGCAGGTAGACGCCGAGCAGGTTGCCGCTGGTGTCCATCCGGAACCTGTCCAGCGCGTTCTGCACGTCCTGGTGGCCGAACCCGGTCGGCGTGACGAACCGGGCCGGGTCGGGGTTGGCCCGCGCCACCGCGTTCTCGAAGTTGACGAAGTCGATGGCGTAGTTGGTGGTGTTCGCCGAGTCCTTCTGCAGCTTGATCTTCGTGCCCGCGGGGAACGTGCTGTTGAGCATCACGCTCGCCTCGTCGTAGATGTGCCGCGGACCGCCCGCGCCCGGCGAGTTGCCCGGACTGGCCTCGTTGCCGTAGAGCCAGATGTGCCGCGAGTGCAGGTCGATCGCCTTGTGGAACGCCCCGTTGACGTAGACGTTCAGCGTCGCCCCGATGCCGCCGCCGCCCGCCGAGTCGGGGATGGAGAAGCGGGTGACGAGCGTGTTGGTCGACCCGCTGGTGGTGAACTCGACCGACGACCCGGTGCTGTTCAACGTCACCGCGCGCCGCCCGGACGCCTCACCGGCCAGGTCGCCGATGGTGCGGTTGGGGCCGATCTTCTGCGCGCCGCCCGCGGTCACCGCGTCCTCGGCCTCGACGTGCTCCCACGGCACGTTCGCGCCGCGGCCGACGAACAGCGACTGGGTGCTGACGTTGTTGCCCTGGCGCGCCGCGATCTCGTTGGCGTCGACCGCGACCTCGGTCCTCAGCGTGTACTTGCCGTTGGCCGCGGGCCACGTGCCGAGCGTGATCGGCGCCGCCGACTGGCCGGGCTGGATGGCGCCGGTGAAGCTGCCGGTGAACGTCCGCACGGTCGCGCCCGTGGTGGCGTTGACCAGCGTCAGCGTGACGCCGTGCGCGCCGCTCGCCGAGGCGATGGAGCCCTCGTTGCGCAGCACGACGGTGAACGTGGTGTTCTGGCCGTTGGCCGGGTTGTTCGGCGACCAGCTCAGCGCGCCGACCAGGTCCGAGCTGGGCACCGGCGTGACGACCAGGGCGCTCGGGTGCAGGCGGGCGTTGTTGGCCTCGTTCTGCTCGACGACCTTCTTCGTCTCGTCGACCTTCGCGGTGTACTGGTAGGAGCCGGAGCCGCGCGGGCCGATGTTCGCCGTGACGGTCGCCGACGCGCCCGCCGCGAGCGCGCCGACCTGCGCCGTGCCGACGGCGTCGTCGCCGAGGAAGAACGTCACGTCGGTCGCGCCGGACGTCGCCGTGCCCGCGTTGCGCACGGTCGCCGACAGGGTGATCGGGTTGGTCTCCACCGGGCTGGTCGGCGTGAACGACGTCCCGCTGACGGTCAGGTCCGGGTTCGGGGCGGCCGCGCCGAACACCTGGAACTCGGCCACCTGCCCGCCGGGCGCGCCGGTGTTGGACGTGATGCGCAGCTGCACGTCGGCGACGCGCGCGGCCACCGGGATGGTGACGGTGTTGCCCGAGGCCGGGTTGAACGCGTAGTCGCGCGCGGCGACCAGGCTGGTGAAGCCGGAGGCGCTCTGCTCGCGGCCCAGCACCTGGACGTTCTGCGTGCGGGCGCCCCACGCCGACGACGGGTTCAGCTTGAGCACGACCGAGCTGAGGTCGGCGTTCGAGCCGAGCTGCGTGGTCAGCGTGTTCGGGTAGGTCGCGCCTTCCCAGTACGTGTTCACGTCGTCGTCGTTGGCGTTGGTGGCGACGAACGTGAACGTGTGCGAGGAAGCCGTGATCGGCCTGCCCTTGGCCAGGTTCACGCCGGAGCCGGGCGTGCCGGGCCGGGTGACGGAGTTGCTGGCCGGCGACTGGTTGCCCGCCGCGTCCTTGGCGATCACGTGGTAGGTGACCGCGAGGCCGTCCGGCTGGGAGTCGGTGTAGGTCAGCGCGGTGCCCGCGACGCTCGTGCGCAGCGCGCCGTTGGCGTAGACGTCGTAGCCGGTGACGCCGGTGTTGTCGGTGGCGGCCGACCACGTGAGCCGGATCTGCCCGGACTGCGGCGAGGTGTAGGCGAGGTTGGTCGGGGCCGAGGGCGCCTGCGCGTCACCGCCGGTCGGGCCGTGCACCTCGAACTCCGAGAGCTGCCCGGCGGGCCAGGCCGTGTTGCCGGTGATCAGCAGCCGCACGTACCGCGTGGTGGTCGAGGTGAACTGGATCGTCACCGTGTTGTTGGCGGTCGGGTTGAACGCGTGCTGGTTCGACGGCACGAGGTCGCCGAAGTTCTGGCCGTCGGTGCTGTGCTGCACGGCGAACGTCTGCGTGCGCGCGCCCCAGCCCGACGTCGGCAGCTTGAGCACGACCCGGTCGACCTTCACCGCCGCGCCGAGGTCGGCCCGGATCCACTGCGGGAACGCGTTGTTGGCGCTCTCCCAGTAGGTGGCCTGGTTGCCGTCGCCGACGTTGGCCGCCTGGTAGACGTCCGCGTGGCTGCTCGCGGTGTAGGTGGCGGCCAGCGCGGCGCCGACGGCTTCGCGGACGTCGATGTCCTGGACCTTCGTGCCGTCGACGCGCAGGTAGCGCACCAGCGTGGGGTCGAAGTCGAACGTCTGCTCCTCGCCCGCGCGCGGGGCGGACGGCACCAGGGTGGCGTAGCCCTGGCCGTCGAGGCTCGTCTGGACGGCGAACGTGCGGTCGTCGTCGTCCGGCAGCGACAGGCGGACCTGGTCGATGCGGGTCGGCTCGCCGAGGTCGAGCACCCCGGCTGTGGGCGCGGCCTGAGCGGCAGGGGGACTCAGGGTGAACGCCGTGAGGGACAGTGCGATCAGGGAGGCGGCAAGGCGTGATCTGGCGCGAGTCGTCGTTGACATCGTCGTGCTGGCCCTTCTCGTTAGGGCAATTCCGGGCTCTTGTCAGAAAGTTCCGCGTACTTGTCGATTTCTTGCGTAACCGGTTCGAAGGGTTGCAGAGCCGCCGCTGGAAAGTCAACGGGTCAGTGACCCCTGGGAGCGGTCTTTGCGCCATCCGGACCAACAGGAGCGGCCACCGGCCCGTTTCGCCAGGTCCGGGCACCATGAATCTTGATCATGGCGGCGAAATCGGCGTTCGCGCAGGCGCTGGCGCGGTTGCGGGCCAGGGTGTCCGACGTGTCCGACGAGGCGGTGGCGAAGCGCGCGAGCGCGGTCGTGCTGCCGTCCGGCAAGCGGGTGGCGGTCAGCGCCCGGAGGTTGGGGGAGTGGATCGCGGGCCAGTCCGTGCCGCGCGACTTCGACGGCGTGCTCGCGGTGGGACTGGCCACCGGCGGCGTCCCCAAGCCGACCGAGCTGTGGCGCGCCGCCCACGAGTCGCGCCGCACCCCTCACGCCGCCCGCCTCGCCGCCGCCGTGGACGCCGAACTGCGAGCCGACGACGTCCGCCAGGTGGTGCTCACCGGCCCCGGCGGCGTCGGCAAGACCCAACTGGCCACCGCCGCCTCCACCGCGCCGAAGCGGACGTGCTCGTCTGGGTCAACGCCCAGACCAGGCAATCGGTCCTGGCCTGCTACGCCCGCGCCTGGCGTGCGCTCAAGTCCACCGCGAGCGTGGACGACGAGACCCAGACCGACCTGTTTCTGGCCTGGCTCCGTGCGACTGCCACCAGCTGGCTCGTCGTCCTGGACGACGTGGGACGCCCCCCGAGAATTCGCGGGCCTCTGGCCCACCGGAGGAGCGGGTCGGACCCTGCTGACCACCCGCCGCCGCGACGCGCCCCTCCTCCGCCCGGACGCGAGGGTCGTCGACGTGGGCACGTTCACCTCACCGGAAGCCACCGCCTACCTCTCCGCCCGGCTGGCCGTCGTCCCCGGCCACGACTCGGACCGGCTGGCCGAACTGGCCGACGCCCTCGAACGCGAGTGGCCCACCGCCGACCCGGAAACCGAAGCCGCCCTCTACCGCAACGCCGAAGCACTGCGCGCAGTGGCGGGCGAACACCTCTGGTCCGACGGAATGCACCCACTACTGCGCCGACTGCCCCAACACCTGGCGAGCATCGGCCGAACCGCAGCGGCGAAGGACACAGCCGAAGCCCTCTTGGCCCAAGCCTCCAGCCCCCGAGACATCATCGTGCTGCGGACCCAAGTGGCCAAAGCCATCGGCGACCTGGGCCACCCCGCAACGGCCCTCACCCACCTGGAGGAAATCCGCGCCACCGCCGACCACCACCTGGGCCCAACCGACCTCGACTCCCTCTGGGTGCGCTTCCACCAAGCCACGTACCGCCTCGAAACAGGTCTCATCGACACCGCCCTGACCGAGCTGAACGCACTCCTCGACACCTGCGACCTCCCAGCCGCCCACCTGCTGCGCATCGCCGCCGAAGACGACCGCGACTGTGCCTGGGCCTCTCCGGCAACACCACTGCCGCCCGTGACGCCGCGACAACCCTGGTCACCGTCCTGCGCTCCGAACTGGGCCCCCGCCACCTGCAAACCCTCCGCGCCCTGCGCGGCCTGGGCCGCTGGATCGGCGAATCAGGCGACCCGGACGGCGCGGTAGCCGCCTACCAAGAAGCCACCGACGGCCTCGAACAGGTAGCCGGCCCCGACCACCACGACACCCTGATCTCTTGGCACAACCTCGCCTACTGGCGCGCCCTCGCCGGCGACGTCACCCAAGCCACCGCCGACTTCCACACCGCCGCCACCGACGCCGAACGCACCCTGGGCGCAGACCACCCGACCACCCTGACCTACCGCTCGAACCTGGCCTTCTGGCAAGGCGTCTCCGGCGACCCCACCGCGATCGGCACCCTGACCACCCTGCGCCACACCGTCGAAACCGTCTTCGGCCCCCACCACCCCCGAACAACCGAAGCCGCCAACCTCCTCACAAGCTGGCAACCCCCACCACCCCATCACCAACCCCACCCACATCGGACCCGCCGCCAGCCCGCAGAGGTTCGATTTGACATGGGTTCGGGTGCCATAGGCTGGACGAAGCCGGCAGGCCTGGCGGGACGCTCTTCCCCGCCGGGTCTGCCGGCTTTGGCCTGCATAGGGTGCCCGTAAGGGCCCCATGTCAAATCGAACCGGACCCTCCCCGACCCCTGCCCTTCGACCCCGAACGTAGAACTCAGGGGTCCCGAGCGTTCGACTCGCGCGCCCTGAACGTTCGACTCGCGCGCTGAGCGTTGAACTCACCCACCCCCAACGTAGGACTCACCCACTCCGAACGTAGGACTCTCGCGGTTGGGAGGTAGGACACGCGGGTCAGGTGCGGCGGACGATGATTCGCTGGAGGGCGATGAAGGCCAGCAGCAGGGCGCCGATGACGATCTTGGTCCACCACGAGGACAGCGTGCCCTCGAACGAGATCAGGGTCTGGATGGTGCCCAGCACCAGCACGCCCACCACGGAGCCGATCACGAACCCGACACCGCCCGACAGCAGGCTCCCGCCGACCACCACCGCGGCGATGGCGTCCAGCTCCATCCCCACCGCGTGCAGGCTGTACCCGGACAGCATGTACAGGCTGAACAGCAGCCCGCCCAGCGCCGAGCAGAACCCGCTGATCACGTAGACGCCGATCTTCACCCGCGTCGTCGCCAACCCCATCAGCCGCGCCGACGACTCGCTGCCGCCCACCGCGTACACGCTCCGCCCGAACCGGGTCAGGTGCAGCACGTACACCGCCGCCAGCACGACCACCAGCGCGATCACCACGCCGTACGTGATGGTCACCCCGCCGGGCAGCTCGACCACCCCGGTCGCCAGGTCCCGGAACACCGGGTCCTTGATCGACACCGACTCGACGCTGATCACGAAGCACAGCCCGCGCGCCAGGAACATCCCGGCCAGCGTGACGATGAACGGCTGCACGCCGAACCGGTGGATGATCCACCCCATCGCCAGGCCCAACCCCGACCCCACGGCGAGCACGGTGATCACCACGAGCCACGCGGGCCACCCGGCGCGCAGCATCGCCGCCGCGATCATGGTGGACAGCGCCACCACCGACCCGACCGACAGGTCGATCCCGCCGGTCAGGATGACGAACGTCATCCCGACCGCCAGCACGATCAGGAACGCGTTGTCGATGAACAGGTTCGCCACGACCTGCCCGGACGCGAACCCCTCGTACCGCACCGACCCGACGCCGAACGTCGCCACGAACACCACGAACGTCGCGATCACCGGCAGGAACCGCCGCGGCACGCTCACGAGCCCGCCGCGCGACCGGGCCGGCTCCGCGACCGACTCCGGCTCCACAACCACCGACTGCTTCACGCGGGCACCCCTTGCCTATCACGAGCACGACCACGACCGCCGCCACTACCAAGGCCACGGCCACCGCCACGAACCCGAATCCGGACCGGCGCCTGCATCAGGCACACCGCGATCACCACGATCGCCTTGAACACCAACGTGATCTCCGGCGCGATGCCGATCGTGTACACCGTCGTGGTCAACGTCTGGATGATCAACGCCCCGAGCAGCGTGCCGGTCAGCGAGTACCGCCCACCGGCCAGCGACGTGCCGCCGATCACCACCGCCAGGATCGCGTCCATCTCGATCCACAACCCGGCGTTGTTGGCGTCCGCCGCGCTCACGTTCGAGCTGATCATCAACCCGGCCACGGCCGCGCACAGCGCCGCGAACACGTACACCGTCCAGATGATCGTCCGCGCCCGCACGCCGGCCAGCCGCGACGCCGCCGGGTTCACCCCGACCGACTCGATCAGCAGCCCCAGCGCGGTCCGCCGGGTCACCAGCGCCACCAGCCCCAGCACCGCCAGGCTGATCAGGATCGCGATCGGCAGCACCAGGAACCCGGCGCCGATCTCCCGGTACGCCGGCGAGTCCACCGTGACGATCTGGCCCTCGGTGATCAGCATCGCGATCCCGCGGCCCGCCGTCATCAGCACCAGCGTCGCGATGATCGGCTGGATGCCCAGCACCGACACCAGGAACCCGTTCCACAGCCCCAGCACCGCGCACAGCGCCAGCGCGATGCCCATGCCGACCCACGCGTTGCCGCCCGACGCGATGTACGTGCACGTCACCGCGCCCGCGATGGCGGCCACCGCGCCGACCGACAGGTCGATGCCGCGGGTCGCGATCACCAGCGTCATGCCCAGCGCGATCAGCAGCGTGGGCGCGCCGTTGCGCAGGATGTCGACCAGGCTGCCGAACAGCGCCCCGTCCTGGATCCGCAGCGAGAAGAACGACGGCGTCACCACCACGTTCAGCACGAGCAGCGCGACCAGCGCCAGCACCGGCCACAGCAACCGGTTCTTCACGACACCACCGCCTTCTCCGCGGCAGCGCCCACACCGTCGCCGTCGCTGCCCGCGATGAGCGCCATCACGTCGTCCACCCCTACCTCACCGACCAACTCGGCCACCTTGTGCCGGTCGCGCATCACCACCACCCGGTCGGACACGCGCACCACCTCCTCCAGTTCGGCGGAGATGAACAGCACCGCCATGCCCTCCGAAGCCAGGTCCGCGACCACCTTCTGGATCTGCGCCTTGGCCCCGACGTCGATGCCGCGCGTCGGCTCGTCCAGGATCAGCAGCCGGGGCCGCGTCACCAACCACCGCGCCAGCAGCACCTTCTGCTGGTTGCCGCCCGACAGGTTGCCGACCGCGCGGTCCGGGTCGGCGGGCCGGATGTCCAGCAGCTCGATGTACTTGGCCACCAGCTCGTCGGCCAGCTTGCGCGGCACCGGCCGCGCCCAGCCGCGCGCGGCCTGCATCGCCAGGATCAGGTTGTCCCGCACGCTCAGGTCGGCCACGATGCCCTCGGCCTTGCGGTCCTCGGACGAGAACGCGACACCGGCCCCGATCGCGACCCGCGGCCCGGTCAGCCGCAACGGCTTGCCGTCGACCAGCACCCGCCCCGAATCGGCCTTGTCCGCGCCGAACAGCAGCCGCGCCACCTCCGTGCGACCGGAGCCGAGCAGCCCGGCCAGCCCGACCACCTCGCCCGCCCTGATCTCCAGGTCGAACGGCGCCACCGAACCCCTGCGCCCCAGCCCCTCGGCCACCAGCAGCGGCTCGCCGGGCGTCCCGGACCGGCGCTCGATCTCCTCCAGCAGGCCCAGCTCGCGGCCGAGCATCGCCGACACCAGGTCGATCCGGCTCAACTCGGCCGTCAGGTGCTCGCCGACCAGCCGGCCGTTGCGCAGCACCGTGATCCGGTCGGAGACCTCGTACACCTGCTCCAGGAAGTGCGTCACGAACAGCACCGCCACGCCCTCGTCGCGCAGCACCCGGATGATCCGGAACAGCTCCGCGACCTCGTCCGCGTCCAGGCTCGACGTCGGCTCGTCCAGCACCAGCACCCGCGCGTCCACCGCCACCGCCCGCGCGATGGCGACGAGCTGCTGCACGGCGATCGGGTGGCTCTCCAGCACCGAGCCGGGGTCGATGCGCAGGCCGATGCGCGCCAGCAGCTCCGCCGCCCGCGCCCGCATCGCCCTGCCGTCGATGCGACCGAACTTGCGCGGCTCGCGCCCGAGCAGGATGTTCTCCGCCACGGTCAGGTTCGCGCAGAGGTTGACCTCCTGGTACACGGTGCTGATCCCGGCGGCCTGCGCCTGCGCGGGACCGTGGAACGACACGGGGTCGCCCGCGAAGCGGATCTCGCCCGCCGCCGGCCGGTGCACCCCGGTCAGCGCCTTGATGAGCGTCGACTTGCCCGCTCCGTTCTCGCCCATCAGGGCGTGGACCTCGCCCGGGAACAGCCGGAAGTCCACCTCCTGCAGGGCCTTCACCCCGGGGAACTCCACCGAGATGCCCCGCATGTCCACGACCGGCTCGGTCACCGGACAACTCCCCTCACACGCTGGGTGCGGCCCCCGCCACCACACCCGGAGGGTGGCGGGGACCGCGGTCTGTGATCAGTGCTCGCGGGCCGGCAGGTCAGTACTTGCGGTTGGGCAGCTCGGTCTTGGCCTGCTCCGAGGTGAACGTGGTCTCCTCGGTCACCACCCGCGGCGGCACCTCTTCGCCCGCGACGACCTTCTTGGCCAGCTCCATCAGCTGGTCGCCCAGCAGCGGGTTGCACTCCACGATGAAGTTGATCTCACCGGCGGCCAGCGCGGTCATGCCGTCCTTCACCGCGTCCACGGTGATGATCTTGATGTCCTTGCCGGGCACCTTGCCCGCGGCCTTGATGGCCTCGATCGCGCCCAGGCCCATGTCGTCGTTGTGCGCGTAGACCACGTCGATCTGCGGCACGGACTTCAGGAACGCCTCCATGACCTGCTTGCCGCCCGACCGCGTGAAGTCACCGGTCTGCGAGGCCACGATCTGCAGGTCCGAGCCCGCGATGGCGTCCTCGAAGCCCTTCTTGCGGTCGATCGCCGGCGCCGCGCCCGTCGTGCCCTGCAGCTCGACGACGGTCTTCGCGCCCGCCGCGTTGGCCTTCAGCCACTCGCCGGCCTTCTTGCCCTCCTCCACGAAGTCCGACCCGAGGAACGTCTTGTACAGCGACGTGTCGTCGGAGTCGACCGCGCGGTCGGTGAGGATCACCGGGATGTTGGCGCGCTTGGCCTCCAGCAGCACCGTGTCCCAACCGGTCTCCACCACCGGGCTGAAGGCGATGACGTCCACCTTCTGCTGGATGTAGGACCGGATGGCCTTGATCTGGTTCTCCTGCTTCTGCTGCGCGTCGGAGAACTTCAGGTCGACACCGGCCTTCTCGGCCGACTCCTGGATGGACTTGGTGTTCGCGGTGCGCCAGCCGCTCTCGGCGCCCACCTGGGCGAAGCCCATGGTGATCTTGCCGTCGCCCCCGGCGTCGCCCGACGACCCCGCGTCCCCGGACCCACCGGACCCGCACGCGGTCAACGCGGCCAACAGGACCGCGGCGGCGGCGGTCGTGATCTTCTTCAACACTGGTCTTCCTCCGTGTGAACCCGAGACACTGACGGGGTGGCGAACCGCGTGACGGTGGTCACCTGGGGCACAAGCGTGAACGCTAACAATCGGCTCGTCAACCCCTCGGAAACCTCAACTTTGCATCCTTGACACGTTTGTTAGGCCGGTCGTATGTTAGCGCTCACTTTTGTGACTCAGCCCACCCACGCCCCCGGATGCCCTGTTCATCCGCGGCCTCGCGCCGCGCGCAAGACGAGAGCGACGCCTCAATGGTCACCCTTCGTCATCGCCCACGCACCTCCGTCGCGACGCTCGTCGCGGCACTGGTCGCGACGGCTTTGAGCGCACCGCCCGCATCCGCCGCCGACGGCCTCGTGCTGCACTACCCCCTCACCGAAACCGACGGCACGGTCGCCGTGGACACCTCGGGGGGTGGTCGCAACGCAACCGTTATCGGCGACGCCACTCCGGGCGGTTCCGACGGCCTCCGGCTCGGCGGTGTGGACGGTCACGTGAAGTTGCCGGACGACGTCCTGCGCGGGCTCACCGAGGTCAGTGTTTCGATTCAGGTCCGCATCGCGCCGGACCAGGCCGCGCCTTACTTCATCTACGGCCTGGGCAACTCCTCGGGCGCCGGCGGCAACGGCTACCTGTTCACCACCGGGAACGCCTACCGGACTTCCCTCGCCACCGGCAACTGGTCGACGGAGCAGACCGCGACCGCCGGCCGGAATCTCGCCAGGGGTGTTTGGAAAACGCTTACCTACACCCTTTCCGGCGGCACGGCCGTGCTTTACGAGGACGGGGTCGAGGTGGCCCGCAAGACCGGCGTCACCACCACCCCGGCGATGATCGGCGACGGCACGACGACCGCGAACCACATCGGCCGCTCGGTCTACAGCGGCGACCGCCACCTCAAGGGCGCGGTCCGCGACTTCCGCCTGTACGACCGGGCGCTCACCGCCGCCGAGGCGCACGACCTCGGCTTCGTGCCCGACGACGAGCGCGGCAGGCGCGACCTCGCGGCCGTCGACCTCGGCGACACCTCGGCCGTCACGGCGGACCTGGCGCTGCCGACCACCGGCCCGTACGGCTCCACCATCTCCTGGCGGTCCAGCGACCCCGCCGTCGTCTCCGCCGCCGGCGCCGTCACCCGGCCCGCGCCCGGTCGCCCCGCCGCCACCGCGACGCTCACCGCGTCCGCGTCCGGCCAGGACCGGGAGTTCCGGGTGACCGTGCGCCCGCAGCCGACCGACGACGAGAAGGTCGCCGAGGCCGACGCCGCGCTCGTGGTGTGGGACGAGGACGACGTCCGCGGCAACATCACCCTGCCGACCACCGGCCTGCACGGCACCTCGATCACCTGGCGGAGCACCAAGCCGGGGACGATCACCACCACCGGCGAGGTCACCCGGCCCGCGTTCGGCGGGAAGCCGGTGAAGGTGCAGCTCACCGCCGAGATCAGGGCCGGCCGCGAGACCACCCGCAAGAAGTTCAAGGTCACCGTGCGGCCCCTGCCGCAGCGGCAGGACTACGAGGGCTACCTGTTCGGCTACTTCACCGGCGAGGGCACGGCCACCGGCGAGCAGGTGCACTTCGCCGCCAGCCGGGGCAACGACGCGCTCAAGTGGGACGAGCTGAACGGCGGCAAGCCGGTGCTCACCTCGTCGCTCGGGGACAGGGGCGTGCGCGACCCGTTCGTCATCCGCTCGCCGGAGGGCGACAAGTTCTACCTGGTCGCCACCGACCTGAAGATCAACGGCAACGGGAACTGGGACCTGGTCCAGCGGCGGGGCAGCCGCCACGTCGAGGTGTGGGAGTCGACCGACCTGGTGAACTGGTCGGAGCAGCGGCACGTGCTCGTGTCGCCGGAGGCGGCGGGCAACACGTGGGCGCCCGAGGCGTACTACGACGAGTCGATCGGCGCCTACGTCGTGTTCTGGGCCTCGAAGCTCTACGCCGCCGACGACCCGCAGCACACCGGCAACACCCACAACCGGATGCTCTACGCGACCACGCGCGACTTCCGCACGTTCAGCGAGCCGCGGGTGTGGGTCGACCCGGGCTACTCGGTGATCGACTCGACCGTGGTCGAGCACGGCGACGAGTACTACCGGTTCACCAAGGACGAGCGGAACAACACCTCCACCACGCCGTGCGGCAAGTTCATCCTGGCCGAGAGGTCGACGGAGCTGCGCGACACCTCGTACGACTTCGTCGCCGACTGCATCGGCAAGGGCTCGATCCGCCAGGGCGAGGGCCCGACGATCTTCAAGTCGAACACCGAGGACCGCTGGTACCTGTTCATCGACGAGTTCGGCGGCCGCGGCTACGTGCCGTTCGAGACCACCGACCTCGCCTCCGGGCAGTGGGCGCTCGTGCCCGACCACCAGCTGCCCAGCCGACCGCGGCACGGCACCGTGCTGCCGGTCACCAAGGCCGAGCTGGACCGCGTCCGCGCCGCCTTCCCCTGACGCCGCCGCCGACCGAACCCCGCACAGGAGCACTGGAGATCGCATGTCCCGCGCAGTGATGGCCGCGGTGCTCGCCGCGAGCCTGCTCGTCGCCGTGCCCGCCTCGGGCACGGCCTCGGCCACCGACTACACCCTCACCATCGACCCCACCGCCAAGGGCGCGGCGATCGACGACACGATGTACGGCGTCTTCTTCGAGGACATCAACCGCGCCGCCGACGGCGGCCTGTACGCGGAGCTGGTGCAGAACCGGTCGTTCGAGTACAGCACCGCCGACAACGCGGCCTACACGCCGCTCACCGGGTGGGCGCCGACCGGCGGCACGCTCGACGTGGTGGACGACGAGGGCCGGCTGAACGACCGCAACCGCAACCACCTGCGCCTCGGCCTGCCCGCCGGCGTGATCAACTCCGGCTACAACTCGGGCGTCAACGTGGAGAGGGGCAAGCGCTACGACTTCTCCGCCTGGGCCCGCACCGACCAGGCCGCGGGCACGCCGCTGGCCGTCGGCCTGACCGACCCGGCGGGCAAGGACCTCGCCCCGCCGGTGCAGGTCCAGGTCAAGGGGGACGGCTGGACCAAGTACTCCGGCACGTTCACCGCGCGCGAGTCGTCCACCACCGGCCGGCTGCTGCTGAACGCCGGTGGCACCGGCACGCTCCGGCTGGACATGGTGTCGCTGTTCCCGCAGGACACCTTCAAGGGCCACGGCCTGCGCAAGGACCTGGCGGAGAAGATCGCCGCCCTCGACCCCGGCTTCGTCCGCTTCCCCGGCGGCTGCCTGGTCAACACCGGCAGCCACGCGGGCTACGAGGCGCCGAACTGGGAGCGCCGCCGCTCGTTCCAGTGGAAGGACACCATCGGCCCGGTCGAGCAGCGGGCCACGAACTGGAACTTCTGGGGCTACAACCAGTCCTACGGCCTCGGCTACTACGAGTACTTCCAGTTCGCCGAGGACGTCGGCGCGATGCCGCTGCCCGTGGTGCCCGCCCTGGTCACCGGCTGCGGCCAGAACCGCGCCACCGACGACCCGGCGCTGCTCCGGCGGCACGTCCAGGACACGCTCGACCTGATCGAGTTCGCCAACGGCCCGGCCGACTCCACCTGGGGCCGCAAGCGGGCCGAGATGGGGCACCCGGAGCCCTTCGGGCTCACCCACCTCGCGGTCGGCAACGAGGAGAACCTGGCCGACGAGTTCTTCGCCCGCTTCACCCAGTTCCGCACCGCGATCGAAGCGAAGCACCCCGAGATCACCGTCGTGGGCAACTCCGGCCCGGACGACACCGGCGCCAACTTCGACCGGCTGTGGCAGCTCAACCGGGACGCCGGCGTCGAGATGGTGGACGAGCACTACTACAACAGCCCGAGCTGGTTCCTGGAGAACAACGACCGGTACGACAGCTACGACCGCAACGGGCCGGACGTGTTCCTGGGCGAGTACGCCTCGCAGGACAACCGGCTCGCCAACGCCCTGGCCGAGGCCGCGTTCATGACCGGCCTGGAGCGCAACGCCGACGTGGTCAAGCTCGCCTCCTACGCGCCGCTGCTGTCCAACGAGGACTACGTGCAGTGGAAGCCGGACATGATCTGGTTCAACAACCACGCGTCGTGGGGCTCGGCCTCCTACGAGGTGCAGAAGCTGTTCATGAACAACGTGGGCGACCACGTCGTCAAGAGCACCGCCTCCGGCACGCCGTGGAGCCCCACGCCGATCACCGGCGCCATCGGGCTCTCCTCCTGGGCCACGTCGGTGGCGTACGACGACGTGAAGGTCACCGCCGCCGACGGCCGCGAGCTGTTCTCGGACGACTTCTCCGGCGACGCGGCGGAGTGGACCGGCAACGGCACGGGGAACTGGGGCGTGGCCGGCGGGCGCTACGTGCAGTCCGACACCGCCGCGACCAACCCCCTGGTCACCGCCGGCGACCCGACCTGGAACAACTTCACGTTCAGCGTCAGGGCGACCAAGCTGTCCGGCAGCGAGGGATTCCTGATCCCGTTCGCGGTCAACGGCTCCGGCAACCCGTTCTGGTGGAACCTCGGCGGCTGGAACAACACCCGCTCCGCCGTGGACGGCGGCAACTCGTCCCGGGTGTTCCACTCCGACGGCACCACGATCGAGACCGGCCGCACGTACGACCTGCGGGTCGAGGTGCGCGACCGCACGGTCAGGCTGTTCGTCGACGGGCGGGTGTGGGCCGAGTTCACCGACGAGGGCAACCGCAACCCCGAGCCGTTCCGCCAGGTCGTCACCCGGGACGAGGCGACCGGCGAGCTGATCGTCAAGGTCGTCAACGCCCAGTCGCGCCCGGCGAGCACCGAGGTCGACCTCGGCCGGGGCACGTGGGTGCTGCCCACCGCGAGGGCCACCGTGCTGGAGGGCCTGCCCGACGACGTCAACACCGAGTTCACCCAGCCGGTCAAGGCCAGGCAGGCGCAGGTACGGGTGTCGAACTCGTTCACCCACACGTTCCCGCCGAACTCGGTCACGTTCCTGCGCATCAAGGACCGGCGGCGATGACCCCGACGTCCCCGACGACCCCGCACCGCACCCCCGCGATTGGAGCACCCGTGACCCTCGACCGCAGGACCCTGTTCCGCACCGGCGGCGCGCTGGCCGTGGTGGGCGGCCTGACCGCCTCCGCGTCGGCGGGCGCCGCGCAGGGCGACCCAGAGGCCGCGGCGGCCGGCGGCGGCGGGCTGCCCACCCGCAACCCGCTGGTCGAGCGGCGCGCCGACCCGTTCATCACCCGCCCGGTGGACGGCATGTACTACCTGACCGGCTCGGTGCCCGAGTACGACCGGGTGGTGATCCGGGGCGCGTCCACCCTCGGCGGCCTCACCGACGCCCGCGAGCGCACCATCTGGCGGCGGCCCGCGTCCGGGAAGATGGGCGGCTACATCTGGGCGCCGGAGCTGCACCGCATCGACGGCAAGTGGTACGTCTACTTCGCCGCCGGCGACTCGGACGACCCGTTCCGCATCCGCACCTACGTGCTGGAGTCGGCCAAGGACGACCCGCGCGAGGGCGGTTGGGAGCTGAAGGGCCGGATGGTGACGTCGTGGGAGACGTTCACCCTCGACGCGACGACGTTCGAGCACCGCGGCAAGCGGTACTTCCTGTGGGCGCAGCACGAGCCCGGCATCGACACCAACACCAACCTCTACATCGCCGAGATGGCCTCGCCGCTGGCCCTGAAGACGGCGCCGGTGCGCATCGCCACGCCCACGCTGGACTGGGAGGTGCAGGGCTTCCGGGTCAACGAGGGCGCGGCGGTGCTCATCCGCAACGGCCGGGTCTTCGTCACCTTCTCGGCCAGCGCCACCGACGCCCGCTACTGCATGGGGCTGCTCACCGCGGACGAGAACGCCAACCTGCTCGACGCGCGGTCGTGGACCAAGACGCCGACGCCGGTCTTCACCACGAACGCGGCGACCGGCCAGTACGGGCCGGGGCACAACTCGTTCACCACGACCGGCGACCGGGACGTGCTGGTCTACCACGCCCGCGACTACCGGGACATCACCGGCGACCCGCTGTTCGACCCCAACCGGCACACGCGGGTGCAGGAACTGCACTGGAACGCCGACGGCACGCCCAGCTTCGGCGTGCCCGTGGGCGAGGGCGGGCCGGTGGTGCGGCTGTCGCCCGCCGACGCGCCGCACCTGTTCGTCCGGCACTTCGAGTACAAGCTGCGGGTCGACGGCAACGTGCGCGACCTGGCCGACTCGCAGTTCCGGTTCGTGCCGGGCTTCCTCGGCGCGGGCACGGTCGCGGTGCAGTCGGTCAACTTCCCGGACCGCTACGCCCGGGTCGACGGCACGGCGGTCCGGGTCGACCCGTACGAGGACACCGACGCGTACGGCCGGGCCGCGTCGTTCGTCAGGGCGCGGGGCCTGGCCGACCGCGACGCGGTGTCGTTGCGGCTGGTCGCCGACCCGGAGGCGTACCTGGCGCACGACAACGGGCGGCTGGTGGTGGCCAAGCCCGGTGGCGACCGGCGCGCCCGGGAGCGTGCGACATTCCGGCCGAGTTGACGCGTCCTGCGCTGGTGGGAACGGTCCCTGGTGGACAATGGACCACGGCGCACGCGCGGTGACCAGGTGCTGTTATCGCTAACATCGAGTGTGCAGGCAATCACGACAGGGGAGATGGGGCGGTAGTGGAGCACAAGACCTCGCGCGATCCCGCGATGACGGACGTCGCCCGGCTCGCCGGGGTCTCGCACCAGACGGTGTCGCGGGTGCTGAACGGGCACCCGAACGTCCGGGAGCAGACCCGGCTGCGGGTGCGCGCGGCCATCGCCGAACTGGGCTACCGGCCCAACAAGGCGGCCCGCGCGCTGGTCACCGGCCGGTCGCAGCTGATCGGGGTGGTGGCGCAGAACTCGACCCTGTACGGCCCGGCCTCGCTGCTGGCCGCGTTCGAGGCGGCGGCGGCCGAGGCCGGGTTCGCGGTGAGCGTGGGCCGGGTCGACGTGCTGGACCGCAACTCCATCTCCGACGCCGTGGAGCGGCACCGCGACCAGCGGGTCGCCGGGATAGTGGTCATCGCGCCGACCGCGTCGGCCAACGACGCGGTCGGCGACGTGTCCGCCGGCATCCCGCTGGTCACGGTGGACGGCGACCCGGAGCGCTCCACCCCGCTGGTGACCGTGGACCAGGCGGCGGGCGCGTTCGCCGCGACCACCCACCTGCTGGAGGCGGGCCACCGCACGGTGTGGCACGTCTCCGGCCCGTCGGACTGGTTCGACAGCCTCGGCCGGATCAGGGGCTGGCGGTCGGCGCTGGAGGCGGCGGGCCTGGAGGTGCCGCCGGTCGTGCCCGCGGACTGGAGCGCGGCGTCGGGCTACCGGGCGGGCCAGATGCTGGCCCGGATGCCCGAGGTCACGGCGATCTTCGCGGCCAACGACCACCTGGCGCTCGGCATCCTGCGCGCGATGAGCGAGCGGGGCCGCCGGGTGCCGCACGACGTGAGCATCGTCGGGTTCGACGACGTGCCCGAGGCGGCGTACTTCATCCCGCCGCTGACGACCATCAGGCCGGACTTCCACGCGGTCGCCAAGGAGACCCTGGAGCTGCTGCTGGCCCAGGTCGGCGACGGCGACGTGGGGGCGCCGCAGCGCAACGTCCCGCCCGCGTTGGTCAAGCGGGACAGCGTCGCCGCGCCCGCGCAGTGACGTCCGTCCGCTCGTAGTGGGGCGCCGCCGGACCGGCGGCGCAACACTTTCGTGCTCTTTCCGCACATGTGCGGCCCCGCGCACGGGCGGAACGGGCCTACCCTGAACACGGCGCCGCAGGTCGCGCACACCCGCTGAACACCGTGTTTTGTGCACGCTCACTATGACTTTATGGCCACGTTGCGGGCAGGTCTTGACGTGGTGAATGTTAGCGATAACACTCCTCACCATGGCGAGCGATCCATTGGTGGTGGGTGTCGACTTCGGCACGTTGTCCGGTCGCGCGGTGGTCGTGCGGGTGCGCGACGGCCTCGAACTGGGCACGGCGGTGCACGACTACCGGCACGGCGTGCTGGACCGGGCGCTGCCCGACGGGCGACCGCTGCCCCCCGACTGGGCGCTGCAGGTGCCGCGGGACTACGTCGACGTCCTCCGGCACGCGGTGCCGGCGGCCATCGCCGACGCGGGGGTCGACCCGGCCGACGTGATCGGCATCGGCACCGACTTCACCGCGTGCACGATGGTCCCGGTCAAGGCCGACGGCACGCCGCTGAACGAGCTGCCCGAGTTCGCGGGCAACCCGCACGCGTACGTGAAGCTGTGGAAGCACCACGCGGCCCAGCCGCAGGCGGACCGGATCAACCACCTCGCCGAGCAGCGCGGCGAGGGCTGGCTGCCCCGCTACGGCGGCCTGATCTCCTCGGAGTGGGAGTTCGCCAAGGGCCTCCAGCTGCTCGAAGAGGCGCCCGAGGTCTACGCGGCGATGGACCACTGGGTCGAGGCCGCCGACTGGATCGTCTGGCAGCTCGCGGGTGTCTACGCGCGCAACGCCTGCACCGCGGGCTACAAGGGCATCTACCAGGACGGCTACCCGTCCGAGGACTTCCTCAAGGCGCTCAACCCCGACTTCGGCGCGTTCGTCGCCGACAAGCTGGACCACCCGCTGGGCCGGCTCGGCGACCGGGCGGGCGGGCTCACCGAGCAGGCCGCGGCGTGGACCGGCCTCCGGCCCGGCATCGCGGTGGCCGTCGGCAACGTCGACGCGCACGTGACCGCGCCCGCCGCGCGGGCCGTCGAGCCCGGCCAGATGGTGGCGATCATGGGCACCTCGACGTGCCACGTGATGAACGCCGACGTGCTGGCCGACGTGCCGGGCATGTGCGGCGTGGTCGAGGGCGGGATCGTGCCCGGCCTGTGGGGCTATGAGTCCGGGCAGAGCGGCGTCGGCGACATCTTCGGCTGGTTCGTCGACCACGGCGTGCCGCCGGAGTACCACGAGCAGGCGCGCGAGCGCGGCGTCTCGGTGCACGAGCTGCTGACCGAGCTGGCCGCGCAGCAGCGCATCGGCGAGCACGGCCTGATCGCGCTGGACTGGCACAGCGGCAACCGCTCGGTGCTGGTGGACCACGAGCTGTCCGGCGTGGTGGTGGGGCAGACGCTGGCCACCCGCGCCGAGGACACCTACCGGGCGCTGCTGGAGGCCACCGCGTACGGCACGCGGGTGATCGTGGACTCCTACACCGACGCGGGCATCCCGGTGACCGAGCTGGTGATCGCGGGCGGCCTGCTGCGCAACCCGCTGCTGATGCAGATCTACGCCGACGTGACGAACCTGCCGCTGTCGGTGATCGGCTCCGAGCAGGGGCCCGCGCTGGGCTCGGCGATGCACGCGGCGGTGGCGGCGGAGGCGTACGAGGACATCCGCGCGGCGGCCGAGGCCATGGGGTCGGTCAAGCGCAACGCGTACCTGCCGATCCCGGACAACGTCGAGGCGTACGAGCGGATGTTCGTGGAGTACCAGGAGCTGCACGACTACTTCGGTCGCGGCGCGAACGAGGTCATGCACCGGTTGAAGGCGCGGCGCCGTGCCGCGAAGGGGGAGTAGGCCGATGTCCGTCGTGGAGGACCTGCGGCGCACGGTCGCCGACCTGCACCGCGAGCTGACCCGCTACGAACTGGTCATCTGGACCGCGGGCAACGTCTCGGCGCGGGTGCCGGGCCGGGAGCTGATGGTCATCAAGCCGTCCGGGGTGTCCTACGACCAGCTGACCCCCGAGGCCATGGTGGTCACCGACCTGCACGGCAACCTGGTGGAGGGCGACTACTCGCCGTCCTCGGACACCGCCGCGCACGCCTACGTGTACCGGCACATGCCCGAGGTGAACGGCGTGGTGCACACGCACTCCCCGTACGCCACGGCGTGGGCGGCGCGCGGCGAGCCGATCCCGTGCGTGCTCACGATGATCGCCGACGAGTTCGGCGGCGACGTCCCGGTCGGCCCGTTCGCGCTCATCGGCGACGACTCGATCGGCCGCGGCATCGTGGAGACGCTGCGCGCGAGCCGGTCGCCCGCGGTGCTGATGCGCAACCACGGCCCGTTCACGGTCGGCAAGGACGCCCGGTCGGCGGTGAAGGCCGCGGTGATGCTGGAGGACGTGGCGCGCACCGTCCACTTCGCGCACCAGCTCGGCCGCCCGGAGCCGATCGAGCAGCACCACATCGACAGCCTGCACGCCCGTTACCAGAACGTCTACGGGCAATGAGCCCACGAGGGGAGACCCGCATGTCGCCTGCCGGGAAGCCGCAGGTCTGGTTCCTGACCGGGAGCCAGCACCTCTACGGCCCGGAAACGCTCGAACAGGTCGCCCGGCAGTCGCAGCAGATCCAGCGGATGCTCACCGAGTCCGGGCGGATCAGCGCGGAGGTGGTGTGGCAGCCGGTGCTCACCGACACCGCCGCCATCCGCGCGGTGATGCTGGAGGCGAACGCCGACCCGTCGTGCATCGGCGTGATCGCGTGGATGCACACGTTCTCGCCCGCCAAGATGTGGATCACCGGGCTGGACGCGCTGCGCAAGCCGCTGCTGCACCTGCACACGCAGCTGAACGAGGCGCTGCCGTGGTCGTCCATCGACATGGACTTCATGAACCTCAACCAGGCCGCGCACGGCGACCGCGAGTTCGGGTTCATCCAGACCAGGATCGGCGTGCCGCGCAAGACGGTCGCGGGCCACGCGAGCGACCCGCTGGTGGCCGAGCGGATCGACGGCTGGGTGCGCGCGGCCACCGGCCACAACCACCTGAACGGGATGAAGCTGGCCCGGTTCGGCGACAACATGCGGGGCGTCGCGGTCACCGAGGGCGACAAGGTGGAGGCCGAGCTGCGCTTCGGCGTCTCGGTGAACACCTACGGCGTGAACGACCTGGTCGAGGTGGTCGACGCGGCCGGCGAGGACGAGGTCGACGACCTGGTCGCCGAGTACGCCGACACCTACCGGCTCGCGCCCGAGCTGGACAAGGGCGAGGAGCGGCACGACTCGCTGCGGTACGCGGCCCGGATCGAGGCCGGGCTGCGCCGGTTCCTCACCGACGGCGGCTTCGGCGCGTTCACCACGAACTTCGAGGACCTGGGCGGGCTGCGGCAGCTGCCGGGCCTGGCCGTGCAGCGGCTGATGGCCGACGGCTACGGCTTCGGCGGCGAGGGCGACTGGAAGACCTCGGCGCTGCTGGCCGCGGTCAAGGCGATGGGCGCGGGCACGGGCCGCGGCACGTCGTTCATGGAGGACTACACCTACCACTTCGGGCCGGGCGAGCCGAAGATCCTCGGCGCGCACATGCTGGAGGTCTGCCCGACCATCGCGGCCGACCGGCCCTCGTGCGAGGTGCACCCGCTGGGCATCGGCGGCCGGGAGGACCCGGTGCGGCTGGTGTTCGACGCGGCGCCCGGCCCCGCCGTGGTCGTCGGCCTGGCCGACCTGGGCGAGCGGTTCCGGTTGGTGGCCAACGAGGTCGAGGTCGTGCCGCCGGACGAGCCGCTGCCGAAGCTGCCGGTCGCGCGCGCGGTGTGGAAGCCCGCGCCGTCGCTGTCGACGTCGGCCGAGTCGTGGCTGACCGCGGGCGGGCCGCACCACACCGTGATGACCCAGGCCGTCGGCGCGGAGGTGCTGCGCGACTTCGCGACCATGGTGAACACCGAGCTGGTGGTGATCGACCGGGACACCACTGCAGCGTCGTTCAGCGACCGGCTGCGCTGGAACCAGGCGTACTTCCGGCTCGCGCAGGGCCTGCGCTAGCCGGGCCGAGCACCACCGAAAGGGAGAGAGAGAAACAATGAGGTTTCCGCGGATCGCCGCCATCACCGCGGTCGGTTTGATGCTCGCGGCCTGCGGGTCGACGGAGAAGACCGGTGACCAGCAGGGCGGTTCGACCGAGGGCGCGCTGGTCGGCGTCACCATGCCGACCAGGTCGTCCGAGCGCTGGATCCACGACGGCGACAACATCAAGAAGGCGTTGGAGGAGAAGGGCTACCAGGTCGACCTCCAGTACGCCGAGAACGACATCCCGACGCAGGCCAACCAGATCGAGAACCAGATCACCAAGGGCGCGAAGCTGCTGATCGTCGCCTCGATCGACGGCACCGCGATCACGTCGCAGCTCCAGCAGGCCGAGGACGCGAAGATCCCGGTCATCGCGTACGACCGGCTGCTGCGCAACACCGACAGCGTCGACTACTACGCCACGTTCGACAACTTCAAGGTCGGCGTGCAGCAGGCGACGTCGCTGCTGACCGGTCTGAAGGTGCTCAACGCCGACGGCACGCCGGGCACGGCGACCGGCCCGCTGAACATCGAGCTGTTCGCCGGTTCGCCGGACGACAACAACGCCACGTTCTTCTTCAACGGTGCGATGTCGGTGCTCCAGCCGCACATCGACAAGGGCACGCTGGTCGTCAAGAGCGGTCAGGTCGACTTCAAGACGGTCGCCATCCTGCGCTGGGACCCGGCGACGGCCCAGAAGCGCATGGAGGACCTGCTCACCTCGACCTACGGCGGCGCGAAGGTGGACGGCGTGCTGTCGCCCTACGACGGCATCTCGATCGGCATCCTGTCCGCGCTCAAGAGCGGCGGCTACGGCGCCGGCGGCAACGCGTACCCGATCGTCACCGGCCAGGACGCCGAGATCGCCTCGGTGAAGTCGATCATCGCGGGCGAGCAGTTCTCGACCATCCAGAAGGACACCCGCGAGCTGGCCGCCACCACGGTGACGATGGCGGACGCGGTGCTCAAGGGAGGCAAGCCGGAGGTCAACAACGAGAAGGACTACGACAACGGCAAGAAGGTCGTGCCGTCGTACCTGCTCGACTCGGTGATCGTGGACAAGGGCAACTACAAGAAGGTCCTGGTCGACTCCGGCTACTACACGGAAGACCAGTTGAGGTAACCGGGTCATGTCCGACGAAATCCTGGTGATGCGCGGCATCACCAAGCGGTTCGCCGGGGTCACCGCGCTGCACGACGTCACGCTCGCCGTGCGGCGCGGTGAGATCCACGCGATCTGCGGTGAGAACGGCGCGGGCAAGTCCACGCTGATGAAGGTCCTGTCCGGCGTGCACCCGCACGGGTCGTACGAGGGCGACATCGTCTTCGAGGGCGAGCCCTGCTCGTTCGACGGCGTCCGCGACAGCGAGCGGCGCGGCATCGTGATCATCCACCAGGAGCTGGCGCTGTGCGGCCAGCTGTCCGTCGCGGAGAACCTGTTCCTCGGCAACGAGCGGGCGAAGCGCGGGTTCATCGACTGGAACCGCACCAACCACGCGGCGGGCGCCCTGCTCGCCCGCGTGGGCCTGCGGGAGAACCCGACGACGCCCGTGCACGACCTGGGCGTCGGCAAGCAGCAGCTGGTGGAGATCGCCAAGGCGCTGGCCAAGGACGTGAAGCTGCTGATCCTGGACGAGCCGACGGCGGCGTTGAACGACGAGGACTCCGCGCACCTGCTCAACCTGCTCGACGGCCTGCGCGACGAGGGCATCACCTCGGTGATCATCTCGCACAAGCTCAACGAGGTGACCAGGATCGCCGACAGCATCACGATCCTGCGCGACGGCCGCACCATCGAGACGCTGCCCGCGCGGGAGGTGGGGGAGGAGCGGATCATCTCCGGCATGGTCGGCCGCGACCTGGAGCACCGCTTCCCGCCGCGCACGCCGAAGGTGGGCGAGGAGGTGCTGCGGATCGAGGACTGGACCGTGCACAGCCCGTCCCAGCCGGACCGGGTGGTGGTCGACCGCGCCACCCTGGTGCTGCGGCGCGGCGAGATCGTCGGGCTCGCGGGCCTGATGGGCGCGGGCCGCACCGAGCTGGCGATGAGCGTGTTCGGGCGGTCCTACGGCGTCGGCGTGTCCGGCCGGGTCCTCAAGGACGGTCGGGAGATCGACACCCGCACGGTCCGCAAGGCGATCCGGCACGGCCTGGCCTACGTCAGCGAGGACCGCAAGCGCTACGGGCTGAACCTGATCGAGGACGTCAAGCGCAACGTGTCCGCGGCGGGGCTGGACAAGCTGGCCGCCCGCGGCTGGGTGGACGAGAACGAGGAGTTCTCGGTCGCCGAGCGGTTCCGGCGCTCGATGAACATCAAGACCCCCGGCGTCGGCACCCAGGTCGGCACGCTGTCCGGCGGCAACCAGCAGAAGGTGGTGCTGGCCAAGTGGATGTTCACCGACCCGGAGGTGCTGATCCTCGACGAGCCGACCCGCGGCATCGACGTCGGCGCCAAGTACGAGATCTACTCGATCATCAACGAACTGGCCGACCAGGGTCGCGCGGTGCTGGTCATCTCGTCCGAGCTGCCGGAGCTGCTGGGCCTGTGCGACCGGGTGTACGCCCTGTCCGAGGGCCGGATCACCGGTGAGCTGGACCGCGCCGAAGCCACCCAGGAACGCCTGATGCACCACATGACCCAGGGACAGACCTCATGACCACCAAGACCGCGGCCACGACGGTGAACAGCCAGGCCGGGCCGCCGCAGCGCCGGTTCTCGATCAACCTGCGCCAGTCCGGCATCTACATCGCGTTCGCGCTGATCGTGGTGCTGTTCGCGGTGTTGACCGACGGCGCGCTGCTGACGCCGCAGAACATCTCGAACATCATCGTGCAGAACTCGTACGTGCTGATCCTGGCCATCGGGATGATCCTGGTGATCATCAACGGCCACATCGACCTGTCGGTCGGGTCGGTGGTGGCGCTGACCGGCGCGATCTGCGCGGTGCTGACCGTGCAGCTGGGCCTGCCGTGGCCGCTGGCGGTGCTGATCACCCTGCTGGCCGGCGCGGTGATCGGCGCGGCCCAGGGCTACTGGGTGGCGTTCTTCGGCATCCCGGCGTTCATCGTGACGCTGGCGGGCATGCTGGTGTTCCGGGCGCTGACCCTGACCGTGCTGGGCAACCAGGGCATCGGGCCGTTCCCGGAGCAGATCCGCACGCTGGCCAACGGCTTCACCGAGGGCTACCTGGGCAACGTGGGCCTCGGCCCGCTGGGCGGCGCGGACCTGGTCAGCCTGCTGGTCGGGCTCGCGGTGGTGGTCGGGTTCGCGGTCAACCAGTGGCGCAAGCGCAAGGCGCGGCTGAGCTACGGGCAGGTGGTCGACCCGTTCCCGATCTTCCTGGCGAAGATCGCGCTGGCGGCGGCGGTGGTGCTGGCCGTGGTCGTGCAGCTGGCCCGGTTCCGCAACCTGCCGTGGGTGCTGGTGCTGCTCGCGGTGCTGGCACTCGGCTACTCGGTGATGGCCGACAAGTCGGTGTTCGGCAGGCACGTCTACGCCATCGGCGGCAACCTCCAGGCCGCGACGCTGTCCGGCGTGAAGGTCAAGCAGGTCACCTTCTGGGTGTTCGTGAACATGGGCGTGCTGGCCGCGCTGGCCGGCGTGATCTTCGCGGGTCGGCTGAACCAGGCCGGTCCGACCGCGGGCAACGCCTTCGAGCTGGACGCGATCGCGGCGGCGTTCATCGGCGGTGCGGCGGTGCAGGGCGGTGTGGGCAAGGTGGTCGGCGCGATCACCGGCGGCCTGATCATGGGTGTGATCAACAACGGCATGTCGTTGATCGGCGCGCCCAGCGAGCGGGTGATGCTGGTCAAGGGCCTGGTCCTGCTGGCGGCCGTCGCCTACGACGTGTGGACCAAGCGCCGCGGTCGCGGATGACCACCCTGTCGGTTGATTACAAGGTGAAGCTGTAACGCGACAATTCCTGACATGACGCTCCGGGTCGTGTCGGTCCTGTCCGCCGTGCTCGCCCTCGGTCTCGCCGCCGCACCGGCCGCGACGGCCGAGGGCGCGCGCGTCGACTACCGGGAATGGCGGTCGGCGCAGCTCCTCCAGGGCGAGCACGAGGGCACCGCCCTGGCCCCCGGCGGCCTGGTGATCCACCGACCGGTCGGCGTGCTGGACCACGAGGGCCGCGCCTACGACTACGCGCGGTGGACGTCGCCGCGCCGGGTCACCGGGTTCGGCGCCACCCAGGCGGTGGCCTCGTGGAACGCCGACACGCCCGCCGGCACCTGGTTGCAGGTCGAGCTGCGCGGCGACGGCACCCGCTGGTACGTCATGGGCCGGTGGGCGCTGGGCGACCGGGACGTGCGGCGGACCACCGTGCCGGGCCAGGCCGACGAGCACGGCTCGGTCGACGTCGACACGTTCCTCGCCGCCCGGCCGCTGCGCGCCTACCAGCTGCGCGTCACCCTCTACCGCCTCGCGGGCGCCCGGACGTCACCGCTGCTGCGGATGGCCGGCGCGATGGCGTCCGCGATCCCGGACCGGTTCACCGTGCCCACCAGCGCGCCGGGCGTCGCGCGGGGCGTCGAGCTGGCCGTGCCGCGCTACTCCCAGAACGTGCACGAGGGCCACTACCCGGAGTACGACGGCGGCGGCGAGGCGTGGTGCAGCCCGACGTCGACGGAGATGGTGGTCGAGTACCACGGGCGCCGCCCGAGCGCCGACGACCTGTCCTGGCTGGACCCCGACCACGTCGACCCGACCGTGGACCACGCCGCGCGGCACACCTACGACCACGACTACCGGGGCGCGGGCAACTGGCCGTTCAACACCGCCTACGCGGCGAGCTTCGGGTTGCGCGGCCACGTCACGCGGCTGCGCTCGCTATCCGAAGTGGAGGGTCACATCGCGCGCGGCGTCCCGGTGATCACCTCGCAGTCGTTCCGGGAGGACGAGCTGGACGGCGCGGGCTACGGCACGGCCGGCCACATCATGGTCGTCGTCGGGTTCACCGAGGACGGCGACGTGATCGCGAACGACCCGGCGTCGCCCTCGGACGAGGCGGTGCGCCGGGTGTACGACCGGGCGCAGTTCGAGACGATCTGGCTGCGGACGAAGCGGCACCGCGCCGACGGGTCGGTGGCCGGCGGGTCGGGAGGGATCGCCTACATCATCACCCGTTGAGCCGAACGGCCCAGCCGGGGTCTTGACGGCCGGGGGTCGCTTCCAGTTCACTGGTTGCCTGGGAACGCTCCCAGAGGCGGTCTCGGCGGCGGCCCGCCCCGTCCCCCGGCGGGCCGCCACCGCCCGTCCGGCGCGCTCCGGCCGCACCCCCCGGCCGTGACCCCCGCCCTTCGGGTCGCCGAAGGGCTCGGCAGGCGTCCCGGACCGGTACCGGGTGGTCGGCGGCGTGTGCCCGCGCCGCGGTCGGTCGCGGGTCGGACCCGATTCGCCATCGCTTCGCTGAAGGCCGTCGACGGCGCCGGGTGAGCTGCTACTGTCTCGATCTCGTCGTGGCCGTGCCGTTTCGTCCGGCGGTCCGATCACCGCAGGCTTGGCCGCAGGTGGCGGCGAACCGCCACCTCGCGGTGTCAACGGCCGGTCGTCACGTGTTGGGAGAGCCGTGGCGACCGGCCAATCACCCCGTGACCGCCCCGCCGCCCGGCAGCGCCGGGTCCTCCGCGTCGCGCCGGGTCAGCACCAGGGGCTCGTCCTCCGTGATGGCGATCGTGTGCTCGGAGTGCGCGGTGCGGGAGCCGTCGGCGGACCGGATGGTCCAGCCGTCGTCGTCGTAGACGATCCGGTCGGTCGTGCGGGTGAACCACGGTTCGAGCGCGAGGGTGAGCCCCGGCCGCAGCTTCAGGCCGCGGCCCGCCTTGCCCTTGTTGGGCACGTGCAGGTCCTCGTGCATGGCGCGGCCGATGCCGTGGCCGCCGAACTCGGTGTTGACCGGGTAGCCGTGGTCGCGGGCCACCGCCCCGATCGCCGCCGAGATGTCGCCCAGGCGGTTGCCGGGGCGCGCGACCGCGATCGCCGCCTCCAGCGCCTCCTCGGTGGCGCGGATGATCCGCAGGTCCTCCTCGTCGGGGTCGCCGACGACGATCGTGCGCGCCGAGTCGGCCACCCACCCGTCGATGCCGACCGCGAGGTCCGCGCTGAGCACGTCGCCGTCGCGCAGCGCGTAGTCGTGCGGCAGGCCGTGCAGGACGGCGTCGTTGACCGACAGGCAGATGACGTTGCGGAACGGGCCCTCGCCGAAGGACGGGGCGTAGTCCCAGTAGCAGGACTCCGCCCCGCGCCGTTCGATCATGCCGCGCACGTGGTGCTCCAGGTCCAGCAGGTTGACGCCCACGTCGGCGAGCCTGCCGACCTCGGAGAGCACTTCGGCGACGAACCGACCGGCCACGTGCATCCGGTCGATCTCCGCGGGCGTCTTCAGTTCGATCACGAGTACCTCACGTGCCGGGTTGGTATAGTTATACCGGAACCGTAGCACCATCCGGTATAGTAATACCAGTCGGCGGGCGGCGCGCGCCGGTCACGGCAGCCGCCACTGCTGGGCGGCGGTGCCGTTGCAGTCGTACACCTGCAGCTGCACGCCGTTCGCGGTGCTGCTGTTCGGCACGTCCAGGCACTTGCCGGACGGCGCGTTCACCAGCGTGGAGCCCTTGGGCCACCACTGCTGCGCGCCCGTGCCGTTGCACGTCCACAGCTGGACCTTCGCGCCGTTGGCCCGGCTGCTCCCGCTGACGTCCAGGCACCGGCCCAGCGCCCGCAGCGTGCCGTCCGGAGCGGCGGTCCACTGCTGCGCGGCGGAGGAGTTGCAGTCCCACAGCCGCACCGCCGCGCCGTCGGCGTTCGGGCCGGGGTCGCCGTCCAGGCACTTGCCCGCCAGGCCGCCGACGGCCCCCGCCCGCGCCGGGTTGGGACCCACGTCGAACGACGGCGGCGCGTCGCCCGCCGCCGAACCCCACGTGGACGGCGAGGCGCCCAGGGTGAAGTCGAGCGTGCCGCCCTGCGCGGTGAACGACGCGGGCAGCCACGGCCGGGCGGACCCGACGCCGTTGACCCGCAGCGACTGGACGTACTTCGTCGTGTCCGAGGCGTTCGGCGCGGTGAGGGTGATCGTGACGCCGTTGCCGCGCCGGATCACCGTGGTCGGGAACTGCGGGCTGGCCAGCACCAGCTCGGCCCGGCCGGGCGCCTGCGGGTACAGGCCGAGCGCCGCCCACACCGCCCACGACGACATCTCGCCCAGGTCGTCGTTGCCGACCAGGCCCTCCGGCGTCGGCAGGAAGATCGACGTCAACGCCCGGCGCACGACGTCCTGCGTCCTGTGCGGCGCGCCCGCGTAGGCGTAGGCCCACGGCGTGTTCAGCGTCGGCTCGTTGCCGAGGTAGGCGTAGGGCTTCTTCGGCCCCGCGTTCAGCTCGGTGAAGAACGTGTCCAGGCGGGCGGTGACGGCCGCGTTGCCGCCCATCGCGTCGAACAGGCCGCGGTGGTTGTGCGGCACCATCCACGTGTACTGCGCGGCGTTGCCCTCGACGTACTCGTTCTCCTGCGTCGGGCTGAACCCCGGCCAGCTCAGGTCGGTGTTGCGCGGCTGGAGGTACTTGCCGCCCGAGTTGAACAGGTTGCGCCAGTTCTGGGCGCGGCGCAGGAAGTTCTCCGCGGCGGCGGTGTCGTTCAGCCGCGCGGCGAACTGGGAGATGGCGAAGTCGGCGCTCGCGTACTCCAGGGTGGTCGCCGCCGAGCCCCACACGTCGCCGAGGCCGGTGGGCACGTAGCCGTAGTCGTTGTACTGCAACCACCCCGGCCGCTGGCGGATGTCGTTCACCCCGGCGACCATCCGGCGCAGCGCGTCGGCGGTGTCGAAGTCCGTGCCGCCGAACGCGTGCGCGGTGGCCACGATGATCGGCATCGGGTCGCCGTTCATCACGCCCGTGCCGCCGTTGGCGACCGTCCACCGGTCGAAGTAGCCGCCCTGGGCGGCCTGGTTCACCGCGGACTGCGCGATGTCGGCCGCCTCGCGCGGTCCGAGCAGGGCGACCAGCGCTATCTGGGAGCGGTAGACGTCCCAACCGGAGAAGTTCGCGTACTGGGTCCTCGTGGTCGAGTGGGTCTGCCGGTCGAAGCCCGTGTACTGCCCGTTGACGTCGCTGAACACGTTCGGGTGCAGCAGGGAGTGGTACAGCGACGTGTAGAGCGTGCGCAGCTGGGTGGTCGTGCCGCCGGTGACGTCGATCCGGCCCAGCCAGCCGTTCCAGGCGGCGCGGGCGGCGGTGCGGACCTCGTCGAACGACCGCGTGCCGGTCTCGGCGGCCAGGTTGGCCCTCGCGTTGTCGAGGCTGACGAACGAGATGCCGACCCGCGCGGTGACGGTGGTGGCGTTGAAGGAGACGAACGCCGACGCGGCGAACGGCCGCACGTCCTCGGTGGCCGTCGTCGCGGGCAGGTTCTGGGTGCCCGCGGTCTTGGGCGAGGCCGGGACGACGCCCTGGCTGCTGCCCTCGACCGCCCGGTCGTCCGGCGCGACCTGACCGCCCGCGATGGTCGCGGTGGAGGCGAACGGCTGGTCGAAGGCGACGTGGAAGTGCAGCCGGTACCGGTTGCCCGCGCCGCAGAACCCGCCGCTGTCGGTGTAGCCGGAGAGGCTGTTCGAGCCGATGGTGACCGATCCACTGGCGGCGTTGAAGGCGCGGGCGGCGTCGACGGTGAGCGAGGCGCGTTGACCGGCGGGGTAGGTGAAGCGGGCGACGCCGGAGCGCTGGTTCGCGGTCAGCTCGGTGCGGATGCCGTTGTCGAAGCGGACCGAGTAGTAGCCGGGGGACGCCTGCTCGTTGGCGTGGGAGAAGGTCGAGTGGGCGGCGGGGGTCGTGCCGAGGGAAGGCATGAACGGCACGTTGCCGAAGTCGCTGCACCCCGGTCCCGAGAGGTGCGTGAGGCTGAAGCCGCGGATGCGGTTGTCGTCGTAGTGGTAGCCGCCGTGCTGGTGGGTCACCGTGTCGGGGCTCCACTGGAGCATCCCGAACGGCGCCACGGCGCCGGGGAAGGTGTTGCCCGCCCCGCCGCCGTGCCCGAAGTCGGGGCCGCCGGGCTTGGTGCCGACGAACGGGTTGACGTGCTGGGCGGGGTCGGTGATCGCCTGCGCCGCGCCGGTCGGCAGGGCGACGGCGAGCGCGGCGAGGGTCAGGGCGGCGAGGGCGGTGGCGCGGAGACGCATCGGTGAACCTCCGGCAGGGGTGAGGAGGTCTGACAACGTTGTCAGGTCGGATTCTCCCACCGGCGGGCCAGGTCAGGAACCCGCTGCGCGGCCGAACGCCGTTGGGCCGGCGGTGTCCGGGTGGACATCCCGGGAAGGACCGTGAGCGATATCTACCTCTATAACTTCAGTGTAGACAGAAATAAGGGTGATCGGGTCAGTGCAGTTCCGCTGCCGCCGCGCGGAACACCGCGTCCGCGACGCGGGCCAGGGGCGGGGAGTCGAGCTTCCACTGCTGCCAGTGCAGCAGCACGTCCACCGGCCGGTCGGGCGCCAGGTGCGCGAGCCTGCGGTGCGCGGCGATCTGGTGCTCGGTCAGCAGCGCCCACCCCGCGCCCGCCACCACGGCGTCCTCGAACACGTGCCCGTCGGGCAGGTGGTGCCGGTGCGCGGAGGCGTTGCGGCCGGACAGCTCGCGGCAGAACCGGTCCTGGAGGTCGTCCTTCTCGTCGAACACGATCACCGGCGCGTCGTGCAGCGGCTGCCCGTCGGCCAGCCACCGCCGGACGAACCGCCTGGTGGCCACGGCGTGGTAGCGGATGCTCCCGAGTGGACGGACGGCGCACCCCTGCACCGGGCGCGGCGACGAGGTGACCGCGCCGACGACGAGGCCCTGGCGCAGCAGTTCGGCGGTGTGGTCCTGGTCGTCCCGCCGCACGGTCAGGACCAGGCCCTCGTCGCCCGCCAGTTCCCGGACCACCCGCCGGAACCACGTGCCCAGCGAGTCGGCGTTGACCGCGACCGGGATCGGCGTGGGGTCCTCGACCAGGCCTAGGGCTTCCCGGGCGTCCCGGTCGAGCAGCGCCTGCTGCCGCCCGTAGCGGGCGATCACCGCGCCCGAGTCGGTCAGCCTCGCGGGCTTCGAGCGGACCAGCAGGACCCGGCCGGTGCGCTGCTCCAGCAGCTTGATCCGCTGGCTGACGGCCGACGGCGTGACGTGCAGCGCCTTGGCGGCCGCGTCGAACGTGCCTTCGTCCACAACGGCCAGCAGCGTGCGCACGCACTCCGGGTCCAGCATCATGGGAGCTAATGATAGGTAAGAAAAGGTAGCTGGTCTTACGGCAGGTGGCTTCCTACCGTCGACGGCGTGATGTACGCACTGCTGGCGGGCCTCGGCACCGGACTGTCCCTCATCGTCGTGATCGGCGCGCAGAACGCCTTGGTGCTGCGCCAGGGCGTCCTGCGCCAACGGGTGCCCACGATCGTCGCCATCTGCGCCGGGTCGGACGCGCTGCTGATCGCGCTGGGCGTCGGGGGAGTGGGCGCGGCGCTCGTCGCGTGGCCGTCCGCGTTGACGGCGGTGCGGTGGGTCGGCGCGGCGTTCCTGGTGGGGTACGGCGTGCTGGCCGCGCGACGCGTCCTGCGCCCGGCCGCGCTGGACCTGAGCGGTGCGGCGGCCGGTGCGGCGGTCGTCACGTGCCTGGCGCTGACCTGGCTCAACCCGCACGTGTACCTGGACACCGTGCTGCTGCTGGGCGCCACGTCCACCGGCTTCGGCGCCGACCGCTGGTGGTTCGGCGCGGGTGCGATCGCGAGCAGCGTGCTGTGGTTCAGCGCGCTCGGGTTCGGCGCGCGGTGGCTGTCGGGGGCGTTCACCCGGCCCTCGGCGTGGCGAGTGCTGGACGCGGCGGTGGCCGTGGTGGTCACGGCGACCGGTGTCTCCCTCGTCGTGTAGGCGGGCGCCACTCTTGCCGGTCTCATGCGTGCCGGTCTCACGAGCGGCCGGCGAAGAAGCGGCGGATGTCCTCGGCCAGCGGGCGCACCGGCAGCACGATGTCGTGCGCGAACACGGCGACGCCGAGCGGCGCGGAGCAGCCCGCGGTGGTGGTGCCGGTCTCGCGGGTGAGCCGGGCCGACGAGCCCGCCGTCCCGGTCAGCCAGTACAGCATCACGTCGGTCAGCAGCCGGTCCACGCCGATGGCGGAGTCCGGGTCGGTCCACCCGCTGAACTTCTCGGCGATCCAGGCCGGCTGCCCGACCGGCGAGTCGGTGAGCGCGTAGGAGATCGTCTGCGGTCGGGTGGCCTGCAGCACCCGGTACCCGGGTCGGTCGCGCATCCTGGCCTTGATCCGGTCGAGTCGGCGCTCGTCCTCTTCGGACAGCGCGACGCCGTCGACCGGTTTCGTGGGCAGGAAGTCGACGTGCGCGGCGACGACGTGGTCGGGCGCGGCGGCGGCCATCGCCTGGGCGATGCCGGAGCCCCAGTCGCCGCCCTGCGTGCCGTGCCGGTTGTGGCCCAGCCGGCGCATCAGCTCGGTGAAGGCCCGTGCGACGCGGTGGACGTCCCAACCGCGCTCGGTGGTGGGGCCGGACAGGTCGAAGCCGGGGATCGACGGGATGACCAGGTGGAAGTCGGGGGACAGGGGTTCGAGGAGGTCCAGGAACTCGATCACCGAGCCCGGCCGGCCGTGCACGAGGACGAGGGGCAGCGCGTCGGGGTTGGCGGAGCGGACGTGGGGGAAGTGCACGCGCCGGCCGTCGATCTCGGTGGTGAACTGCGGCAACGCGTTCAGCTCGGCCTCGTGCCGCCGCCAGTCGTAGGCGTGCGCCCAGTGGTCGGCCAGGTCGTCCAGGTCGGCTTGGGGGACGTCGAGGGTGAAGGGCTGGACCACGACTATTCCGTTGGTCTGACCAATGTTGGCTCAGCCAACAGTATGCCATGACTGTTGGCTGAGCCAACGACCGGCGGAATTGTCGTACCCCTCGGCTACCGTCGGCGTCATGGCCACCTGGGACGACGTCCACCGCCTCGCCACCGCGCTGCCCGAGGTCGGCGAACACCCCTCCTACGACGGCAGACCGGCGTGGCGGGTGCGGGACAAGGCGTTCGCCTGGGACCGCCCGCTGCGCGAGGGCGACCGGGAAGCGCTCGGCCCGACCGCGCCGGACGGCCCGGTGCTCGCGGCGAGGGTCCCGGACCTGGGCGCGAAGGAGGCGCTGCTCGCCGACGACCCGGCCACCTACTTCACCGTCCCGCACCTCGACGGCTACCCGGCGGTCCTGGTGCGGCTGGCCGAGATCCCCCTGGACGAGCTGGAGGAGCTGCTGACCGAGGCGTGGCTGTGCCGCGCGCCGAAGCGGCTGGCCAAGCAGTTCGAGGCCGACCACTGAGGCCCGCGGCCCACCCGGGCCGCGGGCCTCGGCTCACCAGGTGCTGTTGACCATCCCCGTGCCCAGGTAGACCTGGTCGAACCCGTTGCCGTCGTTGTCGTCGGTGTAGACCACGGTGATCCGCCCCCACGCGTCGACGCCCAGCGCGGGCTCGTCCTGCCTGCCCGTCGCGGTGGACACCGTCGCCTGCCGCGCGAACCGGCCCGCGACCGTGCCGTCCGGGTTCATCCCCTGCGTCACCACGTCCTGCGCCTCGACCGACGTCACCACGACGTTCAGCTGGTCGTCGACACCGACCTGCGGGTCCACCCCGGCCACCACCGCGTCGGCCGCCGTCCGCGCGGCGCCGGTCGCGGCGAACGAGCGGACGCCCACCTGCGCCGCACCGGTGTGGTCGGTCTCCCACCCGACCACGTGGTCACCGTTGAAGTTCGCCGCCACGACCGGTTGTCGTTGCTGACCGTCACCACTGGCGTTCGCCACGCCCTGGGCGAGTTTCACCCCACCAGTGGGCGTGAGGATCTTGCGGCCGACGTTGAAGTACCCGTTGCCGTCGCCGTCCTCCTCCCACACCACGATCGCGTTGCCGGCCGCGCCCATCGCCACGTCCGGCCGCCGGTGCGTGCCGCCGGTCCCGTGCACCTGGGCCTCGTACGTCTTCGACGTCGCGGAGGCGAACCCGGCGACGCGCACGGTCGGCTCGGCCGACGTCCGAACGTCCTCCCACGCCACCGCGAACCCGGCGGTGTCCGGATCCGCCGCCACCGCCGGCCGCACCTGCTGCCCGTCGGCGCTCGCGTTGGCCCGCGCCGACCCGGTCACCCCGCCGCCGGTGTCCAGCACCCGCACCTGGATGTTGTAGTAGCCGTTGCCGTCGCCGTCGTCGGCCCACACGACCACGGCGCTGCCGTCGTCGTGCACGGCGACGTCGGGCTGCACGTGCCGCCAGTTCCCGCTGCCGCCGGTCGACAGCTTCTTCTCGTACCGCGACACCCCGTCCCGGAACAGCCGCACCCACACGTCGCTGCGCGCGTCGTCCGCGGGCGTGGCGTCGTCCCGGTCGTCCTCCCACACCACGGCGGTCCAGCCGTTGCGGACCGCGGCCACGGCGGCGTTGTCCTGGTCGCCGGTGGCGGTGCTGTTCGCGGCGGTCCACCCGACCGCCGCCGAAGCGGTTCCGGCGCCCATCAGCACGAGCGCCGCCAACGTGGTCATCAGCTTCTTCACGGCGCCTGCAATCCCGGGTTGCCCGCTTGGACGACGTAGCTCTGCAAGGTCCGGACCGGGTAGTCGCGCGCGGTGACCCGGTCCACGAAGCGGAAGTCGACGTTCACCTGTCCGGGCGACGTCACGGTGCGGACGTACCCGCGCAGGTTCTTGTAGAACTTCACGTGCGGGTTGAGGCTGGACACGCCGTTGTCGGCGGCGTTGCCGTCACCGCCGGAGGTCACCGACGTGGTCACCAGCTCGGTGCCGACGACCCGGTCCTGCGCGCGGTAGTCGTTCATCAGGTTCGCGGCCCACGACCGGTGCACGTCGCCGGTCAGCACCACGGTGTTGCGCAGCCCGGCCGCGTCCCAGCCGCGCTGCAACCGGCCGCGGTTGGCGCTGTAGCCGTCCCACGAGTCCATCGACTTCGCGCCGTCGGCCGAGGCCAGCTTCTGCGCGAAGAACACCTGCTGGCCGAGGAAGTCCCAGGCGCCGAGCTTCTGCCGCATCCCGTCGAGCAGCCACGCCTCCTGGGTCGCGCCGATCAGCGTGCGGCCCGGCGCGTCGGCCTCCGGGCACACCTTCGTGCCGTCGCCGCACGCCTGGTCGTCGCGGTACTGGCGGGTGTCGAGCAGGTGGAACGTGGCCAGGCTGCCCCAGCGGACCCGCCGGTACAGCTGCATGTTCTCCGCCACCGGCGCCTGCGCGGCGCGCAACGGCATGTGCTCGTAGTACGCCTTGTACGCCGCCGCGCGGCGCGCCCTGAAGTCACCGGCGGGGGAGGTGTTGGCGCGCACGAGGTTCGCGTAGTTGTTCTCCACCTCGTGGTCGTCCCACACCACCAGCCACGGCGCGGCGGCGTGCGCGGCCTGGAGGTCGACGTCCGCCTTGTACTGCGCGTGCCGCACCCGGTAGTCGGCCAGGCCCGCGATCTCCGCGCCCGGCGCGAACTTGCGCACCTTCGTGGTGGTCGCCGCACCCTCGTAGATGTAGTCGCCCAGGTGCAGGACGAGGTCCGGGTTCTCCTCGGCCATCCGCCGGTACGCGGTGAAGTAGCCCTCCTCGTAGTGCGCGCAGGAGGCGAACAGCATGGTCAGCGCCGGGCTGGTGCCCACCGCGGGCGCGGTGACGCCGCGGCCGACCGGCGAGATGTGCCCGGCGGCGCGGAACCGGTAGAAGTACTCGCGGCCGGGCTGGAGGCCGGTCACCTCGACGTGCGCGCTGTGCGCCCACGACTGGGTCGCGGTCACCGTGCCGCCGCGCGCGACCTGGGTGAACCGCTGGTCGGTCGCGACCTGCCACTCCACCGCGACCGAGGCGCCGCCCATGCCGCCGAGGCCGTCGGTGTCGAGCGGGCTGGGCGCGAGGCGCGTCCAGATGACGAAGCCGTCCGCGGCGGGCTCGCCCGAGGCGACGCCCAGCGTGAACGGGTAGGGGAGGGCGTTCGCGGTGGTGGGCGCGAGGACCGTCGCGCCGGCGCTCGCGATGCCGCCGGCGATGAGCGCTCGCCGGGTCAGGGGGGACATCGGCTCTCCTTCGGTGCAGGGCCGGGAAGAAAGCGTTCCCGTACTTGCGTACACCGCGAAGGTGATCAACGGCCATCCCCGACGTGTACAGCCGGTGGAACCCCGAAGCGCCGTGCCGGCGCCGCCCCGGTGCTACCCGGCGCGGTCCACCCGCCGCGCGCCCGCCGCCGCGGTGGCGGTCCAGCAGTCCGGCGCGGCGAAACCGCGCTCGGCGAACGCGGCCCGCACGGCCGCCGCGCAGGCGTCCGCGCCGGCCTCCTCCACCAGCGCGATCACGCAGCCGCCGAAACCGCCGCCGGTCATCCGCGCGCCCAGCGCGCCGGCCGCCAGCACCGCGTCCACCGCCACGTCCAGCTCCGGCACGGTCACCTCGTAGTCGTCCCGCAGCGACGCGTGCGACCCGGTCAGCAACGGCCCGATCCCGCGCACCCGGCCCGCGCGCAGCAGCTCCGCGACCGCCAGCACCCGCCGGTTCTCCGCCACCACGTGCCGCACCCGCCTGGCCAACCGGTCCGGCAGGTCCTGCTCCGGGTTGTCCAGGTCGCGCAGCGCGGGCACGCCCAGCAGCCGCGCCGCCCGGTGGCAGTCGGCCCGCCGCGCCGCGTACTCGCCGTCGACCAGCCGGTGCGGCGCCTTCGTGTCCACCACCAGCAGCGCCAACCCCAGCGGCGCCAGGTCGAACGGGAGGTGCTCGGTCGCCGACGTGCGCGTGTCCAGCAGCAACGCGTGCCGCTCGCGCGCCAGCAGGGACGCCGACTGGTCCATGATCCCGCACGGCATCCCGACGAAGTCGTTCTCCGCCCGCTGCGCGATCCGCGCCAGCTCGCCCCGGTCCAGCGCGACACCGGACAGCTCCGTCACCGCCAGCGCCACCGCGCTCCCCAACGCCGCCGACGACGACAACCCCGCTCCCAGCGGCACCTTGCCGTCCACCAGCAGCCCGAACCCGCCGATCGGGTGCCCCGCCTCGCGCAACGCCCACACCACACCCACCACGTACGCCGCCCAACCGCCCACCACGCCCGGCGCGAGGTCCGCCACCCGCAGCTCGGCCACGCCGTGCGCCTGCCGCGACGCCACCCGCAGCACGCCGTCGTCCCGCCGCGCCGCGGTCACCCGCACGACGTGCGGCAACGCGATGGGCAGCACGAAGCCGTCGTTGTAGTCGGTGTGCTCGCCGATCAGGTTGATCCGGCCCGGCGCCTCGAACACACCGTCACGCGTCACGCCCGCCCCCGGTGCTCTCCCGGACCTCCAGCGAGAACGGCGTCCGCACGTGCTGCGGCGGCCGTTCCGGCTCCTCCACCCGCCGCCGCAGCAGGCCCACCGCGGCCCGCGCGATCGCGGCCTTGTCCGGCGCGACGGACGTCAGCGACGGCAGGCTGTAAGCGCCTTCCTCGGTGTTGTCGAACCCCACGACCGCCACGTCCGCGGGCACCCGCACCCCGCGCTCCGCTGCCGCCCGCACCGCGCCGACGGCCAGCAGGTCGTTGAAGCAGAACACCGCGTCCGGCGGCTCGGCGGCGGCCAGCAGCCGCGCCATCGCCTCCGCGCCGTCCCGCCGGTGGTAGTTCAACGCCGTGGCCACCAGCTCGTCGCGCACCGGCAGCCCCGCCTCCGCCAGCGCCAGCCGGTAACCCGCCAACCGCTGCGCCGCCGTGCCGCGGTGCGGGTGCGCCCCGATCGCCGCGATCCTGGTCCGGCCCAGGCCCACCAGGTGCGCCACGGCCGCCCGCGCCGCCTCCACGTTGTCGATGCCGACGTGGTCCATCGGCAGGTCGACCGAGTGCTCGCCGAGCATCACCACCGGGATGCCCGGCGCCAGCTCGCCGAAGTCCCGCGCCTGCAACGCCTCCGGGCTCACGATCGCGCCGTCGATCATGTGCGGGCCGAGCGACGCCAGCGTGTCCCGCTCACCCTCGCGGGTGCCCAGGGTCTGCTCGATCAGCACGTTCCACTCGTCCTCCTGGGCCGCGCCGAGCACCAGCCCGGCCAGCTCCGCGAAGTACGGCACCACCAGCTCGGGCAGCACCAGCCCGATGAACCCGGTCCGGCCGCGACGCAGGTTCCGCGCGCCCAGGTTCGGCCGGTAACCGGTGCTGACCAGCGCCTCCTCCACCCGGCGGCGGTTCTCCGGCTTCACGAACGCGTAGCCGTTGACCACGTTCGACACCGTCTTCACCGACACGCCGGCCAGCGCGGCGACGTCCTTGAGCGTGGCCAAAGCGGGTCCTCCGGGGGCTCTACGGGGTTCTGCGCGGTCCTGCGCGGTTCCTGGCACGGCAATTCTCGGTAACGACCGGGATCGTAGCCGGCCCGGTACTCCTTTACAACGTTGTTCCAACGATGTAAGAGTGGAAGTGACCCAGGTCACGAGCGCTTACAGCACGAGCACGCCACGAGCACCCACGTCCCCGTGCCTCCCTGCCGATCGTGGAGCCACCATGCGCAAGCTGATGTCCGGCCTGGCCCGACTGCTGGTCCTGAGCACCCTCGTCGTCGCGCTGCCGAGCACCGCGTCCGCCGCCGTGCGGCAGCCCGAACCCGCGCCGCTCACCACACCGTGGACGAGCCAGGTGTCACCGACCAACGCGCTGCCCGAGTACCCGCACGCGGAGGAGGTGGGGGTGGCGGTGAACGGCGATGCGCACGCCTACGACAGCCCGACGTCGTCCGACGCGGACGTGAGCTGGGCCGTGGCCGCGCCCTGGACGCCTTGAGTCCTTTGTGGACCCGCGTGGGTGGTACCGTGCGGGTCCATGAGGGGTGTGGCCGTGGTCGGCACGGTGCTGCTGTGCGTGTGCGCGCCGATCGCGTTGGTGTACGGGCTGATGGCGTTCACCCCGACGGCGAGCTGCGACTACTCCGTGCGGGGCGTCTGCTCGTTCGGCCGGGCCCCGATGGTCGTGGCCGCGGGCGGGACCGCGCTGGTGTGGGCGGGAGCGGTCGTGCTGACCTGGGCGGGCACCCGGGGCCGACCTCGCGTGGCCGTGCCCTACGCGGCGCTCGTGCTGATCGCGCTGCTCCTGCTCGCCGCCGGCCGCATCGCCACCAGGTAGACCGATTGGGCGGGCCGGACCGGCGTGCCGCCGACCACCACGTGCAGCGCGCTGGTCAGCGGCATGTCCGGCAGGCGGGCGGCGGGTTGCCGAGGTGGAACAGCACGACGTTCAACGCATACGCCGCCGCCCCGGACAACCCGAGGCCGACGAAGTTCGCGACGTACCCGACATCGCCGAGGACCGTGCGCGGCTGGGTGAGGTGGAGGGCGGTGAGCAGGGCGCCGCCAACGCGGGCGACACCCCGATCACTGATCCCGCCCGTGCCATCCGGCACGTGCCGCCCACGCGTGTCCACCCCTGCCCGCTCACCCCTGCTCGCCCAGCGCTCAACCGCCCGCGCTCTTGGAGCGCTCCACGCTCGGCCGCCTCTCATCCGACCTCCCGCGGTCGAGCCGGCCGCGGCCGTCCGGCTCGCGCACTCCGGCGTGGTGCAGTTCGACCCGGCCGCGGCGGTCCGGTTGGTGAAGGCGCCACCAAACCGGGAGATCGCCCGACGCCTGCACGTCAGCGAGGGCACCGTGAAGAACCACGTCTCCCGCATCCTCACCCGGCTAGGCCTGCGCGACCGCACGCAGGCCGCCGGCTGCGCCCGCGACCGCGGGCTCCGCTGATCAGACCGGGATCATCCCCATGTACAGCAGCAGGTTCGGCGAACCGGCGCCCGGGTTCACCACCACGCCGGGAGTGGCGTTGGCCTTCAGCGCCTCGCCCACCGCCACCGCCGAGTCGCCCGGGAACCGGTGCCGCCACAACGCCGCCACGCCCGCGACGTGCGCGGACGCCGTGGAGCCGCTGATGGTCGAGTACGCGGTGTCCGACGTGCCCCACGCCGAGGTGATGTTCACGCCCGGGGCCCACACGTCGATGCACGGGCCGTAGTTGGAGAAGCTCGCCTTCGCGTCGTTGGCGTCCGTCGCGCCGACCGTGGTGGCCAGCGGCGTGCTGCCGGGGGAGTAGCCGCACGCGTCCGCGTTCGAGCTGCCCGACACCACCGAGTAGTGCACGTCCGCCTGGATCGACCTGGTGATCGCGTCGTTGAACGGCTGGTTCATCCCCCCGCCGACGGTCATCAGCGCGACCGCCTTGCGCCCGCTCGCCGCCGCGTCCCGGGTCACCCAGTCGATGCCCGCGATGATCTGCGAGTACGTCCCCGAGCCCTGGCAGTTCAACACCCGCACGGACACCAGCGTCACGTCCTTCGCCACCCCGGTGGTCCGACCGCCGACGGTGCCCGCCATGTGCGTGCCGTGGCCGTTGCAGTCGTTGCCGGGCGGGACGACGCCGCCGACGGTGTCCAGGCCGGGCACGGCCGCGCCGTCGAACTCCTGGTGGCTGTACCGGATGCCGGTGCCGAAGACGTACGCCCGCACGTCGGACGCCGTGTTCGGGTGCACGTAGTTCTTGTCCAGCGGCAGGAAGCGCTGGTCGATCCGGTCCAGGCCCCACGATGGCGGGTTCGGCTGCACGCCGAGGCCGCTCAACCGCACCCGCACGTCCTGCGCGACGTAGGCGACGCGCGGGTCGGCGGCGAGCCGGCGGGCCTGAGCCTCGTTCGCCCGCACCGCGAACCCGGGCAGCGCCGTCCGGTAGGTGAACGTCACGCCCGGCGTGGCGGACCGGGCCGAGGCCAGGTCCTCGTGCCGCTTCAACACCACGATGTAACTGCCCGCCACGGCGTCCGGATGTCCTTGGTGCAGCACCGGAGCGGCTTGCGCGGGCGTGCCCGCCATCCCGGTGACCAGTCCGGCCAGCAGTCCGGCCGTCACCGCCACTCGTCCGATCTTCACGGCTTCCTCCAAGTTGTGCAGGGACTTGAACCACAGCACGACCGCGGCCTGCCGCGACAGGGCCGATCAGAGTTCAACGATCAGTCGCCCGGTGGTCAACTTTCAGCCGTCTCAGCGGTGGAGACTGCATTCGGTGGCCGAACATTGCGCCGAACGGGTGAACGGAAGTGTCAAGGGCTAACGCCTGATCGGGGAACGCGACAGCAAGGCCACCGACGTGCGCACACAGGGGGTTGGCGCTCATGGTCAAGAAGAAGAACGGTCTGCAGGCGTCGTTGCGGCGGTTCGTGCGGACCAGGGGCGCCGACTACCTGCGCGACCCGAACGTCTCCTCGATCGGCATCGGCCACAAGGTCGTCGACGGCAGGCCGACGAACGAGGTCGCCATCCAGTTCACCGTCCGGCAGAAGGCCGAGCCGGAGGCGTTGCGCGCGCTCGGCACCGCGCCGCTGCCGGAGGCGATCGAGGTGGACGGCGTCGCCGTGCCCACCGACGTGCTGCAGCGCGACTACCGCGTCGACTTCCGGGTGGTGGAGGAGACGGCCGGTGACGTGCGCAAGACGCGCGTCGACCCCGTCGTGCCGGGCGTCAGCGTCGGCCACGTGCGGGTGTCCGCGGGCACGTTCGGCTGCGTCGTGTACGACCGGGTCGACGGCACCCCGTACGCGCTGAGCAACTGGCACGTCCTGCACGGGCCGACCGGCGCGCTGGGCGACGACGTGGTGCAGCCCGGCGTGCACGACGACAACCGCACCGACCGCAACCGGCTCGGCCGGCTCGTCCGCTCGCACCTGGGCGCGGCGGGCGACTGCGCCATCGCCACCATCGAGGACCGGGCGTTCGAGGCGGCGGTCCTCGACCTGGGCGTGACCCCGGACCAGCTCGGCGAGCCGGAACTGGGCGACAAGGTGGTCAAGAGCGGCCGGACGACCGGCGTGACGCACGGCGTGGTCCGGCGCGTCGACACCCTCGTGAAGATCGACTACGGCCCCGGCGTCGGGCAGCGGCAGATCGGCTGCTTCGAGATCGGGCCGGACCCCGCGCGCCCCGCGCCCGGCGGCGAGATCAGCACGGGTGGCGACTCCGGCGCGGCGTGGGTGTTCAAGGCGTCGAACGGCCGGGTCGGCCGGACCCTGGCGGGCCTGCACTTCGCGGGCGAGGCGGGCGCCAGTGCGGACGAGCACGCGCTGGCGTGCCTGCCCGGCTCGGTGTTCGAGAAGCTGGGCGTGGCGCTGCGGCCCCCGGCGCGGGTCGAGGCGGTCGCGGTCGGGTTCGACGAGGACTTCCTCGGCACGCCTGCGGGCGTCCCGGTGCTGGGCGACGCGGCGCGGGCCGACGCGGTCGAGCTGAACGGCTCCCCGGTGATCGACTACACGCACTTCTCGCTGGCGCAGAGCAAGTCCCGGCGGTTCGCGTTCTGGGTGGCGTGGAACATCGACGGCGGCGGGCTGCGGTCGATCGACCGCGCCGGCATCCCGTTCGTGCTCGACCCGCGACTGCCGGCGGAGTTCCAGGTCGGCGACGAGCTGTACCGGGGCAACCGGCTCGACCGCGGCCACCTGGCGCGCCGCGCTGACCTGCTGTGGGGGCCGAAGGCGGTGGCCGAGAAGGCCAACGTGGACTCGTTCTACTTCACCAACATCACGCCGCAGATGGACGACTTCAACCAGAGCGCGCGGCAGGGGCTGTGGGGGCGGCTGGAGGACGCCGTCATGGCCGACGCGGACGTGGACGACCTGCGGGTGAGCGTCTACGGTGGCCCGGTGTTCCGGCCGGACGACCGGGTGTTCCGGGGCGTGGCGCTGCCGCGCGAGTACTGGAAGGTGATCGCGTTCGTGTCGGGCGGCGCGCTGACGGCGCGGGCGTTCGTGCTGACCCAGGACCTGAACCACCTGGAGTCGCTGGAACTGGACGAGTTCCGGGTGTTCCAGGTGGCGCTGGCCGAGGTGGAGCAGCGGTGCGGCTTCACGTTCCCGGCGGCGTTGGCGGCGGCCGACACGCTGGTGCTGCCGGTGTCGCTGGACGACCGCGCGCCGCTGGCCGCGTTGAGCGACATCCGGTGGTGAGCGCCGCTAGTCCGGGGACGCGACCAGGCGCACGGCCAGGCCGGCGAACACCGCGCCGCTGAACACGCTCAGCCCGCGCGCCACCCGGGCGCTGCGGCGCAGCGCCGCGCCGAGGCGGCCGGCCAGCAGGCCGACGGTGGCGTCGACGGCCAGGCCGACCAGCACCAGGGTCAGGCCGAGCACCAGGAACTGCAGCGGGACGTCGCCCTCGGGGCGGACGAACTGGGGCAGGAACGCGATGTTGAACAGGATCACCTTGGGGTTGAGCAGGTTCGTCACCGCGCCCTGCCCGTAGGCCCGCCACCGGCTGGTGCGCCCGACCTCGCCGCCGCCGCCGCCGCCGAGCGGCGTGCGGTCGCGGAACGCCTTCACCGCCAGGTACAGCAGGTACGCCGCACCGACCCAGCGCAGCACGTGGTACAGCGTCGGCAGGGACGCGAACAGCGCGGACAGCCCCAGCATCGCCGCGACCACGTGCACCAGCGCGCCGGTCGCCACCCCCAGGGCGGCGAGCAGCCCGGTGACCGGACCGCCCCGCCCGCCGACCGCGACGACGAACAGCACGTCGGGTCCGGGCGTCGCGCACAGCGCCACGGCGGCGAGCAGGAACGCGAGGTACAGCCCGGGGTCCACCACCGATCCATCATGTCCGCCGGGACGCGCGGTCGCGAATCGGGCGCGGACCCCGCCGGGCGGCTACTCGACCGTCACGCTCTTGGCCAGGTTGCGCGGCCGGTCCACGTCCCGGCCGAGGGCCTGCGCCAGGTGGTAGGCGAACAGCTGCAACGGCACCGACAGCGTGATCGGGGCCAGCGCGTCGTGCGCCTTGGGCACCCGGATGACGTCGGTGGCCAGCCCGGCGGGCAGGTCGGCGTCGGTGACCGCGATGACCGGGCCGCCGCGCGCCTTGATCTCCTCGATGGTGGCGGTGTTCTTGGCCAGCAGCTCGTCGTCGGGCACCAGCACCACGGTCGGCATCTCCGGGTTGATCAGCGCCAGCGGCCCGTGCTTCAGCTCGGACGCCTGGTACGCCTCGGCGTGCACGTAGGAGATCTCCTTGAGCTTCTGCGCCCCCTCGCGCGCCACCGGCCAGCCCCGCACCCGGCCGACGAAGAACATGTGCCGCGCGCCGGCGTACTTCCGGGCGATCGCCGCGACCTCGTCCTCGGCGGCCAGCACCCGGGCGATCCGGTCCGGCAGCTCGGACAGCCCGGCGACCAGCCGGCGGCCCTCGGTGATGGACAGGTCGCGCACCCGGCCCAGGTCCAGCGCCAGCACGGCGAGCGCGACGGCCATCGTGGTGAACGACTTCGTCGCCGCCACCGAGACCTCCGGCCCGGCGTGCAGGAAGATGCCGTGCCCGCACTCGCGGGCGATCGTGCTGCCCACCGCGTTCACCACGCCGATGACGTGCCCGCCCTTGCGCTTGAGCTCCTGCACCGCGGCGAGCGTGTCCAGCGTTTCACCCGACTGGCTGATCGCGACGTAGAGCGTGTCCGGGTCGACCACCGGGTTGCGGTAGCGGAACTCGGACGCGGGCTCGGCGTCGGCCGGGATCCGGGCCAGCTCCTCGACCAGCTGCGCGCCCAGCTGACCGGCGTAGTAGGCCGAGCCGCAGCCGAGCAGCTTGACCCGGCGGATGCGCTGGTAGTCCTGCGGCGTCAGGCCGACGCCGTCCAGCCTGGCCGAGGAGAACCGGTGGTCCAGCCGCCCGCGCAGGCACCGGTCCACCGCGTCCGGCTGCTCCCGCATCTCCTTGTGCATGAAGTCCGGGTGGTCGCCCAGCTCGTACTCGGCGCTCGGCACGTCGATCGCCGTGGGGGAGCGGGTGGTGCTGGTGGCGCGACCGTCCATGGTGGACGTGCGGTAGCCGTCGGCGGTGACCGTGGCGATCTCGTCGTCGTCCAGGTAGATCACCTGCTGGGTGAAGCGGACCAGCGCGGTGACGTCGGAGGCGATCAGCATCTCCTGCTCGCCGACCCCGAGCACGACCGGGCTGCCGCGCCGGGCGGCGACCAGCTCGCCGGGCCGCCCGGCGTCCACCACGATCACCCCGAAGGTGCCCTCCACCAGCGCCAGCGCCTCGCGCACCGCGTCTTCGAGGCTGGTCGCGGCGCTGCGCGCGACGAAGTGGGCGAGGACTTCGCTGTCGGTGTCGGAGGCCAGCTCCACCCCGTCGGCGACGAGCCGGGCGCGCAACCGGTCGGAGTTCTCGAACACGCCGTTGTGCACGATCGCGACGCGCGCGGCGGCGTCCACGTGCGGGTGCGCGTTGCGGTCGGACGGCTCGCCGTGGGTGGCCCACCTGGTGTGCGCGATGCCCGCCGCGCCCGCGAGGCCCGCCGGCACGGCCTTGCGCAGGTCGCCGACCCGCCCGGCGGTCTTGACCACCCGCAGGTCGCCGTCGTCCACGACCGCGACGCCCGCCGAGTCGTACCCCCGGTACTCCAGCCGGTGCAGGCCCTCCAGCAGCACCGGGACGGCGTCCCTCGGGCCGACGTAACCGACGATTCCGCACATGCTCGGTGATCCCCTCTAGCCGTAGACGATCCGGCGCAGCTGGCGTTCGGACAGCGGCGGCGCGGCCACCGGCCGCACGTCCAGCTCCTCCCGCAGCACGGCCCAGATCCGCGCGTTGCCCAACCCGTCGCGCCGCAGCTCGGCGTGCCGGCGCAGGACGTACTCCTCCGCCGTCTCGACGAAGTAACCCATCACGTCGGACACCACCCGCCGGGCCAGCGCGGGCGGCAGACCGGTGGACCTGACGACGTGCCGCAGCAGCTCCTCCGGCACCTCGTCCTCCACGGGCTCCAGCATGGCCACAGCCAACCACCTGGCCAAACGGCGTGCCCGGATTCGGGCACGGGCGCGCTCACCCGGCCGTGGCCGTGGGCGGGCGGGGTCCCGGCGGCGGTCCTATGGTTCGGCCCGGGAGGTCCACGTGGTCGAACGGGTCGAGGTCGGGCGGGGGGCGCGGCGCGCCGTCGTCGCGGTGATCATGCTCGGGATGCTGCTCGCCGCGCTCGACCAGACGATCGTGGCGACCGCCCTGCCGACCATCGTCAGCGACCTCGGCGGCGGCGGGCACCTGTCCTGGGTGGTGACGTCCTACCTGCTCGCCGAGACCGTCATGACCGCCCTGATCGGCAAGTTCGGCGACCTGTTCGGCCGCAAGCGGGCGTTCCTGGTCAGCGTGGCGCTGTTCATGGTCGGCTCGTTCCTGTGCGGCTGGGCCGACTCGATGACCTGGCTCATCCTGGCCCGCGCGGTCCAGGGGCTCGGCGCGGGCGGCCTCATGGTGACCTCCGCCGCCGTCATCGCCGACGTCGTGCCGCTGTCGGAGCGCGGCAAGTACCAGGGGTTCATCGGCGCGGTGTTCGGGGTCGCGACGGTCGTCGGCCCGCTGCTGGGCGGGCTGTTCGTGGACCACCTGAGCTGGCGCTGGGCGTTCTACGTCAACCTGCCGCTCGGCGTGGTCGTGCTCGCGGTCGGCGCGCTCGCCCTGCCCGGCGTGCGCGGCGCGAACCGGCCGAGGATCGACTACCTGGGCATCCTGCTCATCGCCCTGGCCTCGACCGGGCTGACGCTGGTCACCAGCTGGGGCGGCGTGCAGTACCCGTGGGGCTCGCCGACCATCCTGTGGATGGCGGTCGGGTCGGTGGTCGCGCTGGCCCTGTTCGTGCTCGTCGAGACCCGCGCCGCCGAGCCGATGCTGCCCATGCGGCTGTTCCGCGGGCGCGTGTTCACCGTGTGCACGGTGCTGAGCTTCGTCGTCGGGTTCGCCATGCTCGGCGGCGTCACGTTCCTGCCGACCTACCTGCAGTACGTGCACGGCGCGTCGGCCACCCGGTCCGGCCTGGAGATGCTGCCGCTGGTCGTCGGCCTGCTCATCGCCTCCGTCACCACCGGCAACGTGATCAGCAAGACCGGCCGCTACCGGGCGTTCCCGCTGGTCGGCAGCCTGCTCATGGTCGGCGGGCTGCTCCTGCTGTCCCGGCTGGGCCCGGGGACGTCGTTCTGGCAGGCGTCGGGCTCCATGCTGGTGCTCGGGCTCGGCGTCGGCATGTGCATGCCGGTGGCGATGGTGGTCGTGCAGAGCACCAGCAGCTACGAGGACCTGGGCGTGGCGACGTCCGGCGTGAGCTTCCTGCGCACCCTCGGCAGCTCGTTCGGGGTGGCGGTGTTCGGGACCGTGTACGCGAGCAACCTGCCGGACAACCTCGCCCGCGCGATCCCGCCGGGCGTCGACCCGGCCGCCGCGTCGAACGTGCAGGCCCTGCACGCCCTGCCGGACCAGGTCAAGGCGCCGATCATCGCGGCCTACGCGGACACCCTGCACCTGGTGTTCCTGTCCGCCGCGCCGGTCGCCGCGGTCGCGTTCGCGGTCGCCCTGTTCCTCAAGGAGGTCCCGCTGCGCGACACCGCCCGCGCCGCGGCCACCGGGGTGGGCGACAACTTCGCCGCGCCGCAGTCCACCGATTCGAGCCACGAGCTGGAGAAGCTGGTCGCCCTCATCGTCAGCCGCGAGCGCCGCGACCCCACGCCGGAGGTGCTGCGCGAGTCCGGCGTCCCCCTGACCCACGCCCAGGCGTGGCTGGTGGTGAAGGTGTTCCGGCAGAGCGTCGACCACGGCGACGCCACCCTCGACCGGCTGGCCGAGGCCACGCGGGTGCCGGCGGGCGTGTTCGAGCCGGTGGCGCGCCAACTCCAGACCAGGGGTTACCTGACGGAGTCGGCGGGGCACTACCGCTTCACCGCGCAGGGGACCGAGGTGTTCGCCGAGCTGGTCGCGTCCTGGCGGCGCTGGCTGCTGGTCAAGCTGACCGACTGGGACTGCGACGACGTCGAGTTCACCGAGGCGGTCGAGCGGGTGGCCACCGAGCTGACCACCAGCGGCCGGGCGCTGAGCACGGGCCGGCACGCAGCCGCCGTGTGACCGCATTTTGCGGAGAACGCCGTTTCCGGCTGTGCGACAGTGGCGGTCGGGAGTCCGGTTCTCCCGGGTCGGCGCTTGTCCCGGCGCGGCGCGCCGACGGTGGGACAGGGGGATGGCACATGGTCGCTGACCACGGGGCGAACACCGCTCAACTGCGATTACAGGGCGAGATCGTCGCCTTGTTGCAGCGCTTCGAGAGCCTGCGCGCCGAGCGGGGGCGGACCATGCTGGTGAGCCTGCTCTCCGACGTCCTCGAGGAGCAGGTGTCGTTGGAGGGCAACGAGGTCCACCTCCAGCTGCTCGGGCTGGTCCGGTGGTGCTGCCGGCACGCGGGCGGCCTGCGCGGCCTGGTGGACTGCCTCAGGTTGCTGGACCCGCACGCGCCCGAGATCACCGAGCTGGTCGACCTCGGTGACGAGTGGGTCGCGTGCCGGGCGCTGCCGACGCGGGACTGGGACCGGTTGTCCCGGGCGCTGCGGTCCGTGCGGCTGGCCGACGACCCGTTCGACGAGCGGCGCGAACTGCGCCGCCTGGCCGACGTGGCCACCGACGGGCACTGCGACGACCTGCCCTCGCGCTGCCGCTCGGTGTGGTCGCTGTTCCTGCACCTCGCCGACCACAACGCCCGACCGGGCGCCCTGCCGCCCGCCATGGTCCTCGTGGACTGCCTCGCCGGGCGGCTCGGGGACGGCGCCCTCGCCGACGAGCTGCGTCGCTGCAACTGGCGGCTGGCGGAGAAGTTCGAGGTGACCGACCTGGTCGAACAGGCCCGGTGGCGCAACGAAGCGGAGGCCGGTGGCGACGGCTCCGACGTGGTGCACCTCGTCTTCGAAGTCGACCCGGACCCGGTCGACCAGGCCAAGGTGGTGCTCTCGCACTGGCTGAACTGGAAGGGCTCGGGCTGGCACGGCCGCCGGCGCGGCGACGCCGCCATCCGGCGGGACGACCTGGAGGCGGAGGTCGACCGCGTCATCGCCGAACTGGAGGCCGAACTCGGCATCACCCCGGCCGCCGAGCGGGTGAGCGCCATCGTGGTCGAGTTCGCCCTGCCCTGGGAGATGATCAACACCGCGGTCGAGTTCTGGCCGAAGGCGTCCCCCTCCGACGTCACCGTGCCGCTGGCGGTCGACCACCCCGTGCTCGTCCGGAGCCTCGAACGGACGCGGGCGCAGCGGTACTGGCTGGTGTGGAAGCAGCGCTGGCGTGCCGTCTCGGGCGAGACGGCGCGCCCGTACTGGAGCAGGGCCAACGGGGGCTGGGACCTCACCGGCATGGCCGTGGACCTGAACGACACCTCGATCGTGTCACTGGTGCTCAGCGAGCCCCCCGGCGACCGCCGGGGTCGGGCCTGGCACGAGGCCGCGATGGCGTTCCGCGCCGGGATCCCGATCATCATCTGGGACCGGGAGGACTGCTCCAGCAGCCGCTTCCACGAAGCCGTGACCCGGCTGTTCTCCGCCGGTGAAGTACGTCGGTTGCCGGACCGGTTGGCCCAGTTGCGCCGTGAGGCCCTGCTCGCGAATGATTCGGATGGGCCGCACGCCGGCCGTAGTCTTGCCGTATTGTGGGACGATGCAGAGCGACTACCGGAACCCTTGACCTCCGGCTGGAGTTCGCAGGGAGGTATCTGAGTCATGCCCCGACGGCTCGCACTGGATACCGGATACCCATTGGTTACTCATTCACCCGATAGGGGCAGGTGGGTGACCACTCCAAACGGTGACGCAGTCGCTGATTCCACGGCACCCATCCGATTACCCGGGTCGCTCGGAATCGATTCACTTCGCCAATGCGCACCGCGGTCGAAGTCGGGCGCGCTGATCGCGACCAAGCCGTGGCCTGCCGATTCCGGCGCGCACCCGCGGGAATCCGCCCTCCGGTGCGGGCCGGGGCGTCGTGCCCGCACCGAGGGGTTGTGACGGTGCGCCCCGCGACCGAGGACGTCGGGGCAGGGACCGTGACCGGTCCGGACGCCCACGAGTGGGCGGCGGACGGCCTGCGGGACGTGCTCGCGCCCCTCCTCGGCCAGTCCCACGACATCACGATTGCCGTCGACGACGGCCCGGCGATGTCGATCTGGGCGCCCGAGGTCGAGACCTTCATCCAGGCCCTCACCGGATCGGGCGTCTTCGGGGAGGTCGCCGTGTGCGCGCTCGGCGTGGACGAGAGCGGTCGGGTGACGCTGCGCGGCGCGGACGGGGGAGAACCGCCGGACCTCACGGGTTCCGGGCGGCGCCTGCTGCTCGCCCTGACCGACGCGGTCGACCCGGCCTGGCGGTCGGGCGGCGCGTGGGAGGCCCTGCGCGAGCTGGGCGCCGCCCACTCCGTCGCCGTGGCCAGCCCGCTGCCGTGGTGGGCGGCCTGCCGCACCGGGCTCGACCTGCACCGCCTGCGCCTCAAGGCGTTCGAGCCGGGTGCGCCGAACCACGTCCACGAGTGGGAGCCCCAGGTCGACGTGCCCGGGCTGTACGACGACCTCGGCGACGTGGCGCCGGTCCCGTTCGTCGAACTGGCGCCGGCGGGTCTGCGCGAGTGGGCCAACCTCGCGGCGGCGACCGGGTGGGCGAACCTGGGCGCGGCCCTCGTGCCCGCCCCGCGGGAGCCGGTGACCGCGGTGTCGCCGCGCCAACCGGGTGACGTGACCGCCGGCGCCGCGGAACTCGTCGCGGCGTACTGCACCACCGCGTCGAAGGCGGCGTTCGACCTGGCCGTCCACCTGGCCGTCGCCCCGCTGGAGGTGCCGCTCCTCCTCCGCATCCTCGACCTGCTGCACCCCGACACCGACCGCGCCGCCCTCACCGAATTCCTCGGCGGCCCACTGGTCTCGATCGCGCCCGATGTGGTGAATGACAGCGAAAGCCGAGTGAAATTCGATTTCGTGGCGGAAGGTGTCCGGCAGGAACTGCTCGCGTACGGCCGCAGGATAGACACCGAGCGGGTGCGCAAGGTCGTGCGCCACTACCTGGAGGAACGTCGGCCTGGCGTGGTCGCGTTCGATTCCCCCCTGGACGAGGAACCGGTCCGGGTTGTCTCACCAATTGTCACGCCACCGCACGTGGCGGAAGCGGAACGGGCGCTGTGGGTCGCCTGGTCCGGAGTCCACTTGCGAAAGATCGACCCTGAGGTCGAGCCACAGCCGACCATCGGGAATGATACGAGCGGAGATTTGCCGGTTGGTGAAGGTGGCCGAACACGTGTTCGCAAGGGCACGGTTGATGTCGAGCGAAATGCAGGAGGAGTAGACGTGACTGCCGTCGAGCAGGAAGAAAGGAGAAGGACTCTCGCATCGCCCGTCTTCGGTGGCGTGCCACCGAGGAACGTCAACTTCACCGGGCGGGCGGACCTCCTCCAGGAGCTCGAACGGCGTCTCGTCCGGGGTGGGACCGCAGCCGTGCTGCCGGAAACGCTGCACGGCATGGGCGGTGTGGGCAAGTCGCACCTGGCGATCGAATACGCCTACCGCAACCGCCCGAACTTCGACCTGATCTGGTGGGTGCCGGCGGAGCGGTCCGTCAAGATCGTCAACTCGCTGGTGGAACTGGGCCAGCGCCTGGGCCTGGAAGGCGGCACCGAGGCGAACGTGGCCGTCCAGCAGGTGCTCGACGCCCTGCGCAGCGGCAACCACCCCAAGGTCCCGACCAACTGGCTGCTGATCTTCGACAACGCCGACAGCCCCGACGCCGTGCAGCAGTACCTGCCGACGGGCGGCACCGGGCGCATCCTGGTCACCTCGCGCAACTCGCAGTGGTTGAGCGTCGCGCGCCCGTTGGAGGTCAACGTCTTCCAGCGCGCCGAGAGCGTGCAGCTGCTGCGCCGCCGCGACCCCGAGCTGAGCGAGGAGGACGCCGGTCGGCTGGCCAAGGCGCTGGGCGACCTGCCGCTGGCCGTCGCGCAGGCGGCGGCGTGGCGGGTGGAGACCGGCATGCCCGCCGCCGAGTACCTGGAACTGCTCGCCGAGAAGCAGCTGGAACTGCTCAACGTCACCACCACGCTCGACTACCCCGAGTCGGTGGCGGCGATGTGGGACCTCTCGCTCAACGAGCTCAAGCGCAAGAACCTGTCCGCGTTGAGGTTGCTCCAGGTGTGCGCGTTCCTGGCGCCGGAGCCGATCAACCGCACCATGTTCACCTACAGCCGCAACATCACCGGCGTGCCGAACGAGTTGTCCCGGGTGCTGCGCGACCGCTTGCGGCTCAACGAGGCCATTCGCGACATCAACCGCTTCGCGCTGGTGCGCGTCGACCACCGCACCAACTCCATCGAACTGCACCGCCTCGTGCAAGCCGTGCTCATCAGCCAGATGAGCGAGGAAGAACGCGTGGTCATGCGCAACGCCGCGCACCTGATGCTGAGCGAGAACGACCCGGAAACACCGGAAGAGCCGGACAACTGGCCGGTCTACGTCGACCTGAGCGCGCACCTGGCCGCTTCCAACGCCTACGAGAGCGACGCCGAGCCGGTCCGATCGCTGCTCTACAACCAGGCCCAGTTCCTCTACCGGTGGGGCGAGCACAACCGCAGCGCCGAGTTGTCCGAGAGGCTTTACCGGATCTGGCGGGAAAGGCTGGGCGAGGACCACCCGGAAACCCTGCGGATGGGCCGCTGGTACGGCTTCATGCTCTGGGTGCAGGGCCGGTACGCCGAGGCGATCCCGCTGAACCTGGAACTGCTGGAGCGGCACCGCAGCACCTTCGGCGAGGAGCACGAGGAGACCATCCTGGCGATGGGGCAGGTCGCGGGGGACAAGCGGGCGGAGGGCGACTTCGTCGGCGCGCTCGAACTGTCGAAGCGCACCTACGACATCTGCGTCCGCTACCTCGGCGACGAGGACCCGGTGACCCTCAGCGCGGCGCACAACCTCGGCGTGAACCTCCGCCTCGTCGGCGACTTCGCCTCCGCCGTCAAGCTGGACGCCGACACCTGGGACCGCAGGGCCCAGATGTACGGCCAGGAGCACGAGGTGCCCCTCTTGACCCAGGTGGGCCTCACCCTCGACAAGCGCGAACTCGGCAACTACCGGGAGGCGTCCGCCGAGCACGAAGAAGTCGTGCGCATGTACGAACGGCTCAGCGAGGGGCGGCCGCTCAACCCGACGTGGCTGCGCGCCGTGCGCCACCTCGCCGTGATGCGCCGCAAGGCGGGTGACCACGAGGGTGCGATGAGCGCGGCCGAGACGGCGTTCGAGGGCCTGCGCCGGCGGTACGGCTTCGACCACGCCGAAACGCTCGCCGCCGCGCTGGCCCGGTCCATCGAGCTGAGGCATCTGGGCCGCCACGAGACCGCCGCGCAACTCGGGCAGGACACGCTGACCCGCTACGCCAAGACGTTGGGGCCCGACCACCCCCACACGCTGTCCGCCGCCGTCAACGTGGCGATCCTGCGCCGCTTGAAGGGCGACTTCGAAGGCGCGCGCGAACTGAACCAAGCCACGCTGGGCAGCTTCCGCGCCCGCCTGGGCGACGACCACCCCTCCACGCTGACCACCCGGATCAACCTGGCCAGCGACCTGCACGCGCTGGGCGACGCGCAGGCCGCCCACGACCTCGACGTGGAGGTGCTGAACCGCGCGACGGTGGTCCTGGGGGCCGACCACCCCACCACCCTGGCGTGCCAGGCGAACCTCGCGCAGGACCTCCGCTCGCTCGGGCGCACCGAGGAAGCGGACGCGCTGTACTTGCGAGCGGTGAACATGCTGCGCGAACGGCTCGGCAACCACCACCCCGCGGTGTCCGAGCGGAACGACCCCACCGTGCGGGCGAACTGCGACATCGACCCGATGCCGCTCTAACCGGCCGCTCCCAGCCACGCGGCGAGGCCCCGCACGTCGGGCGCCTCGCCGCCGGCGGCGATCCCGTTCCGCACGGCGCGGACGAGGTGCGGGTGTTCGAGCAGCGCCCGCGCCGCCGGTCCGGGGGACAGGTGTCGCAACGCGAGGCCGAAGCCGGACCAGGCGCCCGGCCGGTTCGAGCCCGCGCCGAGTTCGGCCGCGTACAGCGCCCGCGCGCGTTCGTGCTCACCCGCCACGACGGCGAAGTCCGCCTCCACCAGGTCGGGCGCCACTTCCCCCACGACGCCCGAGGGGTCCGCGCGCATCGCCTCGAACTCCGCGCGGTCGGCGAGCAGCACCCTGGTGAGGATCGCCTTGGCGTCCAACCTGGGCGGCTCGTCGGCGGCCACCACGGTCGGGCGGGGGACCCGGGTCGGCGCGGGCTCACCCGCGAACCAGCGTTCGACGCACTCCAGCACGTGCGCTCGCGGCGAGTGGAGGTGGGTGGCGCGCCAAGCCGCGCGGTGGTCGAGGGCGGCGGTCTCGGCGGCCGAGAGCAGGTCGGCCGGCACGGCGAGGTCCGCCACCGCCGCCAGCCGCTCCGCCAGGCGGTCCGCGAACCTCTGCCCCGCACGGGTGAGCGAAGGGTGGCGCCGGAGCGCGTGGAGCGCTTCCCCCACCTGGGTCCGGTACAGGGCGAAGTCGAAGTGCGCCAGGGCGGCGTCCGCCCCGCTCAAGCGCGCGCGTTGCCGCTCCCAGAACTCCACGACCGCCAGGAACGCGTTCACCCCCTGGTAGAGCCCGGACACCGGACGGGCGTCGTCGCGCCACGGCGCGTAGCAGGTGGTGGCCGGGTCCACCCTGGTCAGGGGTACCAGGTGGCCGACCGCGTTCAGCTTGCTGTGCTGGTACTCGTGCACCAGCGTCACCGCCAGCTGCAGGCCGTCGTGCGGTTCGGAGATGATCGCGGCGCCGTAGCCGTCGCTGACCGACCCGCTGTGCGGTCGGAAGCGGAAGGACGCCGGCCGGGGCGTGATCATCGACAGGCCGGTGGACAGCTCGCGGGCCCAGCGCGGGTGGTCCCGCTCCAGGATCGTCCACGCGTCGGTGAAGACCTCGTCCCACCGCGCCACCGCCGAATCGGACAATGGTTCGGGGCGCTGCGGCACGGTCAATCCGCGGTACGGCCCGGTGTCGTCCAGGTGGATGCGCGGCGCGGTGGCTCCGGCGGCACTTCCAAGAATGCGGTCCGGCTGCCACCGGATCGGATGGGCGCTACCGGTGCTGGTTTTCACCGTTAACCCCGAAGCATCCGAAACCAGTGTCCCGTGACCCCATTCGGTGGTCGCGTCGGGCACTCGCAGGGAGCCCACGCCGGGAAGCACCGCAATGCCATCCCACAGTGGAATCCCCATCGTGAAGCGCAATTCTGCGGATACGCCGGCCGCGGCCGCCAACAAGTGCAGGTGGCCGATGTGGAACCACGCGGGGGCGGTGTCGGTCGTCCGACCCCGGAGGCGGCGCAGGACGTGCGCCGCCCAGACCCCGACCTGCGGGCGCGACAGCAGGGCGGCCACCGCCTCCGGCCGGGCGCGCTCGGCGGCGACCAGGAGCTCCCACGCCTCGTCCACGTGCGGCAGCGGGTTGTCCGGTGAGCGGTGCTCACGGGCGTGGCGCAGCACCAGTCGCAGGGCGAGCGCGCGCCTGGTCCTGCCGACGTCGCGCAGCAGCGCGGAGCTGCCGTCGTCAGGTCGTCCGGACGCCAGGGCGTCCAACTGGTCCAGGGTGATCCCGTGGTTCGTCAGCGATGTCCCGTTCGTGGAGGTCGAGCCTGCCACCTCTGAGCCGCCCCTCGTCGTGGGCGCGGAGCCCGCTGGTCAGGAGTCGTGGCCGCCCGCGCTGACGCTGGCGTGGTCCACCTGTCTGAGGAAACGTTCCGTCGACGCTGCCAGGAGCTCGTCCTCGAATGCGTCCAAGGCGTCGAGAGGGACGTTCGTCAAGTCGACCAGACCGGAGTCGATCCGAATTGCCGATTCATCCACTAGCGGGCCTCCCGAGTCGGCCACCAGGTGGCGCTGCCCCCGGCGCGGTAAGGGTTTCAGCTCCGGCGGTATGACTCAGTGTAATGTCCGTGAAACGCAGCGGAAGAGGTGCGTATGGTGGTATTCAGTGCTGCCGGTGGCAACTAAACGCCACCGGTCCGTTGCGCCAACAGGGTGTCCAGTTCGGCCATCGCGGTGGCGTCGCCCGCGTAGAAGCGGATCGCTTCCAGCAGGGCTTTGAGCCCGCCGGGGTAGTTCGCGCACGTCCGGACGATGCTGACGGTGTCCGGTCGGTCCGCGGTGTGGCGGGGGACGGCGGCGGCGAACGGGAGTTCGCGCAGGACGAGGTCCCGGCCGTCGCGGGTGTCGAAGCCGGGGGTGCGCAGCATGACCTCGACGACCGGCTTCAGCTCCGCCAGGGTGAGGGCTCGCCGGTCGCCGGGCGCTGCAGGTTGGGGGCTCCCGAGGGGGTAGCCGTCCACCAGGCGCACCCACACGCGGGAGTGGACTTCCTTCACGTTGGCGGTGGCCTGTTGGTAGGCGTCCGGGCGGGCGGAGGGGTGGTGGTGGACGACCGCCTGGTAGAAGTGGTCCGAGGTGATCAGCACGAGGGTGGCCGTGGAGTCGCGCAGCGCGCGCTTGGCGTCGGCGGTGTCCAGGATGCGGTAGGTGAAGATCATCTCCGGGCTGGTCCGGCCGTGCTCGTCGTAGCGCACCTCGCCCGCGTGCACGGCCATCCGCAGTCGGAGCCGAGCACCGGCGGAGTGGACGTGGTTGTGCTCGCGCAGCTCGGCCACCAGCCGCTCGGGCAGCTGGTCGACCAGCACCGACTTGGGCACGTCGGCGGGCACCAGGACCAGCAGGCTGTCACCGGCGTCGTCCACCGCGGCCGGGTCCCACGGCAGGTCGCAGTCGGCGAACGCGCTCCTCATGACCTGGTACAGGCCGTCGCGCGCGGCGGTGCGATGGGGGGAGGTGCGGGTCGGGTCGCCGTAGGACTCCACGTCGACCACGACGAACGACCGGTGCGCGGCAGCCGACCCCATGTGACCTCCCCGGACATGTTGTAACCCAACGGGGGGCGCGAGGGCAGCGGCTCCACTCGAAATGACCAACGCGCCGGTAGCGTTGCGCTTCGGTCCGGTCTGGGTACGGAGTGGCTGTGGACGGGTACGGGTGGACCATCGCGCTGGTCGCGGTGCTGGTGCTGCTGAACGCGGTGTTCGCGGGCAGCGAGATGGCGTTGATCAGCCTCCGCGAGGGGCAGCTGCGGGCGTTGGAGCGTGACGACCGGGCTTCGGCGAGGACGCTGGTCCGGTTGGCCCGCGACCCGAACAGGTTCCTGGCCACCATCCAGATCGGCATCACGCTCGCCGGGTTCCTGGCCTCGGCGACGGCCGCGGTGTCGTTGGCGGCGCCGGTGGTGCCGCTGCTGTCGTTCCTCGGCGACGCGGCGAACGCGGTGGCGATCGCGCTGGTCACGGTGGTGCTGACGTTCCTGACCCTGGTGTTCGGCGAGCTGGCGCCCAAGCGGCTGGCCATGCAGTACGCGCTGCGCTGGGCGCTGCTGGTGGCCCGGCCGCTGCACCTGCTGTCGACCGCCTCGCGGCCCGCGGTGTGGGCGCTGAGCACGTCCACCAACGCGGTGGTCCGGCTGTTCGGCGGCAAGCCGGACGCCGAGTCCGAGCAGATGTCGGCCGAGGAGCTGCGCGAGCTGGTCTCCGCCCAGCGCGGCCTCAACGCCGAGCAGCGCATGATCATCACCGGCGCGCTGGAGATCAGCGAGCGCCGGCTGCGCGAGGTCCTGGTGCCGCGCCGGCTGGTGGTCACCCTGGACGCCGACCTGGACGTCCCGACCGCCCGCGCCGAGCTGGCCGCCTCGGGCCACTCCCGCGCGCCCGTCGCGCGCGGCGGCCACCTGGACGACGTCGTGGGCGTCGTGCACCTGCGCGACCTGCTCGTCGACGACGCCCGCCTGGTCGACGTGGCCCGGCCGCCGGTGGTGTTCCCCGACTCGGTGCGGGTGTCCGACGCGCTGCGCCGGTTCAAGGCCGAGCGGGAACAGCTCGGCCTGGTGGTGGACGAGCACGGCGCGGTCGACGGCATCGTGACGCTCGAAGACCTGCTGGAGGAGGTCGTCGGCGAGATCCTGGACGAGACCGACCGCGACCTGATGGCGGTCCGCAACGGCGCCGACGGCTCGCTCGTGCTGCCCGGCACGTTCCCCGTGCACGACCTGGCCGACCTCGGCGTCGAGCTGCCCGACGCGCCGGAGGGCGACTACACGACCATCGCGGGCCTGGTCCTGGTCCTGCTGGGGCGGATCCCGGAGAAGCCGGGCGACCGGGTCCAGGTGTCCGGCTGGGCGGTCGAGGTGCTGAAGGTGGAGCACCACGCGATCACGTCGGTGCGCCTGCGCAAGCGGTGACGGGCCTCCGGCGGGGAGGCCCGTCACCGGGGGACTAGCGACCGGCGGCCGCGACCCAGGACTCCAGGCCGGCCGCGTCGTGCGGCAGCGCGGCGGACAGCACGCGGTTGCCCTCGGGCGTCACCACGACGTTCTCCTCCAGCCGCACGCCGATGCCGCGCAGCTCCGGCGGCACGGTCTCGTCGTTCGGGTGGAAGTACAGGCCGGGCTCGACGGCCAGCGCCATGCCGACCTCCAGCGTGCCGTCGTGGTAGGCGGTGGAGCGGGAGTTCGCGCAGTCGTGCACGTCCAGGCCGAGGAAGTGCCCGACGCCGCACGTGATGTACCGGCGGTGGTGCTGGCCGTCCGGGTCGAGCGACTGCTCCACCGACACCGGCAGCAGGCCCCAGTCGTGCAGGCCCTCGGCCAGCACGCGCATCGCCTCGCGGTGGAACTCCCGGTACTCCGCGCCCGGCCGCACGACCGCCAGCGCCGCCGCGGACGCCCGCTCGATCAGCTCGTGCACCTGCCGCTGCGCCGGGCTGTACGCGCCGGACACCGGCAGCGTCCGGGTGATGTCGGCGGTGTAGAGGGTGTCCAGCTCGACGCCCGCGTCCAGCAGCAGCACCGCGTCCTCCGGCACCGGCCCGTCGTTGCGCACCCAGTGCAGCACCGGCGCGTGCGGCCCGGCGGCCACGATGGAGGCGTAGCCCGGCCCGTTGCCCGCGGTCCGGGCGCGCCGGTCGAACGTGCCCTGCAGCCACCGCTCGCCACCGCCCTTGACCGCGGCCTGCAACTCGGCGGCGACGTCGGCGAAACCGAGGACCGTGGCGTCCACCGCGGCCTGGAGCTGGCCGACCTCCCAGTCGTCCTTGATCCGGCGCAGCTCGGCCAGCACGGTGCGCAGCTCGCCGGCGTGGTCGGCGCCCGCCAGCGCGTCCAGTAGGGGGTCGACGCCCGCGGTCGCGTGCACGGCGGGCAGCCGGCCGCGCAGCGCCGACGGCAGCTCGTGCAGCGGCCGGCAGCGGACGCCCAGCGCCTCGCCCCACTCGGCCAGGCCGGGCACCGGGCCGATCCACAGCTCGCCGTCCCGGGCGTTGGCGAAGAAGTCCGGCTCGTCCGGCCCGGCGGGCGGGCGCAGGAACAGCTCCGCGTCGTGGCCGTTGGCCACCGGGTGCATCACCAGCACCGCGCCCTCGGCGGAGCAGCCCGTCAACCAGGAGAAGTCGCTGTCCGGCCGGAAGCCGTGGTCGGTGTCGTTGGACCGCACCGGCGCCCAGCCCGCCGCCACGGCGATGCGGGCGCCGGGCAGTGCGGCGCTGAGCCGGTCGCGGTGCGCGGCGGCGGCCTGCGCGGCGCCGGGCGCGACCCGGGCGGCGCGGTCGGCCGGACCCCAGCCGTGCTGGACGAACTCGCGGAACCCGGAGGCGTCGACGAGCTTGCTCGGGTCGCGGCGGGCGGGTTTGGTCACCGTGTGCAGCCTTTCGGGTCGTGGCCGTGAGCACGTCCGGGCGCGATCGGCGACCGGACGTCACCCAGGATGCTCCCACCGGCCGCTGAGTCGCCCAACCGGGTGGCTCACGACGTGAAACGGCTTGACCGGAGTGGGCGGTCCGGTAGGTATCACCACCACGGCTACCCACGGCAGGTGATCGCATGCGTCCCGAGGACGTCGTAGAACTGCGGGTGCACGGGGTGTCCGGCACCCCGCCGGAAGCGGTGCTCGGCGACCCGTTCCCCACGCCGGTCGCCGGTGACGACGTCGCCCGGTTCCTGCGGGCGGGCAAACCGGCGCGGGCGCTGTCCAGCGGGCGGACCCGGGTGGTCGAGGCGTTCCACTGGGGCCGGTTCACCTCGGGCGGCGCGAGCCGGGCGCTGTGGCTGGTGCTGATCCCGTTCGCGATCCTCAACCTGGCCCGGTACGCGCTGCTCGGCGCGAGCCGGTTCGCCGAGGCGGTGCTGCGGCTGCTCGGGCTGGTGCTGACGTGCATGCTGGTCACGGCCACCGCGTACGCGTCGCTGGAGCTGCTGGTGCGGCAGTGCGGCGGCACGGCGGCGTGCCGGGAGGCGAACCTGGGCCTCTTCGCCGGCTGGCCGTTCGGCGCGATGCTGCTGGCCGGTGCGGTCCCGCCGGTGCTGGTGATCAGCGTGCTGTGGTGGTTCGGCCGGCAGACGTTCCTGTACGAGCCGAGGGGCACCCACCACGTGTGGGAGACCCGCACGGGGAGCCTGGGCGACTACGCGTTCTGGCACACGTCGCCGCGCACGCCCGTGCTGCGTGACGCGCACGTGGCGGCGGCGTGCGCGGTGGTCGGCGTGCTGTTCGCGGGCGCGTTGCGGACGGCGCAGCCGGACCGGCCGGCGGAGGCGCTGTCCTGGGCGGTGGTCGGGTTGGGCGTGCTGGTGCTGCTGTGGGCCGTCGGGTGCGTGGCGGTGGCGCCGGACCGGCGGGAGGTGAACTCGCGGGCGCTCAAGTGGGCAGCCGCGGGCTACCTGCTGCTGGCGGCGGGCCTGGCGGCGGCGCTGCTGTGGCGGGCCCCGACCGGCGCGACCGGGTCGGTGCCGCCGCTGGCCGGGTTCGAGGCGGTGACGAACGCCCTGTCGGCGGCGGCGGCGCTGCTGCTGGTGGTGCTGGTCGGGGCGTGCGCCCGGTTGCGGCGCTCCGCGCGCGGGGTCGAGCTGATGGTGGCGGACAAGCGGTTCCGGCCGCTGTGGCACGGGTACGGGGCGGTGGTGATCGCGGCCGTCGCCACCACGTTGGCGGTCGGGTTCAGCGGCGGGCTGGCGTACCGGGTGGTGGACTGGGTCGGCGACCCGGTGCCCGGCGCCGGCCGGCCGGGGCTGGTGCTGAGCACGAGCTACCTGGTCGGCGCGGACCTGTGGGGCGTGCTGGCGATCGCGTTCCCGCTGCTGGTGGCGCCGGTCGTGGCGGCCATGGTGCGGCAGGTGTCGAGCGCGCTGGTGCTCGCGGCCGGGTCGGCGGCCGCGGCGGTGGCGGTGGTGCTGCGGTGGGCGGCGGCGCCCGGGTGGGCGTTCTGGGCGGCGGTGGCGGTCGCCGGGCTGCTGCACGTGGTCGGCGCGGTCTCCTGCGTGCGCCACGCGGTGGGCGCCGCGGTCCGGGACGGCGTGGTGGCCGACTACCCGGGACGCCCCGACCGGCCCGGCATCGGCAAGGTCGCGTTCACCCAGCGGCTGGCGTCGGCGAAGTACCGCTACCACTGGCTGCTCGGCGCGGTCGCGCTGCTGGGCGGCGTGCTGGTGGCGGCGGGCGGCGGCATCGCGCTGGCCAGGCTGGCGCACCCGGACTGGCGGGCCGCGCCGCCGCCGGGGCTGGCCGACTGGCTGTCGACCCGGCCCGCCGAGGAGCTGGGCGCGCTGGGCAGCCTCGTGGTGTCGGGCGTGGTGCTGGTCTTGCTGCTGCTGGGCGTCCGGACGTGGCAGAACCCCCGGATGCGCACGGTGGTCGGCGTCGTGTGGGACCTGGTGGCGTTCTGGCCCCGGGCGGCGCACCCGATCTGCCCGCCGCCCTACGGCGGCCGGGCCACCATCGAGCTGACCTCGCGCGCGGTCCGGCTGGCCGGGCACCACGACGTGGGCGCGGTCGTGCTCTCGGGGCACAGCCAGGGCAGCGTGGTGTGCTTCGCCGCGCTGTCGTTGCTGCGCCGGGAGAGCGAGCGGCCCGACCCGGCCGACGGCGAGCGCTACATCAGGCAGGCGGACGCGGCCGCCGCGCTGCGCCGGGTCGGCCTGGTCACCTACGGCTCGCAGCTGCAGTGGGCTTACTCGCGGCTGTTCCCGCACCACCTCGGCCGGGCCGCGCTCGCCGACCTGCACGACGAGCTGGGCGACCGGTGGTGGAACGTGCACCGGCTGACCGACCCGCTCGGCGGCCCGGTGCAGGTGTGGCCGGAGACGGCCGAGGAGCAGGTGTGCGCCGACCCGGAGCTGTGGGGCGTCCGCTGCGGCAACGACGTGCGGCTGCGCGACCCGGAGTTCCTGGACCCCCACCCGGACCGGGTCGCCTCGCCGCTGCGCGGGCACAGCGACTACTACGACGACCCGGTGTTCGACGAGGTGGTGGCGCGGGTGGCCGACGCCGTCGCCAGGCCGCGCACCACCGTGGTGATCGACGGCCTCGCCCTGTCGGCCGACCCGCTCGGGTCCTGAGCGCCGGTTCGGCGGGCACGCCGGGGCGACCCGTGCGCGAGCCGAGGGGGTGGCCGGCAGGATTCGCGGCGACGGGGCGGCTGCGGGCTGCCGGTCGACCTGGCCGGTGACGACGGCGCCGCGCCGCGACCGGTGGAACTGATCGGGGGGACCGGGTGGGCGGGACGACGGCGGCCGAGGTGCCGGCCGAGCTGGCCGCGCTGGAGGACCCGCGGGCGCGCGAGGTGAACGAGAAGCACGGCGACGACCACGGGGTGAACCTCGGCAAGCTGCGCGCGCTCGCGAAGCGGTTGAAGACGCAGCAGGAGCTGTCGCGCGAGCTGTGGGCGACCGGTGGCACGGCGGCGCGGCTGGTGGCACTCCTGATCTGCCGGCCGAAGGCGTTCGAGCGCGACGAGCTGGACGCCATGCTGCGCGGGGCGCGGGCGCCCAAGGTGCACGACTGGCTGGTGAACTACGTGGTGAAGAAGCACCCGGGCGTCGAGGAGCTGCGCCTGGCCTGGTCCGCCGACCCCGATCCGGTGGTGGCGAGCGCGGGCTGGGCGCTGACCACCGACCGGGTGGCCAAGAAGCCCGAGGGCCTGGACCTCGCCGGGCTGCTCGACGTCATCGAGGCGGAGCTGCGCGACGCCCCGGACCGCCTCCAGTGGGCGATGAACCACTGCCTGGCGCAGATCGGGATCGACCACCCCGACCACCGGGCCCGCGCGATCGACATCGGGGAGCGGCTGGAAGTCCTCAAGGACTACCCGACGCCGCCGAACTGCACGTCGCCGTTCGCGCCGGTCTGGATCAACGAGGTGGTGCGCCGGCAGCACGAGCGGTGACGAAGAGGCCCGCCACCCCGATCGGGTGGCGGGCCTGCGCTGTGGTCGTTGGTTACCGGACGCTGGTCCGGCGCCGGCCGCCGGCGATGCCCTCGGCGACGCCGATGAGCAGCACCGAGGCGATCACGGCGATGATGAAGCCGAGCGCGTTCAGCTCGAAGACGTCGCCCGTCCCGAGCAGGTTCGCGATGGTCCCTCCGATGACGGAGCCGACCAGCCCCAGCAGCAGCGTCGCCACGATGCCGAGGTTCTGCTTGCCGGGCTTGATCAGTCGGGCGAGCGCGCCGATGATCAGACCGGCGACGATGAACCCGATCACGTCACCCTCCTGGTGGTCGATGGCCTTGCTCCACTCGGCTACCCGACCGGGTAGCCGCTCAACCGTCCGTCACGAACGCGGCCACCCGATGCGGTGAGTGCCAACCCGTCACGGTCTGTCACCCGTTCACCGGTTGCGCCTCCCTCCGGCGCGCCCGAGCATGACCGGGTCACGAACCGACGGGGAGGGCCAATGCCGGCACCTGATCTGCTCACCGCCAAGATCGGCCACGGGTTCGACCACCTGGACGTCGACGGGGACGGTCGGCTCACCGAAGGCGACCACGTCCTCATGGGCAAGCGGGTCGCCGAAGCCGTCGGGCACCCGCCGGGCTCCCCGGCCGAGCAGGAGATCGTCGACGCCTACCTGCGGATCTGGCGCGAACTGCACGTGCCGCACATCCCCGGCGGCGGCGACGCGATCACCCGCGAGCAGTTCCTGGCCTCCACCCGCACGCTGGCGGGCGACCCGGCGGCGGCGCGGGCCACGGTCGGCGCGATGGCCGCGGCGTTCCTCGACATCGCCGACCTCGACCAGGACGGCCGGGTCGGCCCGGCGGAGTTCCTGGTGTTCCAGCGCGGCCACTTCCCCGGCCTGACCGAGGCCGACGCCGCGGAGGCGTTCGCGCACCTGGACCGCGACGGCGACGGCCACCTGTCCGCCGAGGAGTTCATCGGGGCGGCCGTCGAGTTCTGGTCCAGCGAGGACGCCGAGGCGCCGGGCAACTGGTGGATGGGCCGGCCCTCGTACCCGACCTGATCGGGGGCGCCGGGGGCCGCTGGAGTCGGCCGCCGACGCCTTCGAGGCGCGACCCGACGACGTGAAGGTGGTCGTCACCCTGGACGGGGCCGCTGACGCTCACCCCGCCGGAGGTGTCGTCGGCGTGGTGGCGGTCGGTGTCGTGGCGGTCGGTGTGGGGGAAGTCGACGGGGAAGTCGGCGTGGTGGGATCGGGTCGCTGGGTGACGGTCGGTGTCGGCGCGGGCGCCACCGAGGAGGTGGGCAGCGGGCGCGGCTCGCTCTGGGTGGTGACGCCGCACGCCGTGAGCGCGCAGCAGGCGGCCAGCAGCGCGGTGGTCCTCGACGCGGCGTTCCTCACGGTCGCGCCTCCGGGATCTCCACCACGAAGCGGGCGCCGCCGCCGGGCCGCTCCTCGACCCACACCGACCCGCCGTGCAGCTGGACGTGCTGGGCGACCAGGGCGAGACCGAGGCCGCTGCCGGTGTCGGTGCCGCGGCTGCCCGCCCGCGTGCCCCGGTCGAAGCGGGTGAAGATGCGGTCGCGCAGCTCCGGCGGCACGCCGGCGCCCGCGTCGTCCACCTCCAGCCGCGCGTGGCCGTCCCGGGTCAGCACCGCGACCCGCACCGGGCCGCCCGCGTGCCGCTCGGCGTTGTCGAGCAGGTTGTTCACCACCCGGTCCAGCCGGCGGCGGTCGCCGAGGACCTGCGGACCCGGCGGGACCGGCCGGTCGGGCGCCCCGGCGCCGGGGCGCGAGCCGAGGACGTTGTCCACCAGCGAGGCGAGGTCGATGACCTCCAGGTCGGTGTCGTCGGCCTGCTGGTCGCCGCGGGAGATCTCCAGCAGGTCGACCACCAGGCCCGCGAACCGGTCGACCTCGGAGGTCAGCAGGTCCAGCGCGCGGCCGGCGGTGCCGGGCACCTCGGCGCGGCGGCGGCGCAGGACCGCGGCGGCGTTGACCATGGTGGTCAGCGGCGAGCGCAGTTCGTGGCTGACGTCGCCCGCGAACCGGGCGTCGCGGAACACGCGCTCCTCCAGCGCGTCGGCGGTGGTGTTGAACGTGCTCGCCAGGTGCGCCAGGTCCGGGTCGGTCTGGGTGGGCAGGCGCGCCTTCAGGTCGCCGCCCGCGATGAGCGAGGCGGCCCTGGTCAGCTCGCTCAACGGGCGCAGCGCGCGCCTGCTCGCCCACGACCCGAGCGCCACCCCGAGCAGCCCGCTGACCACGGCGCCGGTGATCAGCAGGATGCTGAGGAACCGGAACGTGCGGTCCAGCTGCACCAGCGGCGCGAGTTCGACGTAGGCGCCCTCGGTCGAGCTGATGGGCAGGCTCACCGCCAGCACGGGTATCCCGTCGACGGCCAGCCGCTGGGAGGCGGGCGTGCCGCGGCGGCCGAGGTCGACCAGCCCGTCGGGCAGCACCTGCGGGTCGACCTGCCGCCCGCTGGTCAGCACCCGGCCCGGCCGGTAGAGCAGGACGGTGGAGTCCGGCCCGGTGGTCAGGCCGGTCAGCAGGTCCTCCAGCCCGGCGGAGCCGGTGCGCAGCGCCTCGTCGACCAGCCGCACGTTGACCTCGGCCTGCCGGGTGGCGCTCTGCTCGCGCTGGCGCTGCATGTACCCCGAAGCCAGGTTCCACACCAGCACGGCGAGCGCGCTGGTCAACAGCATTGAACCCAGGCCGAGCACCAGCGCTACGCGCCAGCGCAGCGACAACCGGGGCATCAGGTGTCCACCCGGTAGCCGACCCCGCGCACGGTGACGACGAGCTTCGGGTCGTCCGGATCGGACTCGACCTTGCGGCGCAGCCGTCTGACGTGGACGTCGAGCAGGCGGGTGTCGCCGAAGTAGTCGTAGCCCCAGACCCGTTGCAGCAGCTGCTCCCGGCTGACCACCCGGCCCTCCGCCGAGGCCAGCTCGACCAGCAGCCGGAACTCGGTGCGCGTCAGGTGCACCTCCGCGCCCGCGCGCAGCACGGTGTTCGTCTGCGGCTGGACCTCCAGCTCGCCGACCCGCAGCACCTCGTCCTGGCGGCCGGTGCGGCGCAGCAGGGCGCGGATCCGGGCCGCCAGCACGCTGGCCACCAGGGGTTTGGTGACGTAGTCGTCGGCGCCCGCTTCGAGGCCCGCGACGACGTCGGCGGCGTCGGTGCGGGCGGTGACGATGATGATGGGCAGGTCGCCGCGGGCGCGCAGGGTGCGGCAGACCTCCAGGCCGTCCACGCCGGGCAGCATCAGGTCCAGCAGCACCACGTCGAACGTGGCCGTCTCCAGGAGCGCGAGGGCGTCCTCGCCCGACACCGCGTCGGTGACCGTGAAGCCCTCGTCGTCGAGGGCGAGCCCGAGGGCCTGCCTGATGTGTTCGTCGTCCTCGACCAGCAGCACGGAGAGGGTCATGGTCCGATTCTCGGCGCGGAGGGCCGGTTCCGCCGCACCGCGGCCCGGCCCGACCACGAGGTCGCCCACCGGTTCCACCGCGCGGTCAGTGCTTGTGGTTGAACGCGAAGCGGAACCGGCCGTCGACGTCCATGCGCACGTCGAGCAGCTTGTCGCTCAGGTGGCGGGCCGCGGCCGGGGCGAGGAAGACCAGGCCGCCGGTCGGCGAGGCGACCACCTCGTCGTGCGTCACGGGTCGGGCGGCGATGGCCAGGGTGATGGCCCGCACGCCGTCCCGGTCGGCCCAGTCGATCCGCAGGCCGCCCGCGCCGCCGGCCAGCCCGCCGATCACCGCGCCCGCCGCGTGGGTGATGTCCAGCAACGTCGGTTCCTCTCAGGCTTGGGGGTAGACGCCGAAGTGGACCCGGCCCGCGTAGCGCTTGCGCACGTCCAACACCTTGTCCGACAGGGCTTGCGCGGCGCGGGGGTCCAGGAAGACCCGCGTGCCGCCGCCGGCGACCACCACGTCGTCGGCCGCGGGGTGCGGCTGGATCGACAGGTCGAAGTCGCGGTCGTGCTCCCGCGCGGCGGTGGCGATCCGCAACCCGCCCTCGGGGCCCGCCCCGGTGGCGGTGGTCAGCTCTTCGATGGCTTGCGCGGCCGTGGTGTCGATGTCCAGCACCGCTCGGTCTCCCTCCGTCGGTGGGGTCTGCTCGTCGCCGACACTAGGTTCCCGCTGCCGCGTTCGGCCGGTTTCGCCTTGCTCCGCAAGGAGATCGTCAGGATCGGGCCCGGTGGGCGGGAGATCGCAAGGAGGTCGTCAGGTTCCGCCGCGTCCGGGGGTGGGAGGCTGGGAGGTGTTCCGGCCCGATCCCCGGTCATGCGCGCGGCGCCACGACGAGCGCGCGGGAGGTGCGCTGTGGACGACGGCGACGAGGTCGTGCTGGTGCTGCACGACGACGGTTCGCCCGTCGGCGAGGTCGCGGCCTGGCTGCGCCGCTGCCTCGACGGCCGGTCGCGCTCCGACGTGGTGCTGGTCGGTGTCGTCGTCGGCGAGCTGTACGACAACGCGTGCCGGCACGGCGCGCCGCCCTACGTCATCGAGCTGGTCCTGGACCGCCACCACGACGTGCTGACCGCCGGCGTGACCAACCGGGCGCCGCGGGCGTCGTCGGCGTGGCGGCGGAAGGCGGGTCTGCTGCTGGTGGAGGCGCTGAGCGAGCAGTGGGGCGCGCTGGACCGCGGCACGACCACGACCGCCTGGGCCGAAGTCCTGCTGGACGACGGCTGATCGGTGGGGCCGCGGTCGGCCGCGCGGGGCCCGTCAGGTGCGCCCGGTGATCATGGCGTCCAACCGGTGCTGGGCGAGGCGGTGCAGCATCTCGGCCAGTGCCTCCGGTTGGACGCGGCCCTCCAGGTCGAGGCGCGCGTCGGCGACGGTCTGCTGGACGATCCGCCTCGACACGCGACCGCTGAACTCGGCGGCGAGCGTTCCGACGGCCACGTCGCAAAAGGGGTCCCGCTGGTGGTGCTCGACTGCCACGGCTGCTCCCGTTCGTCTCGGCTCGACGCCCATCCTCCGCTGGACGCGCGGGAGGTTGACCTGACGAGTGGCTGACGATCGAGCCGGCCGCCCGTCAGGGCTGCGGGAGGCGTGACCCGGTCGCTCGACCCGGGTCGGTCCGGTGCTCGTCGGTCCGCCGCCGGGCCGTGCCGACGAACGCCACCGACGCGATCACCACGAGGCAGCCCACCAGCTGCGCCCCGCTGGGCCGCTCGCCGAGCAGCGCGATGCCGAGCAGGACCGCCGCCACCGGTTGCAGCAGCATCAGCGTCGCGCCGGTCGAGCTGGGCAGCCGGGGCAGGGCGGTGGAGATCAGCATCCAGCCCACGACCTGGCCGACCAGCGCCAGGGCCAGCAGCCACCCGAGGGCGGGCCACCCCGGCGTGAGGTCCAGCCGGTCGGTGGGCACGCCGATGGTCACGGCGACCACGCCCGCGGACACCGTCGCCAGGCACAGCGTGTGCTCCCGCGCGCCGGGGCCGGTGCTGTGCCGGATCATCAGCAGGTAGGCGGAGTAGCCGACGCCCGCGCCGAGGGCGAGGGCCGCGCCGAGCACCGGGTCCGGGCCGAACGCGGGCGTCCCGGCGAGCCCGCCCGCCAGCACGATGCCGCCCAGCAGCATGGGCACCGCCAGCAGGAACCGCCCGGACGGCCGCTCGCCGTGCACCAGGAACGCCACCGCGGGCACGATGACCACCTGCACCGACAGGATCACCGTCGCCACGCCCGCGCCGACGAGCCCGATGGCGTCGCCCCACAGCACGAAGTCCACGCCGAGGCCGACACCGGCCAGCAGCGGCAGCAGGACCCGGCGGCGGGCCGTGCCGCGCCTGCGCTCCCACCACACCAGCGCCAGCAGCACCGGCAGTGACATCAGGCAGCGCCAGAACGCGCTGGTGCTGCCGCTGGTCCCGGACACCTTGATGAACACCGACGACAGGGCGATGCACAGGCTGCCACCGGCGGCGAGCAGGACCGGGTTGGCCCGCCGCGGCGACGGCAGGCGCACGGCGGCGCGTGCTGCGGTAGTGGTCACCCGCTCAGCCTCGGCGATCGGACCGTGAAGGACCAGCGATTCTTCCTGCACGGAACCCGGTAGCATTGCTTCCGTGTTCGGGCTGGAGCGGCTGCGCGCGCTGCACGCCGTGGCGACGCACGGGACGGTCGCCGCGGCGGCCACCGCGCTGCACCTGACCCCGTCCGGCGTCTCCCAGCAGCTCGCGAAGCTGGAGCGGGAGGCCGGGCAGCACCTGCTGGAGCCGCACGGCCGCACCGTCCGCCTGACCACGGCGGGGCACGTGCTGGCCCGGCACGCCGCGCTCGTCCTCGCCCAGGTCGAGCAGGCCCGCGCCGACCTGGAGCTGCTGCGCGAGGACGTCACCGGCACGGTGCGCGTCGGCGCCATCCCCACGACCGTGCACGCCCTGCTGCCGCCGGCGCTGGCGCTGCTGCGCGACCGGCACCCCGGCCTGGCGGTCACCCTGGAGGAGGGCGAGGCCGAGGACACCCTGCCGCGGATCGTGGCGGGCGGCCTCGACGTGGCGGTGCTGGAGAGCTGGGAGCACCGGCCGGTGGCCGTGCCGCCCGGCACGTCCCGCACGACGCTGCTGCACGACGTGGCCGACCTGGTGCTGCCCGCGTCGCACCGGTTGGCGCACCGCAAGGTCGTGGACCTGGCCGAGGTGGACGACATCCCGTGGATCGGCTGGAGCGCGGGCTCCGGCTGCCTCGACTGGCTGCTGCACGTGCTGCGCCGGCACGGCGTGGAGCCCCGGATCACCTGCGCCATCGGCAACTACCCGACGCAGCTGGCCCTCGTCGCGGGCAACGTGGGCGCGGCGGTCGTGCCCCGGCTCGGCCGCGACTCGGTGCCCGACGGCGTGCGCGTGCTGGCCACCCGCCCCGCGCTCAACCGCACCATCCACGCCGTGGTCCGGTCCGAGGACGTCGACCGCGGCGCGATCCGCGCCTGCGTGGACGCCCTCACCGCCGCCTCGGACCGCTTCCAGCACCTCGTCTGAGCCTCCTCCCGGCCGGATCGGGCGATCGGTGGTCGCCGGCCCGACCAGCGCCGGAGGTGAGCTGATCCGGACGGGTGGTGGCCCGGCCGTTCCGGCCACCACCGGCGACCGGATCTGGCACCGTCGGACCCGGCGGGTCCCACGTCGGGCCCGCCGGGGTTCGACGGTGGAGGGGGACGGGGTGGACGCCGGCTGGTGGTCGCTGGTGGCGGCGCTGGGCGGCGGGTCCGTCGGCGCCCTGCTGACCGGCGTCCTGATGCGACGGGCGGCGGGCGCCCGGGTCGCGCAGCTGGCCCAGCTGGAGCAGCTGGTGGAACGGCGGGCGGAGCAGGTGACGGCGCTGAGCCACGAGCTGCGCACGCCGCTGAGCATGGTCAAGGGCGCGGTCGACCTGCTGCGCGAGGGCACGCCCGGTCCGCTGACCACCGAGCAGGAGCGCTTCCTCCAGGTGGTGGACCACCAGTCGACGCAGGTGATCGCGCTGTGCGAGAGCCTGCTGCTGCAGGCGAAGATCGAAGCCGGGCTGTTCACCGCCCGACCGGAACGGGTGGACGTCTCGACGGTCGTCCGCGACGTCGTCACCGCGATGCGGCCCCTGGCCGCGCAGCGCGGGCAGCGGATCAGCCTGGACGTGCCGCAGGCCACGCCGCTCATCCCGGCGGACCCGATCCTGCTCACCCAGGCCATGACCAACCTGCTGTCGAACGCGAGCCGGTTCACCACCACGGGCGGCCACGTCGACGTGCGGGTCATGGTGATCGACACCGGTGTCGCCGTGTACGTCACCGACGACGGCGCCGGGATGACGCCACCCGAGCGGGGCAGGCTGTTCCACCGCTTCGCCACCGGGCGGCCGCTCGCGGACGGGACCGGGCTCGGTCTCGTCATCACCAAGACCATCGTGGAGCTGCACGGAGGCAGGATCATGGTGCACACCGCCTCGACCAGGGGCACGACGTTCCTCTTCACCCTGCCGGGCAACCCGTGACCGGCCCGGTCGAGGCGGGGTCGGCCGGGCCGACGGCGCTGGTGGTCGACGACGAGCCGCAGATGACGATCATCATCGAGTTCGCCCTGCGCACCCAGGGGTTCACCGTGCTGACCGCGAACGACGGCGCGACGGCGTTGAACCTGCTCCGGTCGCGGGCGATCGACCTGGTCGTGCTGGACGTGCTGATGCCCGCGCTGGACGGGCTGGCGCTGTGCCGGCGGATCAGGGCGCGGTCCGAGGTGCCGATCATGCTGCTCACCGCCCTGTCGCAGCACGACGACGTCATCACCGGGCTGGAGCACGGCGCCGACGACTACGTGACCAAGCCGTTCCACCCCCGCGAGGTGGCGTTGCGGGCGCAGGCGCTGGTGCGCCGCAGGCACGGCGCGGGCGCCGGGATCAGGGTCGGCGAGCTGGTCGTGGACCCGGCCACCCGGACGGCGACGCTCGCCGGGCACCGGCTCGACCTGCCGTTCACCGAGTTCAAGCTGCTCACCCACCTGGCGGCCCGGCGCGGCGTGCCCCAGTCGTGGCAGGACCTGCTGCGCGAGGTGTGGGGCACGGCGGACCTGCTCGGCGGCCGGGACGTCGTCAAGTCGACCATCTACCGGCTGCGGTCCCGGCTGGCCGAGGCGCCGGGCGGCACGGCCTACATCCGCACGCTGCGCGGTGTCGGCTACCTGATGCCGGATCTGGCGGCCGACGCGTGACCGACCGCGCCGACCGCGCCGGGCTCCCCGGTGACAGGGGTGTCACCAACGCTCACCTCGCCATCACCGGACGGCGGTTCCCGCCGCCCTAGCCTGGCCGCACGTCGCTCGGCAGAGCGCTCAACGCGGAGGTGGCAGTCGTGAGAACGGGGAAGAGAGCACTGGGGGCGTTAGCCGTGCTGGCGGTGGTGGCCGCCGGTTGCGCACGGGGTGACAGCGGCGGTGGCGAGGACGGCGGTGTCGTGCACGTGGTGTGCGGCGCGACCGAGGAGTGGTGCGCCGCCACCACCGCGCGGTTCAGCGAGACCACCGGTGTCGAGGCCGACTTCGTGCGGCTGTCCAGCGGCGAGGCGCTGGCCCGGATCAAGGCGGGCCAGGACGACGCGGAGTTCGACGTCTGGTACGGCGGGCCGGCCGACGGTTACGCCGCCGCGGGCGGCGCCGGGCTGATCGAGCCCTACCGGTCGCCGAACGCGAGCGCGATCCCGGCCGAGCACAAGGACCCGACCGGCCTCTGGACCGGCGTCTACGTCGGCGTGCTCGGGTTCTGCCACAACGCCGAACTGCTGGCGGAGAAGGGGTTGACCGCCCCGCGGTCCTGGGCCGACCTGCTCGACCCGAGGCTGGCCGAGGACATCGGCATCGCGCACCCGTCCACCTCGGGCACCGCGTACACCGCGCTGTGGACGCAGGTCGTCCTGGCGGGCGGCGACCAGGACGAGGCCCTGGACTACATGCGGCGGCTGCACCCGAACGTCCTGCAGTACACCAAGTCCGGTTCGGCGCCCGCGCAGATGACGGCCCGCGGCGAGGTGGCGGTCGGCGTCCTGTTCTCCCACGACTGCGTCGCCACCGCGGAGGCGGGCTTCCCGGACCTGCGGGTGAGCTTCCCGGCCGAGGGCACCGGGTACGAGACCGGCGGTGTCGCGCTGGTCCGGGGAGCGGGGAACCCGGTCTCCGCGCGGAAGTTCGTCGACTGGGCGCTGACCGCCGAGGCGCAGGAGATCGGTCCCACCGCCAAGTCGTACCAGTTCCCGACCCACCCGGACGCCGAGAAGCCCGACAAGGTGGCGGACCTGGCGGGCATCGCGCTGGTGGACTACGACCCCGTCGCGGCCGGCGAGGCGAAGTCCGCGCTGAACAAGCGGTTCGACGTCGAGATCGCCAGGGCGCCGAAGTGACGGGGGCGCGATCGTCCGACGACGCGCCGGCGGCGTCCCGCCCGCGCCGCCGCCTCGACCCGGGCATCCGGGCGCTGGTCGTCGTCAGCGCGGTGGTGGTGGCGGTCGGCGCGGTCGTCCCGCTCGTCGCGGTGCTGGCCGCCGCCTTCGCACCCGAGGCGCTGCCCCGCTACGTGGAGGTCTTCACCTCCTCCGTCGGCCTCGGCACCCTCCGCAACACGCTGGTGCTCGGCGTCCTGGTCGGCGTCTGCGGCACCGCGCTCGGCTTCCTGTTCGCGTTCGTCCAAGCGCGACTGGACGTCCCGGGCAAGCGGGTGCTGCACGTCATCGCGCTGGTGCCGATCGTGAGCCCGCCGTTCGCGGTCGCCACCGCCACGGTCGTGCTGTACGGCAGGCGCGGCGTCATCAGCCACGGCCTGTTCGGCGTCGAGTACGACATCTACGGCCTCGACGGCCTGGTGTTCGTGCTGTCGCTGTCGCTGTTCCCGGTGGCGTACATCGGGTTGCTCGGCATGCTGCGCGGCATGGACCCGGCGCTGGAGGAGGCCGCGATGAACCTGGGCGCGAGCCGCTGGAAGGTCCTGCGCACGGTGATCCTGCCGCTGCTCGCGCCCGGCCTGGTCGCGCCGTTCCTGCTGCTGTTCGTCGAGGCGATCGCCGACCTGGCCAACCCGCTGGTGCTCGGCGGCGACTACACCGTGCTCGCCGGCCGCGCCTACCTGGCGGTCGCCGGCGAGTACGACCTCACCAGCGCCGCCGTGTACTGCGTGATCCTGCTGGTCCCGTCGCTGGCCGTGTACTTCGGCCAGCGGGCGTGGCTCAGCCGCCGGACGCGCGTCACCATCACCGGCCGGCCGTCCGGCAGCGTCCACCTGATCAGGGGCTGGGCCCGCTGGCCGCTCTACGGCCTGGCGCTGGCCGCTGCCGCCGTGATCGTCAGCCTGTACGGGACGATGCTCGTCGGGTCGGTGACGCGCGTGTTCGGCGTGGACAACACCCTCACTTCGGCGCACCTGGAAGAGGTGCTGCTCGGGGTGGGGCTGGAGGCGGTGCTCGACACCCTCGCGTTCGCCGCCGTCGCCACGCCGATCGCCGGCGCCGTGGGGCTGGTCGTCGCCTGGCTCGTGGTGCGGCACCTGCGGCACACCGCCTGGCTGCTCGACCTCGGCGGCACGCTGGGCGTCGCCGTGCCGGGCACCGTGCTCGGCATCGGGTTCGTGCTGGCCTACCGGCCGGACCGCTACCTCGGCCCGGTGCCGGTGTTCCCGAGCCTGGTCGGCGGCAGCGCGCTCGCCGGCGGCGCGGTGGCCGTCGTCCTGGCGTACGTCGTCCGCAGCATCCCGGCGGGGCAGCGCACGGCGGTGGCCGGGCTGTCCCAGCTGCACCCCCACGTCGAGCAGGCGTCGATGGACCTGGGCGCGAGCCCGCTGCAGACGTTCCGCCGGGTGACGCTGCCGCTGATCCGACCGGCGCTGCTGACCGGGTTCAGCTACAGCTTCGCCCGGAGCATGACGTCGATCTCGACCATCGTGCTGCTGGCCACCCCCGGCACGAAGATCATCACGAACCAGGTGCTGAGCGCGGCGGGCAGCGGTCGGTACGGGGTGGCGTTCGCCTACTGCACCGTGCTGACCGCGATCGTGCTGGCCGCCTTCGCCCTCATCCGAGTCCTCGTCGGCGCGGGCGCCTCGCTGCAGCGCACCGCCAAGTCCGAAAGGCGTGCGACCCCATGACCACCGCGCTCGAACTGCCCGGCACGCCACCGCGCGGAGCCGAGACCGGGCACCTCCGGCTCGACGCCCTCACCAAGCGGTTCACCGGCCGGTCCGGCTCGGTGACCGCGGTCGACGGCGTCTCGCTGGACGTCCGGCCGGGCGAGTTCATCACCCTGCTGGGACCGTCCGGCTGCGGCAAGACCACGACCCTGCGCATGGTGGCGGGCTTCGAGGACGCCACCAGCGGTCGAGTCCTGCTCGACGGCCGGGTCATCGACGACCTGCCGCCGCAGCGGCGGCCGATGGCGATGGTGTTCCAGAGCTACGCGCTGTTCCCGCACCTGACCGTGGCGGAGAACATCGCCTACGGGCTGCGGCTGCGCCGGCTGCCCCGCGACGAGATCGCCGGCGCCATGAGCGTGGCGATCACCAGCATGAACCTCGTCGGGCTGGAGGACCGCGGCCCGCACGAGCTGTCCGGCGGCCAGCAGCAGCGCGTCGCGCTGGCGCGCGCCCTGGTCGTGCAGCCGAAGGTGCTGCTGTTCGACGAGCCGCTGTCCAACCTGGACGCCAGGCTGCGCGACTCGATGCGGGCCGAGATCAGGCGCATCCAGCGGATGTTCGGCATCACCAGCATCTACGTCACGCACGACCAGGACGAGGCGATGAGCATGTCCGACCGGATCGTGGTGATGGACCGGGGCGAGGTGGCGCAGGTGGCGACGCCCGGCGAGGTCTACGCCCGGCCGGCCAGCGTGTTCGTCGCGGACTTCATCGGCCGGGCGAACTTCATCGAGGCGGTGCCGCGGCACGTCGCCGGGTCCCGCGCCACCGTCACCGCGCTCGGCCAGGAGCTGACCGTCGCCGCGCACCCCGGCGTCGCGGCGGGCGCCGACCGCGTCTACCTGATGGTGCGGCCGGAGACGATGGGGCTGGCCGCGGTGACGGACGGCGGGACCGGCATCGGCGTCGTCCTGCGCGCCACGTTCCGCGGGCCGACCACCGACTACGAGGTGGAGACGCACGGCGGCACGATCACGGTGACCGAGTCCGGCACGGACCCGTCGACGGCGCTGGCCGAGGGCACGAACGTCACCGTGACCGTCGACCCCGACCGGGCCTACCTGCTGACCCGGGACTGAACCGGGACTGAACCGGGACTGACCCGGCGCGTTCCCGGCGGACACCGCGATCCGCCGGGAACGCCGGTGATCAGCGGGTGCGGGTGACTTTGTTGAGGCCGCGGGGGTTGTCGGGGTCGCCGCCGCGGGCGAGGGCGAGGCCGTGGGCCAGGCGTTGGATGGGCAGGATTTCGAGGATGGGGGCGATTTCCTCGGCGGTCTCGGCGACGGGGATGCGCAGGGCGGCGGGGGCTTTGTGGGCGGCGGAGCCGATGGCGAGGACGTCGGCGCCGCGTCCGTGGACGATGTCGAGGACGTCGTGCAGGGCGTCGCCGCCTTTGCCGGTGCTGGTGACGGCGAGGACGGCGGTGTCGCCGTCGACGGCGGCCACGGGGCCGTGCAGCAGGTCGGCGCCGCTGTAGGCGCGGGCGGCGAGGTAGGAGGTCTCGGCCAGTTTGAGGGCGGATTCCAGGGCGGTGGGCAGGGAGTAGCCGCGGCCGGTGGTCAGGACGCGGTCGACGAAGCGGTAGCGCTGGACGGCTTCGGCGACCGGGTCGGCGGAGGTGTCCAGGGTGGTCCGGGCGAGGTCGGCGAGGTTGGCGGCGGCGTGGCCGGCGCCGCCGCGGATGGCGTCGACGAGCAGGTAGAGGGCCAGCAGGGTGGCGGAGTAGGTCTTGGTGGCGGCGACGGCGTGCTCGACGCCGGCGCCGACGTCGACGGAGAGTTCGGCGGCGGCGTGCAGGGGGGAGGAGGCGGTGTTGGTGACGGCGACGGTGAGCGCGCCGCGGGCGCGGGCGGAGGCGGTGACCTCCAGCAGGTCGGGTGAGCCGCCGGATTGCGACACCGAGATCAGCAGCACGTCGCGCAGGTCGGGTTCGGCGCCGTAGAGGGTGGTGGTGGAGGGTGAGACCAGCCCGGCGGGCAGTTGGAGCAGGACCTCGGTGAGGTACTTGGCGTACAGGGCGGCGTGGTCGCTGGAGCCGCGTGCGGCCAGCAGCACGAACCGGGGTCGGCGGGCGGCGATCGCCGAGGCGACCCGGGCGATGGCGTCGCGTCGGGCGTGCAGGTCGGCGAAGATCGCGGGCTGCCGGTCGATCTCGGCCGCCATGTGCCTGCCGGGCTGGTCGTCGGTCATCGCACTCGTCTCCTCGGAGCTACAAGGTCTAGACCAATAGTAGCCGACCTGGTCAAGGAGCGGCCGTGCGACGCCCGGCCGCGCTCCGCGGCCGGGATCGCAAGGTGACCGCAAGGTTCATCCGGGCCGTTCCCGTCCACAGTGGTGTCGTGCTCGCCGACTGCCGCCGGTCGGGCGAGGGGGAGGACGTCGGTGAACGAGGGTGATGACGCGGTGGTCCTCGTCCTGGAGGACGCCGAGTCCCTGCCGAGGGCTGAGGTCGAGCAGTGGTTGGGCGAGCGGATGGTGGGCTGGCCCGACCACGACGTGCTGCTCGTCGGGGTGGTCGTCGGCGAGCTGCTGGACAACGCCCGGCAGTACGGGACGCCGCCCTACGTGCTCGAACTCGTCCTGGACCAGTGGGTCGAGGAGCTGACGGTCCGGGTCCGCAACCGCGCGCCCCGGCACAGCACCGGGTGGGCGCGCGGCTCCGGCCTGCTGATCGTCGACTCGCTGACCGACAAGTGGGGCGTCGTCTCGACGGCGACCAACACGACGGTGTGGGCGAAGATCCGGTTCGAGGACTGACCGCCCCGGTCAGAGCCCGATGTCGGCCCGCGGCCCGGCCTGGGCGCGGACCAGGCCCGGCACGTCGGCCGCCCGGTCCAGGGCGTAGGGGTAGAAGTCGGCCGGGTTGAACGCCGAGCCGCCGGTCTGCTGCTTGCCGGAGCTGTTCACGACGACGCTGCCGCTCTGCCGCAGCTGCGCGGTGGTGTCCTTGTAGTACGGGTCCTTGACCCCGTCGAAGTAGCTGTTCTCCAGCACCATCTTCGTGTTGCCGCGTGAATAGTTGCCGTAACCGCGCACGTTCTGCAGGTAGTTGTTGTACAGGTGCGCGTAGGCGACGTTGTCGGTGCTCGGGTTCCGGCTGTTGGTGCTGTGGATCCAGTTGTGGTCGATCCAGACGCGGTTCGCGGTGTCCAGCTGGATGCCGTCGTAGTCGAAGTCCTTGTCGTCCGGGTCGTCGGACGCCACCCGGGTGTCCCGGACGGTCAGGTTGCGGATGATCACGTTCGACGTGCCCGCGCCCAGGAAGAAGCCGCCGCCGACGATCTCGCCGCGGGTTCCGACGCCGATCACGGTCTTGTTCGAGGTGACGGGGATCTCGCGGCCGAGCGGGGTGATGGTGATCGCGCGGTCGACGCGGATGACGTGCGGCGCGCTCGCCTTGGCGTAGCGCTCCAGGTCGGCCTGGTTGGTGGCGGTGACGGTCGTGCCGCCCGCGCCGCCGGTCGTGCCGGCCGCGCCCGCGAAGCCGTCCGCCGAACTCGCCCACGCCGCGTCGTGGCCGCCCGCGGCCGACCCGGGGACCGCGACGACCAGGCCCGCCACGACGGCGAGGGTCGACAACAGGGTTTTGGTGATCACTGCAGGACCTCCTTGGGCACGCGCGTGCCGCGGCGTTCCCGACCGGCGGGGTTCGGGCGCGCGGCAATTCGATCCATCGGTGCCCGGGGAGCTTTCACATCGCCGTCGGAGTAACGCCTGTGCGGTTCACTCGGTGGTGCTCGGGGTGTGCGTTCTCGGAACAGGCGGCGGCGAGTGCGTTCGCCACGATAAGCGCGCCGTTCTTTCGCGGTCAATCATTTCACGTACGTGGGAGCGCTCGACCCCGTTCGATTCGAATCGACCTTCGACCGCCGGGGCGCTCACGCCGGCCGGCCCGCGTGCAGCTCGGCGCAGGCGCCCACGCCGCGCAGCAGCTCCTCGGGCGAGCCGACCCCCTCGATCGCGCCGTCCCGCATGACGACGATGCGGTCGGCGCCTGCCCTGGGCTCCACCGGTGGTGGTGGAACAGCGCGCCGGGGGCGCGCAGGGGGTGCTCGCCCGGGTCGCGTCAAGCCCGCCTCGGCGGCGTCGTGGCGCGAGGACGGAGCGGTCAGCTGTACGCCTTCGCCTGCAACGCGAACAGCTCCGCGTACAGGCCCGAAGCGGCGACGAGGGTGGCGTGGTCGCCGGTCTCCACCACCCGGCCGTCCCGCACCACGATGATCAGGTCGGCCATCCGGACCGTGGAGAACCGGTGCGACACGAAGACGGTGATGCCGCCGGTGCGGGCGGCGACCCGTTTCGCGTGGTCGGCGTAGCGCTCGAACAGCACGTGCTCCGCCTCGGGGTCCAGCGCGGACGTCGGCTCGTCCAGGACGAGCAGCAGGGGCTCCTCCCGCATCATCGCCCGGCCCAGGGCCAGCTTCTGCCACTGGCCGCCGGACAGCTCCGCGCCGTCGGCGTAGCTCTTGCCGAGGTGGGTGTCCAGGCCGTCGGGCAGGTCGGCGACCACGCCGGTCGCGTCGGCCCGCTCCAGCGCCGCCTGGACGGCCGGTTCCGACGTCATCCTGGGCAGGTCGCCGAGGCCGACCACCTCGCGGGCCGGGAACTCGTAGCGGACGAAGTCCTGGAAACCGGCGGCGATCCGGGCGCGCCACTGCTCGACCGGCAGGTCGCGCAGGTCCGTCCCGTCGACCAGGACGCGGCCCGTCGACGGCCGGTAGAACCCGCACAGCAGCTTGACCAGGGTGGACTTGCCGGCGCCGTTCTCGCCGACGACCGCGACGGTGGCGCCGGCCGGCAGGTGGAGGTCGACCTCGTGCAGCACCGGGACGTCGGTGCCCGGGTAGGTGAAGGCCACCCCGTCCAGCGTGATCCCGTCGTGCAGCCGCGGTGGTGGCGGGGCGGTGGGGGAGAGCGGGGCGTCCTCGGTGACCGCTGCGGTGACCTCGGTGAGGCGCCGGTACGCGCCGGCCATCCGCTGCAGGTCCTCCAGGAGCGCGACGGCCGTGGCCACCTGCTGGCTGACCTGGGCGGCGAGCACGATGACCAGGACGACGTCGCCGACGCCGCGCCGGCCGGCTATCGCGTCGCGCACCACGAGCAGCACGCCCGCGATGTAGGCGACCGCGAAGACGACCTGACCCGCCGCGCGGACCCACGTCGCCGTCAGGTGCGCGCGCCACAGCCTCCGCGTCGCCGCCGTCCACAGCCGGTCGTGCCGGGCCCGCAGCTCGTCCTGCACACCGGACACCCGCAGCTCGCCCGCCACCCGCGCGGACGTGGCGAGGTGGAACAGGTTGAGCGCGGCCCTGGTCGGCTCGGCGGTCGCCGTCCTGGCCCGGTCGAGCACCCGCTCGGCCACGCGGCCGGCCACCAGCGGCGGCACGGCGGCGACCGGGAGCAACAGCAGCAGCGGGTTCTGCGCGGCCAGCAGGACCGCGGTGAGCACCACGGCGAGGACCAGGCCGACGCCGTTGAGCAACGCCTCCAGCCCGGTCCGGAACCGCCTGCCCTCCTGCCGCAGCACGGTCCACGTGTCGGCGTCCTCGGCCTGCTCGTGGTGCTCGATGCCCGCCGAGCCGTTCGACACCTCGACCACGCGCTCGTCGAAGTCCAGTTCCGCCAGCTCGGCCAGCTCGTAGTAGGCCAGGTGGGCGAAGTGCCCGAGCGCCAGCACCAGCACCGCCAGCACGGCGACGGTCACCCCGGCGAGCACCGCGAGCCCCGGCGCGCCCGAGACGACCTCGCGGGTCATCCACCCGAGCGCGGCCGCCAGCAGCGGGGCGGCGACGGCGCCGCACGTCATCAGGACCACCGCCAACGCCGTCCGGCGCGGGTCCAGCCGCCACGCCGTGGCGATCATGGTCCACGCGCCGCCCAGGAGGACCCTCACCCGGCCGCTCCCCCCGCCGTGCCGACGAACCGGTCCGCCTGCAGCCGGAACAGCTCCGCGTACCGCCCGTCGCGGGCCAGCAGCTCCGCGTGGCCGCCCTGCTCGGTGACCCGGCCGTCCTCCAGGACGACGATGAGGTCGGCGTGCCGCACGGTCGAGAACCGGTGCGAGATCAGCAGCGTGGTGGCGCCCTCGGCGAGACCGGCGAACTCCTCGAAGAAACCGGCCTCCGACCGCACGTCCAGGCTCGCCGTCGGCTCGTCCAGCACCACGACCGGCGCGCCGTGCCGCAGCGCGAACAACGCCCTCGCCAGCGCGACGCGCTGCCACTGGCCGCCGGACAGCTCCGCGCCGCCGGTGAGGTGCCGCGCCAGCGGCGTGTCCAGCCCGCGGGGCAGCCGGGCCACCGCCTCCGCCAGCCCGACCGACGCCACGACCTCGCGGATGCCCGCCCGGTCGTGCCGGTGGCCGACCGCGCCGAGCCCGACGTTGTCCGCGACGGACGACTCGTAGCGCACGAAGTCCTGGAAGATCACGCTCAGCCTGGCGCGCCACTGCTCGACCGGGAACGAGCGGATGTCCACGCCGTCCAGCGTGATCGCGCCCGATGTCGGTTCGTAGAGCCTGGCGAGCAGCTTGACCAGGGTGGTCTTGCCGGCGCCGTTCACGCCGACGACGGCGGTGCAGCGGCCGACGGGGATGGTCAGGTCCAGCCCGTCGAACACCGCCCGCGACCGGCCGGGGTAGCGGAAGCCGACCCGCTCGAACCGGATCACGCCGACCGGCTCGGGCGCCGTCGACCGCGACGCCGGGCCGGGTCGCCCGTCCGCCGCGTCGACGTGCTCGGCGAACCGCCGCACCGCGTCGTGGGCCCGCATGCCGATCGCCGTCGGCAGGTCCGCCTCCGGGTAGTGCTCGGCCAGCCGCAGCAGGCCCAGCGATGCCGTCATGACCAGGACGAACCCGGTGAGCGTCAGGTCGCGCGCCGTCGCGCCGACCACCGCGAAGACCACGCCCGCCACCACGAGGCCCACCACCGAGAACCGGACGAACGGCCACAGGTAGATGCCGCGGCGCTCCGCCCACAGCGGTTCGAGGAACCGGAGGTGGGTGTCCCGCAGGCGTTGCCGCAGCCAGCCGGCCAGGCCGAAGACCCGGATCTCCTTGCCCGCGGCGGCCCCGCCGGCCAACTCGCGCAGGTAGTCGATCTCGCGCTGGTCGGCGGCGAGCAGGGCCCGGGTCCGGGCGTACCGGCGCAACCCGCCGCGCTGGCCGTGGCGGAACAGCAGCACGGTGACGACCAGCGCCACCGCCGCCGGCCACGAGAACGCCACCCCCACCGCGACCGCGCTGCCGGTCAGCTCGGTGTACCGGGCGATCAGGGCGAGCAGCCCGGCGGCGGCCCGACCGGGGCTCTGCACGCCGAACTCCACCTCGCGCGCGGCCGTCCGGAGCGCGTCGAGCGCGTGCTGGTCCTCCAGCGGCCCGAGGCCGGTGCTGCGCAGCGACGCGGCCATCAGGTCGTCGTGCACCCGACCGTCGACCCGGCGCGTCAGCAGCTCGCCCATGGCCCGCTCGACGGGCGAGATCAGCTGCCGGGCGACGAACGCGCCCGCCGCGACGGCGAACACCGCGACCAGCGAGTCCCACGCGCCGGAGTCCACCCCGCCCTCGACGGCCGCCGGCACCCGGCCCAGCACCACCGCCGTCGCGACGGTGAACACCACCGGGAGGCAGCCGAGCAGCAGGTTGACGGCGACCAGCGCGGCGACCAGGCCGCCGCCGGCGCGGGGGAGCAGCCGGGCGATGTCCCGCCGCGCGGCGAACTGCTCCCGCCCGGCGCGCACCCGGGCCCCGATCCCGACGCCGCCCATCTAGCGGGCGATCCCGTCCTGCGCCAGGTGATCGGCGCACCGGGGCAGGCCCCGCTCCTCGACGACCCGGTTGAACTCGACGAAGCGGACCCGCGGCTCCTCGGTCAGCATCCGGGTGATCGGGGTCCGGTACTTCTCCGCGATGTAGCGGTAGTTCTCGTGGGCGGCCGCGGTGTTGTCGCCCAGGACCTTCTCGTGCGGGTAGTGGATCGAAGCGGCCTCCCGGAGCACCCCGAACCGGGCGCCGTCGCGGTGCAGCCGGTAGGCGAGGTCCAGGTCCTCCCCGCCCCACTGCCGGAACGCCTCGTCGTACATGCCGACCGAGCGCACCTGCTCGGTGCGCGCCGACGCGTGGCAGGTCCAGTACATCAACCACGGCGCGGGCAGGTGGCCGAAGTCGTCGGAGTACCGGGTGTAGAAGGGCTCCCGCAGGTCCGGCCACGCCCCGGTGCGCGCCATGGCGGCGATGGTCGAGTCGACGTCCTCGACGTCGACGGCCTCGCGGATCAGCGCGGCGTCCTCGTTGCCGAGGTTGAAGCAGTACACGTAACCGTTGAGCGCCAACGGTTCCTCGGTGGACTCGTGCGCGGTCACGTGCGCCGTCAGGCTCCCGGAGTGCAGCAGCACCCCGGAGTCGACGGACACGCAGACCTCGCCGGTGGCGTTGCGGATGCCGACGTTGCGGGCCTGGGCGACCCGGTAGCCCTCGTCGGGCTGGTAGAAGTACCGCAGGTCGAGCCGGTCCTCGAACGCCCGCACCGCCGCCGCCGTGTCGTCGCTGGAACCGTCGTCCACCACCAGCACCTCGAACCGGTCCCGGGGCAGGTCCTGGGCGACGAGGGAATCGAGCGTCAGTTCGAGCAATCGTCTCCTGTTGTAGGTCGGGACGATGACCGTGCAGCGCAATGGGTTGCCCACCGCGCAAGTCTGCCGACGCCCGAGAGCGGCGGTCAACAGCGCGGGCGAAGTGCCGTGGCCGGGGATTCGGGCTGGTGCGAGGCGTGGGACGCGCGGCTGGGACAATGCGCCGATCGGCCCACTCGGACCCCCACCGGACCGATCGCGACCGCACGACGAAGGACTGAGACTGTGGCACTGCCCTACGAGCCGGACGACGACCAGGCCGCGGACCGGTTCGTCAACAACGCGCTGCGCGGCCGCGACCCCGAGGTGTGGGAGCTCTTGACCTCCGACACCCACGTGGAGCAGACCGACCGCGTGCTGCTGGCGATGCTGGACCGGATCGCGGCGGACCGCGCGCACCGCAAGGCCGAGCGCGACGCGGCGCGGGTGCGGCTGTCGGAGGGGGAGATCAGCCGCGCCGACCACGACCGCGACGTCGCCGAGGGCGGTGAGCGGGCCAAGCGGACCGCGCACTTCGAGGCGCTGGTGCGGGAGCAGCACCGGCTGGTCGCCGCGCGGGTGCGCCGGTTGCGCGGCGACGACGTCCGCGACGAGCTGATGAGCCTGGTGGTCGCGCTCGGGTCGGCGATCGACGTCCACCGCGCCGCCGTGCTCGGTGGCGGGGGCGAGCCCGGGGCGGCGGACCGGGCGCTGTGGGAGCGGCTGGTGGCGCTCGACGTGCCCGGCGCGACCGGCCGCACGTCGGTGGCGGAGCTGGTCGAGCAGCACGCGGCCCAGCGGGACGACCACGCGCGCGTGCTGGCCGGGATCGTCCTGGACCTGGCCGGTGGGGCGGCGTCGGTCCTGCGGGCCGACCTGCTGGAGGTGTGGAAGAAGAAGGTCGCGCCGACCCTGACGCCCGAGGAGAAGGCCGAGTTCGCGGCCAGGGGCAAGGGTTCGCTGGTGACCGAGAGGCTGCGGAAGGCGCTCGGCTCGCTGGAGCGGCGAGGTCTGGTGGCGCGGTCCGGCGCGCCGGGCGAGCAGCGGCTCGACGTGCTCGACCGCCTGGGTCTGGAGGACCTGGCGGGCTGAACGCCGTGCCGCCGCGCGCGCGGGCTCGGTGGGTCGCAAGTCGGTCCTGTCGGGACGGTGCGGCGCCCGCCCGCCGCCGCCGTGGGGCGGCGGGCGGACGGGGTCAGGACGCGGTGCAGGTGAGCGTCGGCGTGCCGGCCGTGCCCGAGGCGACGAAGCCGAACGTGGCGGCGCCTCCCGGGGCGATCGAGCCGTTGTAGGCGGCGTTGCGCGCGGTCACGGTCGTGCCGCTGGTGGTCGCGGTGGCGCTCCAGATCGAGTTGATCTGCTGGCCGGCGAGCGTCCAGCTGACCGCCCAGCCGGTGACGGCGGACGACCCGGCGGTCACCCGGACCTCGGCCTGGAAGCCGCCGGACCACTGGGAGGTGGTGCGGAAGGTGGCCGAGCAGTTCCGGGACGGGGCGTCGGTCGTGGTCGTGGTCGTCGTCGGGGGAGTCGTCGTGGTGGTCGGCTGGCCGCCGTCGGTGAAGTTGACGTCGCTGCAGAAGTAGTAGGACTGGTCGAGGTGGCTGGCCTGCCAGACGGTGAACAGCAGGTGGTGCCCGGAGCGGCCGGGCGCGTCGACCTCGACCGGCGTCCTGGTGCCGGTCGGGATGCGGCCGGTCTGGCCGACCAGCTCCAGGTCGCTCCACCGGGGCTTCTGGGTCTTGGGGTCGAAGCCCTGCTTGGTGGCGTACACGCGGATGTAGTCGGCGCCGTGGGACGAGGTGTCGTTGAGGTTGAGCGTGAACCGGCTGGGGCGGTCGGCCGCTTTCCAGTTGCCGGGCTCGTCGAAGGCGGCGTAGCGGCCGTCGACGGCCATGCCGCCGCTGCACAGCTGGCCGTCGGGGATGGCGGCCTGGTGGTTGCCGGCGACGCCCTCGCGGAGCAGGCCGTTCCAGTTGTACATCGCGGACGAGTTGGCCTGCCACGCCTTGTAGCACATGGGGTCTTCGGCGGCCATCTGCTGCGAGGGGCCGTTGGGCCAGCGCAGGTAGCAGCCGTAGTGGCGGGCGGGCGGGTCGCTGACGGCGCCGTGGGCGGAAGCGGTGCCCGCGCCGAAGGTCACGAGCAGGGTCGTCAGCAACGTCAGGCAGGCGCCGACGACGGCCGAAGCCTGCCACGCGGCGTGTCTGGGAGCGTTCCCGGAAGAGTGGAGCATGTAGACCGCCAAATCTCCGTTGATCGACGATGGGGTACTTCCCGGTGCCAGGCGGACCGGGGTGCCGGTGGCTCTGGGAGCGCTCCCAGCGCTGGCCAGTGTTGAGGTGCCGGCCACCCGCTGCACCCGCCATTCAGGCGAATGTTGCGCAAGCTCGTGAACTCGTTCGTGAACCCGTCGGCCGGCGGGCGGTGCGCCGGCGGCTGTTCAGGCTCTTGCGCGGGGGAGCGGGTCGTGCTCGCGGGGGCCGGGCGGGTCGGCCGGTAGACTGGGTGGCGAAGAGATCGAGGGAGACAGCGGAAGTGGCAGGCGAAGTCGACGTCTCCGGGTGACTACCCGGCCCCGCAGACCACCGCGCGTGCGCAGAGCACGGTCGCAGTGGTCGCGTCGTCGTCCCCCTGATCCGCGCCGGGCCTGACGCCCGCGTCCACCCGAAGGTCCTCACCCATGGCTTCCGTCGTGTGCACCGCCCTGTCCTTCTCCTGGCCCGACGACACCCCGGTGTTCGCCGACCTGTCGTTCACCGTCCCCGCGGGCCGCACCGGCCTGGTCGCCCCGAACGGCGCGGGCAAGTCGACGCTGCTGCGGCTGATCGCCGGCGACCTGCGCCCCACCAAGGGCTCCGTGACCGTGCGCGGCGCCCTCGGCTACCTGCCCCAGCACCTGCCGCTGACCACGGACCTGACCGTCGCGCAGGTGCTCGGCGTCGACGGCGTCCTGCGGGCGCTGCACGCCATCGAGTCCGGCGACGCCGCCGAGGAGCACTTCACCGCCGTCGGCTCCGACTGGGACGTGGAGGAGCGCTCCCGCGCCCACCTCGACCGGCTCGGCCTCGGCGACGTGGCGCTGACCCGCACCCTCGACACGCTCAGCGGCGGCCAGGTCGTCTCGCTCGGCCTCGCCGCGCAGCTGCTCCGGCAGCCGGACGTGCTGCTGCTGGACGAGCCGACCAACAACCTCGACCGCGCCGCCCGACGCCGCCTGCACGCCGTCCTGGACGGCTGGCACGGCTGCCTGCTGGTCGTCAGCCACGACCGCGAGCTGCTGGACCGGGTGGACCGCGTCGCCGAGCTCGACCGCGGCGCCTTGCGCCTGCACGGCGGCAACTTCACCGACTACGAGCAGGCCGTGCGGGTCGAGCGGGAAGCCGCCGAGCGGGCCGTGCGCAACGCCGAGCAGGAGGTCAAGCGGGAGAAGGCGCAGCTCCAGCAGGCCCGGGAACGGGCCGCGCGGCGCGCGAGCACCGCCGCCCGCAACCTCGGCGACGCCGGGCTGCCGAAGCTGTTCGCGGGCAACATGAAGCGCAACGCCGAGAAGACCGCCGCCCGGTCGGAGGAGACGCACGCCGACCGCGTCGCCGAAGCGCAGTCCAAGCTGGACGACGCGAGCCGCAACCTGCCCGACGACCAGGCCATCACGCTGGTGCTGCCCGCGACCACCGTCCCGGCCGGGCGCACGGTGTTCCACGGCGAAGACCTCCAGGTCCACCACGGCGACCGGGCGGTGTTCGCCGGCGCGGGCGTCGACCTGACCGTCCGCGGGCCCGAGCGCATCGCGCTGACCGGTGAGAACGGCGCGGGCAAGTCCACGCTGCTGCGGCTGCTCGACGCGGGCGAGCGGGTGGCGCACCTGTCGCAGCGGCTCGACCTGCTCGACCCCGCTCGCAGCGTCCTGGCCAACCTCGCAGCGTCCGCGCCCGGCCTGTCCGCCGAACGCCGGCTGCACCTGCTGGCGCAGTTCCTGTTCCGGGGCGACCGGGTGCACCTGCCGGTGGGCGCGCTGTCCGGCGGCGAGCGGCTGCGCGCGACGCTGGCGTGCGTGCTGTTCGCCGAACCCGCGCCGCACCTGCTGCTGCTGGACGAGCCGACCAACAACCTGGACCTGGTCAGCGTCGGCCAGCTGGAGAACGCGCTGAACGCCTACCGGGGCGCGTTCGTCGTCGTCAGCCACGACGAGCGGTTCCTGGAGCGCATCGGCGTCACGCGTCGGCTGGTCCTCCGGGAGGGGCGGTTGAGCGAGGCGGGGTGATCACCGCTCCGCCCGGCAGGGCGGCCAGGCCGGGCGCGGACAGGTGCAGCACCTCGTAGCGCTCGGTGGCCGGCACGTCCGGCGCGACGGCGTCCACCCACAGGGCGAACCGCATCAGCTGCCAGTGGTGCGGGTCGAGGGCCAGGGCAACGGTGTGGACGTCGTCGCGGTCGGCCAGGGTCCGGGCGTCCTCGGCCTCCCGCGCGACCCAGGCGGCCAGGTCGGCCACGTCCGGGACGGGCGCCAGGAGCCGGGAGGCCGCGCGGGGGACCGCCGCCCGGGCCGGGCCGGCGTGGCAGGCGATGCCGGTCCAGTGGCGCGCGGTCGGCCGCCCGAAGTCCCGGACGATGTTCTGGAACCCGCCGCCGCCGACCAGGAAGTGGGCCATCGCGCCGACGTCGTTCCACAGGTAGAAGGGCGCGTACTGGTTCACCGGCGAACCGCCGACGCCGCGCTCGCGGATGACGTACGCCTTCAGGCCCAGCCCGGCGCGGTCGTCCAGGACGTGCCCGCCGGCGGCCACCCGCTCGCGGATGACGCCCATGTCGTAGTCGGCGGGCAGGGTGATCTCGTACTGCTTGGCGTACACGGCGCTAGCTCCCGTTCGGGGTCGGTGGGCGGTGGGCGTCGAGCAGGCTCAGCACGCCGGTGACCGCCTCGTCGAACGGCGCGGTGGAGCCGGCGGCGCGGGCCAGCACGTAGCCGCCCTGGAGGACGGCGACCACGGTGGCGGCGGTGGTCCGCGGGTCCGGCGCCGGCTCGCCCCGGTCACGGCCTTCGGCCAGGACCTCGGCGAGGCGGTCGCGCAGCCAGGACAGGGTCTGCTCCACCGGGGCGCGGAGGTCCTGGTCGGCCATCACCTCCGGGTCTTGGGTGAGCCGCCCGATGGGACAGCCCTTGAGCACGTCCCGCTCCCGCCGCAGGTAGGCGGTGATCCGCTCCAGCGCCGTGCCGGGCGCGGCGAGCCGGTCCTCGGCCGCGGCGCGCAGCTCCTCGGCGGTGCGGCCGATCGCGGCGAGCGCGAGCTCCCGCTTGCCGGCGAAGTGGTGGTACATGCTGCCCTGCCCGGCCCCGGCCCGGCGCTGGATCTCCCGCGGGCTGGTGCCGGTGTAACCGCGCTCCCACAGCAGTTCGCGCGTGCTCTCGACCAGGCGTTCGGCGGAACTCATGGTCCTACTGTACATACCAGTAGGTACAGAGCTTGCCGCCGGACACCTCGGCTCCCGCTGCCCGCCGGGTGGTCAGGCGCTGCCGCCGCGCACCAGTTCGGCGGGCAGGACCACGCCGGGCTCGCCGTCCGGGCCGTGCTCGACCTGGCGCGGGCAGCGGTCGACCAGCTCGCGGGAGACGCGGTCGAAGGGAATCCGCGCGCTGGTCAGGGTCGGTTCGGTGACGAGACCGACGGCCCCGCCGTCGAAGCCGGTGACCGCCACGTCGGCGCCGACCCGCAGGCCGAGGGAGAGCCCGATGACCACGACCCGCGCCCGGCGCGCGTTCCTCTGCGCCGTCGCTGCCACCGCCGTGTGTGCGGACCCGCGCCGGTGGCCGCCGCGTAACCGCCCCAGGGCGACGGGGTCACGTGGTCCGTGGTCCCCGCGAACGCCGAGGGCCCGGACGAGCGACGGGCCGTCGACCTCGAACTGCCGGGCGGCGAACGCGTCACCGAGCACGTCGCGGCGACCAACCACTCCACCCGGCCGGTCACCTTCACCGTCGCCGCCAACGACGGCTACCTCACCGACAAGGGCCTGTTCGACGTGCGCGCCGCCGACGTCGCCCCGACCGACGGCGGGTCCTGGATCGACGTCCCCGACACCGTCACCGTCCCCGGCGGCGGCACCGCCGTCGTGCCGGTGGCCGTCATCGTGCCGGAGCACGCCACGCCCGGCGACCACCCGGCGGGCGTCACGGCGTCGCTGGACACGGTGTCCGGCCAGGTCCGCGTCCGCAACCGCGTCGGCGTGCGGGTCAACACCAGGGTCACCGGTGAGGCGCGGGCCGCGCTCGCCGTCACCGACCTCCAAGCCACCTACGAGCCCTCGTGGAACCCCTTCGCCGCCGGTGCGCTCACGGTGCGGTACGCGGTGGCCAACCACGGCAACGCCCACGCCGCTGCTGACACCGGTATCACCACCTCGCACCCGTTCGGCGGCGACACCCGGACCGACCAGGCCACCGCGCGCGCCCGGGAAGTGCTCCCCGGCGGTGAGGCGGTTCGAGACCCGCCTCACCGGCCAGTGGCCCCTCGGCTGCTGCTCCTGGCGTTCGTCGTGCTGGCGGGCCGCACCGCCCGCGCCGCCCGTCGCCGCCGCCACCACCTGGAGCGGTTGATCGCGCGGGCGAAGGCCGAGGGCCGCGCGGAGGCGGCGGGGGCCCGGCAACCGCAGGAACCGAATTCGAAAAGAGCGCTTGCCACGGCCGATCCCCATTCGTCAACCTGTGCACGAGGGCCGAATCGTGTTGTCCGCACAATTCGGGGTTGAGGGTGGGAAGGGCATCGCATGAGCACGGAGAACGAAGACGGCGGTTTATCGAGGGGGTCCTTCTCGGTCAGGGACCAGCTCTACTGGATATTGCCCATCACGGTGGCCACGATGTCGCTCACCGTGTGGCTGCTGGCCAACCCGAAGTGGGGCGGCGACGTCGCGGCGATCATCGTCATCCCGATCAACGTCGCCGCCGTCCTGGTGCCGCTGCTGCCGCTGATCACGGCCGCCGCGTCGCGCAACCGCGAGGAGTCCGCGCGCGGTCCGGGCCGGGTGCGGCGGCGCAGGCTGCGGATCGCCGTGGCGTTCACGCTGACCGTCCTGCTGGTGGTCAGCGGCGTCACCCTGCTCAACCGCGAGGAGGACCCGCTCGACTACCTGGCCGGCACGCTGCGCGTCGGCGTCGTCGGCGAGAACTACCCGGGGTGGAACGAAGAGGTCGTCGGCGCCGGGCGGGTGGGGTTCGACGTCGCCCTCGTGGAGTTCATCAAGGAGCAGTACCCGGCGATCACGGACGTCGACTACGTCAAGCTCACCCGGCGCGAGGACCGCGTGACCGCGTTGACCGACGACGCCGAGGACCCGGTGGACCTGGTCGTGGCCAACTTCTCCATCACGCCGAAGCGGGAAGAGCTCATCGACTTCGCAGGCCCCTACTACTACGACTCGCAGGGCTTCTTCACGTGGGAGCAGAAGTCGAACATCGAAGAGGTGCCGGTGGACGAGGTGTGCCTGGCGAGCGGCACCACGGGCAGTGATCGGCTGACCGAGCTGGGCTGGCAACCGGTGATCGAGAAGTCGCTGGTGAAGTGCATGGAGGACTTCCTGCAGAACGAGGGGACGGGCCGCGCCGTGTCCACCGACACCTCGATCCTCCAGGCGTTCGCCGAGGACCGCAAGCAGGACAAGGCCGGAGACTGGCAGCGGGCGAACAACATCGAGCTCGGCCAGGAGAGCTACGGCGTCGGCATCCCCAACAACCGGCCCCGGCTGTGCGAGGAGCTGAACCGGACCATCACCCAGTTCATCAACGACCACTGGACGGTGGAGTTCAACGAGCACCTGAAGGGCGTCACCGACCGGGAGAAGCACATGCCGAAGTCGACCACGCCCTGCAAGCGGTCCACGTTCTTCTCCTGACGGGAGCAGGTGGCTCCGCCGGGCTCCCGGCGGAGCCACCCCCGGATCACACCACGTGCACCGGCGCGCTGGTCGACGGCTGGGCGAAGGTCGGCGAACCGTCGTAGACCGCCCGCCAGTAGCCCGACGCGGGGTGGGCCACCCGCGCCTCGAACGTGTAACTGGCGACGTGTCGGTAGGTGGACGTCACGGTGGTGACGGTCGTCCAGCCGACGCCGTCGGGGGAGAACTCCAACCGCACGGGGGGCAGGACGGGCGCGATGAAGTAGCTGCCGAAGGTGACGCTGCCGCGAACCCGCACCTCGCCGGGGGCCGGGCGCTCCGCGGCGCTGATGCCGGTCGCCGACGCCTGCCGCACGTCGACCTGCGGCAGGTCGACCGACGCCGGGGCGAGCCCGGCGGTGGAAGCGCTGCCCGACGGGTCGAACACCGCGCGGTAGGACGTGGACTGCACCGGGTAGTACACGACCTGCCAGCCGCCCGTCATCGACTGGGTGGCGCGGATCTCGGTGCACGACCCGTAGGCGCACCGGTAGACGCGGATCAACGCTGCCGAGACGCCGACCCACCCGGTGTCGGTCTGCTTGGCGATGGTCCCGCTGATCAGGACGCCCTGGCCGTAGTCCACCGTCGTCCGGTCGACGGTCGCGGTCAGGGAGGTGGGTACCGGCGGGTCGGCGTTCGCCGGACCGGTCACCACCGCCACGAGCGCCAGTGCGGCCGCGAACCCGGGGACGAGCCTTCTTCGGAGACTGTTCATGCGCTCCCCAAACGGAACTTCTTCGAAGGTGCCTTGTCGGGAGCTGAGTCGAGCGCCGCCGGTGGTGCGTTACGGATTGCGCCGTCCGCCGGAATTCGTTCCTTCGAACATTCCCGGGCCGAGGACCCGTAGCGGACGCGGCGGCCGGCGACGTCGCCGGCCCGAAGTCGGTGAGGTGGATCCGCTCCCGGTCGCGCAGGAACTCCACCACCTCCGCCAGCTGCCGCTCGGCCACGGCCGCCCTGCCCGCCGGGTCCTCGCGCAGCCAGTCCAGCGCGTCCAGCGGGATGTGCTCGCAGAACAGCACGAGGCTGCACGACGCGTCACGCAGCGCTTCGAGGCGAGCGCGCACGGCCGGGTGCCCACCCGAGGCGGCGACGACCGCGTCGACGTCCGCGTGCTCGGCCGCGACCGGCGACCGGCCCGGCAACACCGGCCAGTGGTGCAGCAGCGGGAACGACTGCGCCTCGCCCGCCAGGACGGCCTCCGTGACGACCCCGTTCGCGGCCAGCTCGCGCCACGCGGTGAACCCCGGGCCGGCAACGCCGTACTGGCAGGACACCGGCAGGTCGAACAGGTTCGCGGTGGAACCCGGGTGCGCGACTTCCCGGTCCGTCAACGGGATGCGCTTGACGAACACCGCCGCGCCGCCGACCTCCACCACCGCCGAACCGCCGCCCACCCCCGCGCCGGTGGCCCGGCCCGCGGCAGAGGGGGACGGCGCCGCTGCGCCGTCCCCCTCTTCACCGAACCGTCACGCCGGCCGGGACTCCAGCGTCTCGATGATCCGCTGCCGGATCTCGGTCGCCCGCACCACGGCGTCGACCGAACCGACCTCGACCGCGCGCCGGATGCTGTGCACCCGGTCGAACTCACCCGCGATCTCGCTCTGCTTCTCGGCCCGGACCGCGGAGCGCAGCTCGTCCAGCTCGGCGGTGAGCGCGGCCCGCTCGGTGCCGGTCGCGGCGGCGCTCCTGGCTTCGAGGTCGCGCACCCTGGGGTCGGCCGCGGTGCGCGCGGTGACGTCGCGGGTGAACACCACGGCCGCCGCGGGCGCGCCACCGAGCACGGAGGCGAACGAGCCCTCCACCGCGAGCACGGTCATGTTCGGGTTCAACGCCTTGGAGAACACCACGAACGCGCCGCCGTGGTACCGGGAGATCACGCAGAACACGATCGGCCCCTGGAAGTTCACCACGGCCCGGCCGATCTCCGCGCCGTACTCCAGCTGGAGCTTGCGCATCGACTCGGGCGAGCCGTCGAACCCGGACAGGTTCGCCAGCACCACGACCGGCCGGTTGCCGCTGGCCGCGTTGATCGCCCGCGCCACCTTCTTGGACGACCTCGGGAACAGCGTGCCCGCGGTGTAGGTGTCCGGCCCGTCGGTGGGCGGGAAGCCGCGCCGCTCCACCGGGCGGGACTCGATCCCCACCAGGGAGACCGGGATACCGCCCAGGTGCACGTCCTGCACGACCGCCGTCCCGGCGTCGGCCATGTCGGCCCAGCGCTCCAGGACCGGGTGGTCCTGGTCGGACAGCGCGCGCATCACGACCCGGATGTCGAAGGGCTTCTTGCGGTCCGGGTTGTGCTCGGCGGAGAAGATCTGCCCGACGCTGGTGAAGTCGCTGCCCGCCGCCTGGTGCGGGTAGCCGGTGATGTCGCGGTCGCGCGGGTCGGTCGTCGCGACCCGGCGCGGCCCGTCCTCGCCCGGCGCGACGTAGGTGTGCTCGTAGTAGGACATCAGCAGGTCGCGGGCCGCCACCAGGTTCGGCGCCCAGTACTGCGCCTGCCCGTTCGGGCCCATCACCCGGTCGTAGCCGCCGATGCCGAAGTTGTCCTCCGCCGACACGCCGCCGGAGTAGTCCAGCGACTGCTTGCCGGTGAGCACCATGGCCGAGTCCGGCGTCATCACCAGGACGCCCTTGGTGTGCATGAGCATCGTGGCCTCGGCGTTCCAGTACGGCTGCGCGCCGACGTTGATGCCCGCGACCACCACGTTGATCTCGCCGCCGCCCTGGGTGAACTCGATGATCCGCTTGAGCGCCGCGGCCACCCAGTCCATGTTCTCGGTGCCCGACTCCATCGAGATCCGGGCGCCCGCCGACAGCGCGTACCACTCCACCGGGACGCGCAGCCGCTCGGCCAGGTCCAGCGCGGCGATCACCCGGCGGCACTCCGGTTCGGACAGCGCGCCGAGCGAGTCGGTCGGGTCGCCGAGCAGCACGACGCGGGTCACGCCCTGCGGGTGCCGCGCGGTCGGGGTGCTGACCACGCCCGCGACCATGGCCGCGGTGTTCTCGCCCTTGGGGCGGTCCACCGGCACGAGGGCGTGGTTCTCGTCCAGGTCGTGCTCGGTGAACTCGCCGATCATGCCGGTGATCTCGTACGGGTACACCGTGTTGCGGCTGCTCGCCCGCAGCACCTTCTGCCGGTAGCCGTCCAGCGGCCGGATCGGCTCGGCGGAGGGCTCGCCGATGGTGAGGGTCGGCGTCCCGGCGGCGTCGAAGGAGATCCGCAGCGCGATCCGCACCAGCTCGCCGGTCTCCCGGCGCTGCCGCAGGATGAACTCGATCTCCTCGAGGCCCGCCCCCGCCGTGGTGGGCAGGATCCGCTCTGCCAGCATCGCCAGCTCGTCGCGGGTGATGTCGCTGGCGGGCCAGACGTAGACGACGATGCGGTTGGTGTTGAACCGCGCCGACGACGACCGCAGCGACTGGGCGCGCCGGATCGAGTCCAGGCACGTCGCCAGCGTGTTCTCCGCGGTCGGCAGGGCCGCGAGGCGCCCGTCGTGGTCGCGCAGGGCGACCAGGTCGCGGATCTGGCTGAACGCGACCAGCCGCTGGTCGGCGCGGTTGTCCCGGGCGACGCAGTGGAACAGGTACACGTCCTCGTCGGACGACGGCTGCCGGGTCAGGTCGAACTCGCGCAGCCGCTCCAGCTGCATCCGCTGGGCGATGTACGGGTGCAGCCCCCGGATCAGCCGCTCCTCGGCCATCCCCGCCTCGGACGGGCGGAACGTGACGTGCTGGTTCACGATCGTGCCGCCGCGGCCCGCGATGGTCAGCGTGAGCCTGCGGACCTGCTCGGGCAGCGGGTGCGCGCCGACCACGGAGGCCAGCTCGGCGGCCAGGTCGGCCGCCTCCTCCGGCTGGTCCCGCCACGCCAGGTAGATGTCGGCCTCCAGCGGGCCCGTGCCGGCGGCCAGGGCGCCGAGGCCGCCCAGCGCCTCGCCCAGGTCGTCGCGGTGGGCCGCGGTGGACACCACGGTGAAGTCGGTGCGCTCGGCGGTCACGAACGTGCGGCCGTCGACCGCGCTGGTCCGGATGTCGACCAGGCGGTTGTTGCCGTAGTACCGCCGGGTCAGCACCTCCAGCATGACCGCGTTGTCGAGCGTGGTGCGCTCCAGGTACTGGCTGAGCAGCCGCACGAGGGGTTCGGTGGTCCGCACCATCTGGGCGACCCGCTCCTCGCGGTCCTCGGCGTGCGGGTTCTCGATCAGGTACCGCGCGTGCCTGCGGACGTCGGCGTAGCTGCGGGCCCGGTTGCGGCGCAGCAGCGGCTGGCCGATCCAGGCGAACACCACGCCCCGGGCGAGGTCGGCGACCGCCGGGAACCGCACCTGGGTCGCCGAGACCAGGTGCTCCAGCGCCAGCCCGACCGTCTCGCGCAGCGAGTCGTCCGGCGGGGCCTCGTCCAGCCACGACCGCAGCAGCGCGGTCACCACCCCCGCGTCGGAGGCGGCCCGCTGCAGGGCCAGGAAGATCCGGAACACGGCGGCTTCCAGCTCCGGGGTGCGGTCCAGGCCGGTGACGCCGTAGTGGCCGAGCGCCTTGGCGAGCCTGCGCTGGAACCGCTCCGGCAGGCCGGACCGGTCGATGTCCAGGCTCTGCAGGTAGGTGTGGAAGTACTCGCGGGCGCTGTGCAGGTGGCCCTCGCCGCCCACGTCCTCGCCCGCCGGGCGGTTCCGGCTCAGCTCGGCCAGGTCGGCGAACGCGGTCAGCAGCTCGACCTCCTCGGCCGGCGGACGCACGCCCGCCCGGACGGCCTCCTGCCGCGCGGCCCGGTACTCCCGCAGCACCCGGCCGTCGTCGTGGGGGTCCACGTCGAACCCGAGCAGCTGCGCGCGCAGCTCCTGCAGACCGCGCTGGAGGCGGTCGGCCAGGGAGGCGTCCGGGTGGTCGGCCAGGTCCAGCTCGACCGGCTGGTCGGCCGCGGTGTCGGCGGCGTCGTTCTCGCCGACCGGCTCCAGCCGCAGCAGCGGCGCGCCGGAGACCACCTGGCTGTTGACGGCGACCGCGATCTCCTTCACGCGGCCGGAGAACGGCGCGCGCAGCACCGTCTCCATCTTCATGCTCTCCAGCACGAGGACCGGCGCGCCGGTCTCCACCACGTCGCCGACCTCGACCGGGGTGGCCACGACCAGCGCGGGCGCGGGGGAGCGCAGCACGCCGCCCTCGTCCCGGCTGACCCGGTGCGCGACGCCGTCGACCTCGACCAGCACCACCGGCCCGGAGGTGCCCATGAGCAGGCGGTGGCGGGCCCCGTTGACGCGGAGCTGCCCGGTGTGCTCGTCGAACCGGTCCAGCTCCACGTCGGCGGTGCGCACCTGAGCACCGGCCTCGATGGCGACCCGGAACCGCTGGGCGCCGACCCGGGTGACCCGGACCCGGTGCGCGACGCCCCTGAGCTTGAGGTCGAGCCTGCGGCCGTACTCGTGGCGGACCTGCGGGCGACCGCCGAACGCGGTGGCGAACAGCCGCTGCCGCTCGGCGCTCTCCTCCTCCTCGTACGCCTGGATGGCCGCGGCGGCGACGGCCGCGGCGGAGTGGCGGTGCGCCACCAGCCTGCCCTCGCCCCGGACCCGGTCGATCCAGCCGGTGTCCGCGGAGCCGTCGACCACCTCGGGCTGGTCGAGCAGGTCGAGGACGAAGCTCTTGTTGGTCGCGCCGCCGTCGATGACCACCGTCGTGCCGGCCATGGCCCGGCGCAGCCTGCTCAGCGCCTCGTTGCGGTCCCGGCCGTGGGCGATGATCTTGGCGATCATCGAGTCGAAGTCGGCCGGGATGGTGTCGCCCTCGTCGACACCGGTGTCGACCCGGATGCCGGGACCCGAGGGCAGGGCGAGCCGGGCGATGCGGCCCGGTGACGGTGCGAAGTCGCGGTCCGGGTCCTCGGCGTTGAGCCTGGCCTCGACGGCGTGCCCGCGCTCGACCGGCGGCGCGCCCTCCAGCCGGTTGCCCGCCGCCACCCACAGCTGGGCCTTGACCAGGTCGAACCCGGTGGTGGCCTCGGTGATCGGGTGCTCGACCTGCAGCCTGGTGTTGACCTCCAGGAAGGCGAACGCCCGGTCGCCCGGGTGGTACAGGAACTCCACGGTGGCCGCGCCGCGGTAACCGACGGCGATGGCCAGCCGTTCGGCGGACGCCTTCAGCTCGGCGGCCTGGTCGGCGCTGAGCACCGGGGACGCCGACTCCTCGATGATCTTCTGGTTGCGCCGCTGGACGGAGCAGTCGCGCACGCCGAGCGCCCACGCCGTGCCCTGGCCGTCCGCGATGACCTGCACCTCGACGTGCCGGGCGCCGGTGACCAGGCGCTCCAGGAACACGACCCCGCTGCCGAACGCCCGCGCGGCCTCCTGGCTGGTGCGCTCGTAGGCGTCGGCCAGGTCGGCCTCGCTGGTGATCACCCGGATGCCGCGCCCGCCGCCGCCCGCGGTGGCCTTCAGCATCAGCGGGTAGCCGATGCCCGCCGCCGCGGCCAGGGCGGCGTCCAGCGACTCCACCGGACCCCGGCTCCACGGCGCGACCGGGACGCCGACCTCCTCGGCGAGCAGCTTGGCGCCGATCTTGTCGCCGAGCCTGCGCATGGCGTCGGCGCTCGGTCCGATGAAGGTGACCCCGACCTCGTCGCAGAGCGCGGCGAACGCCGGGTCCTCCGCGACGAAGCCCCAGCCCACCCAGGCCGCGTCGGCCTTGGTGTCGACCAGCGCCTGCTCCAGCACCTTCAGGTCGAGGTAGGGGCGGGCGGCCGCGGGGCCCAGGTCGTAGGCGATGTCGGCCTCGCGGACGAAGGCGGCGCCGCGGTCGACGTCGGTGTGCAGGGCGATCGTCTCGATCGTTGTCCCGGTCTCCTCGGCCAGTTCCCGGACGGCGTGGACAAGCCGCATCGCGGCCTCTCCCCGGTTGACGATCGCGATACGGCGGAACATCCGACCGACCATTCCCTTCTCTGCGTGCCTTCGAGCGTGCGGCACTGGTTCAGTTCGCGTCCACGCGCTTCCCCGGCCGACCCCGCGCTGTGCCGGAGTCGGCCGGGGCAGACTACGGCCAACAGGCCGCCGGCGGGGCCGTGCCCCGCAACGGCGCATCGGGATCGGACCACCGTCACAGTCGCCCGGGAGCGCCGGGCGCGGTGGTCACGGCGTTGCGAGCCGGTTCACCCGAAAGTGCCCGGCGACCGCCGTTCGCGACGTCGGGGTTGGACAGGCCCCGGTTGGTGCGCGCCCGCGTCGGGGACAGCGCCTGCCAACCCCACTACGGGTGTGCGGACGCGTGCGGTGCGCCACCCCGAACCCCGCGCTTGTACGAGCAGTACGTCCCGCCGCGCCGACAGGCCGTCGAAAAGCACGGGCTTGGCCGAACGCCGCAGTCGGTCCAGTCCCGGTTCCTGCCCGGTAGGACACCCGCGTCGACCAGCGCCGATGCCGGTTCCGGCGGTGGTCAGCACGCCCGCCGGGCCGCCGTGCACCAGGCCCCGGCAGTGCGCGGCGGTATGGGCTCGGGCGGACCGCACCGCGCCCGCTCGGCGCCGGTCGAGGGCGCGCAGGACCGGGCGCGTGGCTCGGGGCGGCCCTCGGCGGTGGCAGGCGGGTCGTCCACGTGCCGCGCCGCCCGGTCGTGGTCGGGGCGGGTCGAGCTGACCAGCCACAGCACCTGCGAGGCTTGCGCGATCGGGTGGGGGTCGCCATCGGTCACCGACCCGGCCCGCGCTCGGTGCGTGACGCGCTCGGGGCCGTGCTCCAGCCGGAACAGCACCCCCACCAGCGCGGCGAGCAGCGTCGCCCGCTGCGACCGGGTGGGCGCCGGGCTGTCCACGACGTGCCGCAGCAGGTCGGCGGCGATCAGCGGGGCCCGGTCGGCGACGGTGGTGTGGTGGCGCACCAGCCAGGCCACCACCCACTCGTCGGGCGTCGCCGGCTCGGCCACCAGGTGCTCGGCGACCCGCTCGACCGGGGCGCCCAGGCCCGCCAGCGCCTCGGCGGCGTGCCGGTGCAGCGCCGCCCGCACCGGCCGGGGGATGCCCTCGTACAGCGCCTGCCGCAGGTAGGGGTGGCGGAACGCCAGCTCGTCGCCCGCCTCCACGAGCACGGTGGCGCTCACCGCCTCCTCCACCACGCCGACCAGGTCCAGCGCCGAGCGCCCGGTGACCGCGCACAGCGCGTCGACGCCGAACGCCACGCCCAGCAGCGCGGCCGACCGCAGCACCTCCCGGGCGCCGGGCGACAGCGGGTCCAGCGTGCGGTCCACCGCGCCCAGCAGCGACGACGGCACCCGGTCGATCGCGTCCCGGTCCACCGCCGCCACGCCGTCGACCACCCGCACGGCCCGGTTGCGGACCAGGGCGCGCGCGACCTCGCGGGTGTAGAGCGGGTTGCCGGCGGTGCGGCGGGCGACCTCGCGCAGCACCTCGTCCGGCCGCCCGCCGACCACGTGCCCGACCAGCTCCTCCGCGTCCCGCGCCGCCAGCGGCCCCAGGGCGAGCACGTGCCCGTCCCGCGCCTCGACGCCGCGCCGCAGCCGGGCCAGCTCGCGGCGGCCCGGGTCGGGGCGGGTCGCCGCGACCAGCAGCAGCGGCAGCCGGTGGGTGGCGGCGGTCAGCCGGTGCCACATCAGCACGCTGGCCTCATCCGCCCAGTGCAGGTCGTCGATCACCAGCAGCAGGGGGCCGTCGGCGCAGACCCGGTCCACCAGGGCGAGCAGCCGGTCCACCGCGACCGGGACCGGGTCGGCGGGCCCCCAGCCGCCCGGGTCGACCCGGCGCCGGTCCGGCGAGGTCGGGCCGACGTCGAGGCAGTCCACGACCACCTGGAGCGGGAACCGCCCGCCCAGCTCGTCGGCGACCGCCCAGCCGACCTGGCAGCCGCGCCGAGCCGCGTCCGCCAGCGCCACGGTCAGCAGCTCGGACTTGCCGATGCCCGCCTCGCCCTCGACCCACACCGGCGCGCCACGGCCGGCGAGCACGTCGGTGACCAGGTCGCGCAGCAGCGCGGTCTCCTGGTCCCGGCCGACGAACACCCCGACCTCGACGTCGCCGGCCAGCACCTTCGCCACGTGCGGCGGCACGGAGAGCAGGCGACGGGGCGCTCCCGCGTCGCGCGGCCGGTCGGCGGTCGGTGGCTCGGGTCGGCGATGTGGTTCGGACCGGTGGTGCGGCGCGGGCCGGCGGTGCGGCGCGGGCTGGCGGTGCGGCTCAGGCTGGTGGTGCGGCTCGGGGGCGTGCGTCCGTCCGGGCTCCCGGCTCGGCGCCCCGGACGTGCCGGTGACGATCCGCTGGTACAGGTCCCGCAGCGCCGGCCCCGGCTCGACGCCCTGCCCGTCCACCAGCGCCCGGCGCGCCTCCCGGAACGCCTCCAGCGCCTCGGCGTGCCGACCCGACCGGTCCAGGGCCAGCATCAGCACCTCCCACAGCGACTCGTGCCACGGGTGCTCGCCGACCAACCCGCTCAGCTCGGCCACCACCTCCCGGTGCGCTCCCAGCTCCAGCGCCGCCCGCGCCCGCATCTCCAGCGCGCCGAGCCGCAGCTCGTGCAACCTCCGCCGCTCGACCTCGGCGAACGGCCCCGGCACGCCGGAGTACGCCTCGCCCCGCCACAGGCCCAGCGCCCCCTCCAGCGCGGCCTGTGCGGCGCGGTGCTCGCCCGCGTCCACCAGCAGCCTGGCCTCGGCCCTGGCCCGGTCGAACACCGCGGCGTCCACCGCGCCACCGGCCAGCCGCAGCGAGTAGCCCGAGGTCCGCGACACCAGGACGTCCCGCGCCGCGCCGAGCGCCCGCCGCAACCCGGACACGTAGGTGTGCAGGCTGCCGACCGCGCTCGCCGGCGGCGCGTCGCCCCACAGGCCGTCGACCAGCTCGTCCCGGGAGACGAGCCGGTCGGCCCGGGCCGCCAGCAGCCCCAGCACCGCCCGTTGGCGGGCGGGCCCCAGCACCAGCTCGTCCTCGCCGAGCCAGGCGCGCACCGGGCCCAGCACGCTCACCCGCACCCCGTCACCAGGCATCCCGATCCCCGATCCACCGTGATCCGCTCGTCGGTCCAGGCACGGCGCTGCCCCGGTTCCGGTTCACGGTTCAGGGGTCGTTCACCCGGCCGGCGGATGCGGTCGGCCGATCGCGGGGCCGCGCGAGGCAGAACAGGGGTAAGTACGGGCAGACCGGGCCGCCTGGGCTTCACCTCACCGCGCGCCGTGTGGTGGGGTCGGAGCACATCCCCGGTACGGGGGCAGACCTGGGGGGTCGGGACCCAAGCGGTGACCGGTACCCGCGCGGAGGGTGCGATGGACGTGCGGTCCGATGGCGAGATGGGCGGTCCGGGACGCGCGGCCCCTCCCGAGCGGTTCGCCGGCGACCTGTTCCTCCAGCTCGCCCGACGGGGGTGGCTGGTCCTGGAACCCGCCCAGGCGCAGGGCGTGATCGGCGAGCTGGAGCGGACGCTGGACGAGGTGCGGTCGCGGCTGCGCAAGCTGGAGCTGTCGCGCAGGCTGCGCGACGCCTCCGGCGGCCACGTCGCGCCCGACGTGGACCGGCTCGTGGTCGACGCGGTGTTCGCCGGGCAGCTCAACTCCGACAACTGGGAGCAGGCGCTGGTCGAGCTGCCCAAGTACATCGAGGCCCTGCGGATCGCGGGCCGCAACGCCGGGCGCTCGCGGTGACACCCCCGGGCGCTCCCGGACCGCCCGGTCCCGGGCCGGACCTCGGCGGGCTCGACCTGTGCGCCGAGCTGTCCGCCGCGGGCGCGGAGCTGCGCCACCAACTGGTGCGCGGCGACCACGACGTGGCCGACCTGCTCGGCGCCTGGATCGACACCCTGCTGGACGAGTGGAACCGCCGCCGCGACTGATCGCGCCCGACCGGCCTGCCGCCTGCCGGAACTCAAGCGTGGGCGGAAGTGGTCGCCGAAGCGTGGAAGATCGCGGGTTGGCGGTGTCGTCCGCGCGGGACGGCGCTCGGCCCGACCGGTCCGCCGCTTGCCAGGACCCGAGCGTGGGCGGAAGTGGTAGCCGAGGCGCGGAGGGTCGCGGGTTGGCGGTGCTGTCCGCGCGGGCGGTGCCCGGCTCGCCGCCTGCCGGTACCCGGCCGTGGGCTGACCGACGAGCACGAGGCCCCGCCTCGGGAGGCGGGGCCGATCCGGCGTCCGGTCACTGCCGCGGCACGTCCGCGAGCGTCCCGCTGACGTTGAGCAGCTGCAGGCAGTTCGGCGCCTGCTGACCGCTGGCCGGGGTGCCCGGCCGGGCGCAGCTGACGGTCGCGCTCACCGAGCTGTTCTCCGGCACGTCGATCGGCGTCACCCAGTGGTAGTCCTGGTTGCGGAAGGTCTCCAGCGCGATCGTGGTCACCGTGCGCTCGCCGAAGACGATGGTCAGCACGCCCTCGTCGCCCTGGTGGTTGGCCAGCACGAGGTCGGTGACGCGGAAGACCTTCCCGGCGGGCACGACGTAGCTGCCGGTGCCCTGGTCGCCGGTGTTGGTGCGGACCTCGACGGTGCTGGAACTCTGCTCGCCGCCTCCGACGGTGTCGCCCTGCCCCGGTTGCTGCCCTGGTTGCTGTCCCGGCTGCTGACCGCCCGGCGGCTGCTCGCCACCCTGCTGCGGCTGGGTCGGAGTGGCGGCGGCCTGCTTCTCGCCGACCTCCACCAGTTCCTCGGCCCGGTCGTCGGCGGCCTCGCGGGCGGCGCTCTGCACCGCCGGGCGCACCAGCAGCAGCCACGCCAGCAAGAGGGCCAGCAGCAGCGCCAGCAGCGCCAGCAGCCACTTGGGGAACACCGGCAGCTGGAGGAGTTCGCCCTCCAGCTCCTCGACCCGGGTGGTCTCGCCGGAGGCGGGCGTCACCGAGGCGGGCGCCGCGTCGGCGGTGGACGTCGCGGTCAGCCGCACCGGCCAGGACAGCGGCGAACCGAACCACAGCACCTTGCCGACGCGCGCCCGCACCGGCAGCTCCACCCGCACACCGGGATCCACCACCGCCGACTCCGCGGGCACGGTCACGTGCAGCTGGTCGTCGGCCTCGGCCGCGAGCAGGGCCACCGCGATCGGCGTGTTGCCGTCGTTGCGGACCTCGACGTGGAACCGCGCGCTGCGCCAGGCGCGTCGGCGTTCGGGCACCAACTCGGCGTGCTGCTGGAGGAACGGCTCTACGACGACCGCGGTCTCGGATACCACCGCGGTCTCGGGGCGCTCCACCGGCAGCACGCGCACGCCCAGCGGCACCTCGCCCGCGCGCACCTCCGGCGACCGCGGCGGCCGGAGCCGGACGGTCACCTGCTCGGACGTGCCGGGGTACAGCGAGAGCCGCGCGGGCTCGACCGAGGTCCACGGTGCGCACTCGCCCACCACCTCGAACTCGTACGCCTCGACTATGTCGCCGTCGTTGCGCACCGTCAGCTTGGTGCTCGCCTCCGAACCGGGTGTGACAACCACGGTCGGGAGACCGAATTCGGTCGTTGTGGTCACCGGTCGAACGGTAGGCAGGGCGGAACCCCTTGCGGCAGGGAGAAAAGGGCACACCGGGGGCAAACAAGTGCACCGGTGGCCCCTGATCCCACCACGGCCCGCACCGGGTGCGCAGGATGGTGGCACGGGGACCGCCGGCGCGGTCCCGTTCTCGCCAGGGGAGGCGGTCATGACGAGGATCCCGGTCGCGGTGTACGCCGAGGACCCGGTGCTGCGCACGGGTGTCACGCACCAGTTGCGCCCGCGGCCGGAGGTCGAGGTGCTGGACCCGCGCGAGCACGAACGCGCGCAGGTGTCGTTGGTGGTGGTGGACGAGGTGGACGACGCGGCGGCGTCGCTGCTGCGCCGGTTGCGGCGCTCGTCGGGCACCCGGACCGGGGTCGTCGTCGGCCGCTTCGACCAGGACGCGCTGCAGACCACCATCGACTGCGGCGTGGTGGCGGTGGTCCGCCGCGCCGAAGCCGACCAGGACCGCCTGGTGGCCACCGCCGTGGCGCTGGCCAAGGGCGAGGCGGTGCTGCCCGGCGACCTGCTCGGCAGGCTGCTGGACCACGTGAACCGGTTGCAGCGCAGCGTTCTCGACCCGAACGGGCCGACTCTGTCCACTTTGACCGGTCGTGAAGCGGACATGCTCCGGCTGGTGTCGGAGGGGTGCGACACCGCCGAGATCGCGACGCGGCTGTCGTTCTCCGAGCGCACGGTGAAGAACGTGCTGCACGAGGTGACCACCCGGCTCCAGTTGCGCAACCGCGCCCACGCGGTCGGTTACGTCATGCGCCACGGCCTGATCTGAGCCGCCGGACCGGACCCGTTGCCCGAACAGCCCCGGGGTCTTCCCCGGGACTGCCCTGCCGGGCCTGCCGGGCGCGCGCCGCACGCGGCGACGATCGCCTGCGACAGGCCCGCGACCGGAGGTGGATCCTTGTCCAGTAGGGCGCGTACCCGCACCCTCGCCGCGCTCGCGGCGGTCCTGGTGGCGTGCGGGGTGACCGCGGTGGTGCGTGGCGTCACCGACCCACCCGAGGCGTCCGGCCAGCCGGGCGAGCCGCCGGTGTCCGGCCGCATCGCCTACGCGGGCACCGGGCACCGCAGCATCGGCTACGCGGTGGACCCGCAGCCGGACCGGCTCGACCCGACCCTGCCCTGGACGGGCGAGGGACCCGCGCACCACGACGACCACGTGTCCGCCCGCGGCGACCTGGTGGTGTTCACCAGCCTGCGCGACGAGCCGCGGCCCCAGGTGTACGTGCGCGGCCCGGACGGCGGCGTGCGCAAGCTGACCGAGGGCCACGACGCGGCGCACCCGCAGCTGTCGCCCGACCTGCGGACCGTGGTGTTCGGCTCGCGCGGCGACCTGTGGCTGGTGGGGGTGGGCGGCGGCGAGCCGCGGCGGCTCACCGACACCGGGGCCGACGAGTCGTGGCCGACGTTCTCACCGGACGGCGCGGAGGTCGCCTACTCCGGTGATCGCGACGGCGGTCGCGAGGTCTACCGGGTGCCGGTGACCGGCGGGACCGGGACCAGGGTGACCGACGAGCCGGACGGCGACGCCGGCGAGCCCGCGTGGAACCCCGTCGACGGCCGCATCGCGTACACGCTCTGGACGGGCGACGTGCCGCAGGTCCGGGTGCTGACCGGGACCGGCGTCGGCGTCCCCCTGCTGGGCGGCGACCAGGCCGGGTGGCGCGGGCACTGGCCCGCGTGGCTGCCCGACGGTTCGCGCCTGCTGTTCCTGAGCCTCGACCAGACCTGCTCCTGCCAGGCCGACCCGAACGCGGTGAAGGTCTACCGGGCCGACACCGCGCCGGGGCTGCCGCTCACCGCCGTGCCCGACCTGCTGCTGGGCGAGAACCGGCATCTCAGCTCGCCGACCTGGCAGCCGGACGGCGCCGGACCGCGGCTGCTGGTCTCCCGCACCAGCGCCCCGACCTGGTTCACCGCCACCCTCCAGGACGTCCGCCCCGACGGCTCCGACCCGCGCGACCTCGGCGTGCCGGTGCTGCGCGAGGACCCCGGCGCGGTCGACGACCCCAACCTGCTGTTCCACCCCCGCCCCGGCTTCGACCCGTGGGCGCACCGCCAGTCGTACTCGCCGGACGGGCGGCAGATCCTGCTGAGCCGGTTCGAGGACGAGGGCGACCGGCGGGTGCAGCGGCTGTGGCTGGTCGACGCCGACGGGGGCAACCCGCGCCGGGTGCCCGTCGCGGACCGGCAGCCCGCCGACTGGGAGTTCGACGCCGCCTTCTCGCCGGACGGCAGGTTCATCGCCTTCGCCCGCCGCTCGCCCGGCGGGGTGCGGCCGGACGGCTCGGCGAGCCGGGTCGTGGTCGTGGAGGCCGCCACGGGCGCGGTGGCGGGCGTGCTGCGACCGCCGCCCGAGGTCGCGGACCAGGAGGACACCCAGCCGTCCTGGTCGCCGGACGGCGGCACGCTCGCGTTCACCCGCGGTCTCGTCAGCGACGGCCCGACCGGGGAGGTGCGCGACAACCACGTCTGGACCGCGCGGGCCGGGGCGCTCGACCGGCAGCGCGACCTGAGCGCGCTGGTGTGCGGCGGCGACTGCCCGGTGACCGACGACAGCCCGGTGTTCAGCCCGGACGGGCGCGAGCTGGTGTTCAACCGCGAGTTCGACGGCCTGCTGCGCGTGTCGTTGGCGGACCTGGGCTGCGAGGTGCTGCTCGGCGGCGGCACGTGCGCCGCGCCGGTGACCAACCCGGCCGGTCCGTTCCAGCCGCGTGACGCCGCCTACGCGCCGGACGGCCGGATCGCGCTGACCACCCGGCGGGCGGGCGACGCCAGGTCGCCGGAGGAGTTGGCCGTGCTCGACCCCGACACCGGTGTGCTGGACCGGATCACCACCGACCTGCCCGGCAGGCAGAAGGAGCCGACCTGGCAGCAGTCGGTCGACCTCGCGGTGGACGCGCCACCCGCCGCGTCGGTCGACGTCGGCGTGACCACGCCGGTCACCGCGACCGTGCGCAACCGGGGTCCGGCGGCGTCGCCGGGGACTGTGCTGACCGTGGCCGTGCCCGGCGGGCTGCGGTTGGTCGGGCTGCGGGCGTCGAGCGGCGCGTGCGCGGCCGAGGAGCTGCGCTGCGACCTCGGCGTGCTCGACCCCGGCGCGTCGGTCGGGGTGGTGGCCGACGTGGTCGGCGCGACGCCCGGCGAGCACCGGCTCGACTGGTCGGTGACCGGAGCGGTGCTGGACGCGCTGCCGACGGACAACGCGGACGAGACCGTGCTGACCGTCGGCGAGCCGCCCACCACCACGCCGCCCACCACCACGCCGCCGACCACGACCACCGCGCCGCCGACCACGACCGCGCTGCCGCCGCCCCCGCCCGTCGCGCCGGCGGGTCCCGCGCTGGCCGTCGCGGTCCGGCCCGGCCCGTCCTACGTGGGCGGCCGGGCGGTGGTGACCTACACCGTGCGCAACGGCGGCGGCGCGCTGGCGACCGGGTTGCGGTTGGACCTCCTGCTGCCCGAGCGGGTGCCGGTGGCGACCCTGCCGCCGGGGTGCGCGCCGACCAGCTGCGCGCTGCCCGACCTGCCGGTGGGCGCCACCCAGGTCGTGCAGGTGGTGCTCGCGCCCAACGCGGCGGTGCGGACCGAGGTTCGCGGCGTGCTGCGGACCACGGGCACCGACGCGAACCCGGCCGACAACACCGCGGCCGCGCCGATGACCGTGCTCCAGCCGCGGATCGTGGCCGTGCCGCCGATCGGCGAACCGGGGTTCGTCACGTCGGTGCGCGGCGAGGACTTCCCACCCGGCGCGCCGGTCGCGCTGACCTGGAACCCCGGCATCACCGCCGCCGCCGCGCCGACGGTCCCGCGCGGGGACGGCCGGTTCACCGCGCAGCTGCTGATCCTGGCGAAGGACCGGACCGGGCCGCGCACGATCACCGCGACCGGTCCCGGCTTCGGCCCGGTCACCACGCCGTTCCTGGTGGTGGCCGCGTCCATCGGGCCGCCGGACATGGTGGCGCGCAGGTGAGGCCCACGACGACGAGGAGGAGGCGCCCGTGATCCACGAGGTGGACGAGGCGATCCGGCGGATGCTGACGGCCGCGGGCGTGCCGGGCGGCGGGGGCGAGCTGTCGTTCGACGCGCCGACCAAGGACTGGTCCGCGCGGCGGAACGCGCCGACGGTCAACGTGTTCCTGCACGACATCCGCGAGGACGTGCTGCGGCGGCACGCGGGCGGGGTGGAGGTCCACGACGACGAGGACGTGCTGATCGGGTGGCGCGGCCCGGCGCGGTGGTTCGAGCTGGCCTACCTGATCACGGCGTGGACCAACCGCCCGCAGGACGAGCACCGGCTGCTGTCGGAGGTGCTGGCGAGCCTGGTGCGCGTCGAGCGGATGGCGAACGAGTGGCTGACCGGGTCGCTGGCCGAGCTGGGGCTGGGCGTGCTGCTGAACTCGGCCCAACCGCCGGACGGGCGGGCGACCTCGGAGATGTGGTCGGCGCTGGGCGGCGAGCTGAAGCCGTCCATCGACCTCAAGATCATCGCGCCGCTGGCGGGCGAGTGGACGCCGGCCGGGCCGCCGGTCACCGAGGGCGTGGTGCTGGAGGTCTCGTCGGAGGCGGAGGAGACGCCGCGGCGGTTGCGCTACGACGGACCGACGACGTCGGGGGGCGCCGGGTTCGCGACGAGCAGGCCCAAGCCGCCCGCCGGGGGACCCAGGCGGCGCAGGGGAGGGCTGATCCGGTGACGGGCGCGGTGGAACAGGGGGTAGAGGCGGCGCGCGAAGCCGACCTCGTCTACCTGTGGGCGCGGCTGGGCGCGGTCGAGCGGCGGGTCCGGCGGGCCGTGGACGAGGCGCTGAGCGCCGACCCCGACCCGCACGACCCCTACCGCGGCCTCTACCTCACCGACGAGGCCGTGCGGCGCGTCCTGGACTCGCCCCGGCGGCCCCCGGACCTCCCGCCGGAGGACCGGCTCGCCCTGGAGCGGTGCGCCGCCGCCGTCCCCCCACCAGGTCCCCGGCTGACCACCCTGGCCGACGACTTCGGCCTCGGCCCGCTGGACGTGGAACTGCTGCTGGTGGCGATGGCGCCCGACGTGGACGCGCGCTTCGAGCAGCTCTACGGCTACCTGAACAACGACGTGCTGCGCCGCCGGGCGACGGTGGACCTGGCGCTGCGGCTGTGCGGCGAGCCCGCGGCCGGGCCCGGACGCTTCCGCCTCGCCGCCACCGCGCCCCTGGTCGCGGGCGGCCTGGTCGAGGTGCTGGAACCCACCGCGCCCGCCCTGTCCCGGGTGCTGCGCGTGCCCGACCGGGTGGTGGCGCACCTGCTGGGCCACGACGTGCCCGACCCGGTGGTGACCGGCCTGGCGCGCGTCGTGCCCCGGGGCGACGCGCCGGTGGACGGGCTGGCCGCGCGCCTGGGCGAGGGGCTGCGGACCGGGGTCGGCCTGGTCCACCTGCGCCACGGCGGCGGTGGGGGCGCCACCGTGGCGGTCCCGGCCCTGGCCGCGGCCGGTCGGGGCGCGGTGGTGCTCGACGTGGTCGCGCTGGCCGACCGGGAGCACCCCGGGCTGGCCGAGGTGGTGCGCGAGGCCCGGCTGCGCGGCGCCGGCCTGGTGCTCGGGCCGCTGGAGGAGCTGGTGCCCGAGCGGGTGCGGCTGCTGCGCGAGTTCCTGGTGCTGGCGGGCGACCTGCCGGTGGTCCTGCACGGCACGAGGCACTGGGACCCGACGTGGACCCCGCGGCCCGTGGTGTCCGTGCCGGTGCCGCCGCCGCTGCCCGGCGACCGGGCCGCCTGGTGGACCGGCGCGCTCGGCGGCGAGCCCGCGTTCCTGCCCGAGCTGGCCGGTTACCGGCTCGACGCGGAGGGCGTCGAGCGGGTGGCGGCCGTCGCCACCCGCCTGGCCGTCGTGGACCGCCGTCCGGTCGACCTGGACCACGTGCGGGCCGGGGTGCGGGCGCAGAACGGCGCCGGGTTGGACCGCCTGGCCCGGCGGATCGTGCCCGCCGTCGGCTGGGACGACGTGGTGCTGCCCGAGCAGACCCGCGACCAGCTCGCCGAGCTGGTCGTGCGGGCCCGGCACCGCGAGCGCGTGCTGGGTGAGTGGCGGATGCGCCCCGGCGGCGGTCGCGGTCGCGGCGTGGTGGCGTTGTTCGCGGGCGAGTCGGGCACCGGCAAGACGATGTCGGCCGAGGTCGTCGCGTCCGAGATCGGCATGGACCTGTACGTGGTCGACCTGTCCACGGTGGTGGACAAGTACGTCGGCGAGACGGAGAAGAACCTGGAGCGGATCTTCACCGAGGCTGCCGGCGTGCACGGGGTGCTGCTGTTCGACGAGGCCGACGCCGTGTTCGGCAAGCGGTCGGAGGTGCAGAGCGCGCACGACCGTTACGCCAACGTCGAGTCCGCGTACCTGTTGCAGCGCATGGAGTCCTTCGACGGCATCGCCGTGCTCACCACCAACCTGCGGTCCAACGTGGACGAGGCGTTCACCCGGCGCATCGACGTGATCGCGGACTTCCCGGTGCCCGACGCCGAGCAGCGCTCGGCACTGTGGGATCGCTGCCTGGGCGCCGCGCTGCCCCGTGCCGACGACCTGGACCTGGGGTTCTGCGCCGAGCGCTTCGAACTGGCCGGCGGGTCGATCCGCGCGTGCGCGGTGACAGCGGCTTACCTGGCTGCCGCCGCCGACCGGCCGGTGACCATGGCCGACGTCATGACGGCGATCCACCGGGAGTACCGCAAGCTGGGGCGGCTCGTGCTGGCGAGCGAGTTCGGGCCCTGGCTGGCGCGGGTGGGGTGACCGCGCCGGGGCCCGGCGGTCCGGCACGCGCGCACCGCTCCCGACCCGCCCACCGGCAACCCCGGTGGGCGGGTCGAGGCGTTCAGCGCCGACGCCTGGCCGGGTTCTTGCCCTTGCCCACGTAGGTCTCCTCCACCTCGTCGTCGGATTCCTCGACCCGGGCCGGCGGCTCCTCGTCGACGTCCATGGCGTCCGGTTCGGCCTGCCGCGCCCCGGAGGACTGCCCGACCTGGAACCGCACGTTCGGGGGCAGCGGGCGCACGTCGCCGTGCTCGAAGTCCCAGAAGAACTGGGCGCCGCTGGGGTGGGTGTAGAAGTGCTGCCCGCTCTCGTCGACGTGGTGCTGGAGGCCGCGGACCTCCGGGTGCTCGCGGTCGTCCTCGGTGCCGCCCATCTCGACGTCCTCCTCCACCGGTTGCGCGGCCTTGGCGTCCTCCGCCTTGGGGTTGAGCACCTTGAAGGTCCGGTTCAGGTGCTGCTTGAGGGCGTCGGAGGTCTTGAGCGCCCTGGCCATGCTCGGCACGGTGTACTCGCGGCGGAGGTCGGCGATCAGCTGACCGAGGGCGTGCGGGATCTCCTGCGGCTTGATCCCGTTCACCTCGGGCGCGCTCTCCCACGTCTCGTAGAAGTCGACCTCGCGCATCTTGGCCTCGATCCTCTTGCGGCCGTCGGCGTCGAGCGGCTTGCCCTTCTTGAACGCGCCCTTGCCACGCGGCTTCTTCTCGGCGGGATCGGCCTTCCGGCCGCGCTGCGGCATGCGCTTCATGCCGGGGTCGGCGACGCGGTTGTCCCGCTTCTCGTGCCCGGTGGTGCCCAGGATGAGCCGGCTGATCGTGCCGGGCCCGGCCCCGGTGGCCTGCTGGATCTCCCGCTGCGAGACCGGACCGCCGAACGTCGGCGGCCTGCGGGTGTAGTAGCGGAACACCAGCGCCTGCGTGTCCCGGTCGCCGAACAGCCACACCTGCCGGAGCAGCAGCGCGTCGTCCGCGCTGAGCAGGTCCTGGGCACGGCGCCCGGCGTTCACGGTCCGGCTGCCCTTGCCCACCTTCCGGCCGCCGTCGTCGGCCTTGTACTCGAAGAGCTCGCGGTCCGAGGTGTGGTAGACCTCCTCGTCGTCCGAGTCGGTGAGCCTGCCCTCGCTGGCGGAGTCGGTCCGGTAGCCGCGCCCGCCCGCCCGCTCGGCGGGGATGCGGATCTCGGGGCCGTTGTTCTCGACCGCGTCCGCCGGAGCGCCCTGCCACGCCAGCGCCGAGGTGCTGACCGCGCCACCGCGCTCCGGGTCGATCATCTCCCTGATGTACTCGTGGTAGCGCGGGTCCTCCACCACGTGGCGCAGGTGGGCCTTCAGGCCCTGCACGGAGCTGGCGTAGTAGAACCCGTAGTTGGGGTTGAAGTCGAGGTTGCCGAACCCCACGACGTCGCGGTAGTACCGCAGCGCCGCCGCGCAGCCCATGCAGGGCCGGTACCGGCCCGAGATGGCGAGGGGGCCCTCGGCCTCCTCGGGCTTGAGACCGGCCCGGTGGATGGCCACGAGGAACTTCTGCTCGGCGTGCATCCGCTTGGGCTTGCGCCTGCCCGCCTTGTCGCCCTTGCGGTACGTGCCGTCGGTCTCGTCGAAGCGGAGCATGATCACCGAGCCCGCGTGCTCCGGCGCCGTGAGCAGTTCGCGCATGGTCGGCGACGCGGCGTCGACGACCACGACCGGCCTGCCCGTGCTGTTGCGCATGGCCTCGGCCGTGGCGTCGTCGCCCATGCCGCGCAGCTCCTGGAAGGCCGCCATGACCTTCGTCTCGGCGCGGTCGAGCCGCCCGAGGTACTCCTGCGCGTCGGCGGCGCGCAGGCCCTTCGTGCGGTCCTCGTCGTCCTGGTGGACCTCCACCAGGTCGCGCAGCGAGGCCATGTCCTCCCCGAACTCGACCTCCAGGTTGTCGATCGTGTCGTTGTAGTTCGAGGCGAACAGCAGCCGGTCGTTGATCAGCATGCCCTGGACCTCGCGCTCGTTGACCACCTCGATGTCCTCTTCGAGCTGCACCAGGTCGTCCTGGACGGCGCTCAGGGCGTCGTAGAGCAGGAAGCTGAGGTGGGACAGGGTCTGGGTGTCCCGCTCGTCGGCCATGTCGCGGGGGAAGCGCAACCGGGCCTCGTCGGTGGCCCGACCCTGCAGGCCGCCGCCGTACGCCTTCGTGTGCTTCTCGACCTCCGCGCCGATCTGCTTCACCGCGTCGGTCCTGCCCCTGGGCCTCGGCTCCTCCTCTTCCTCCTCCGAGGACGATTCCTCCGAAGAGGATTCCCTTGAGGACGATTCGGCGGACGAGGTCTCCCCGGAGGAGGAATCCTCCTTGACCACGCGCTGCACGCGCTGCTCGCCGCCCGCGCCGCCCGAGTGCGGCCCGGTGGGTCCGGCGAGGGCGGACGGGGCGCGTTCCGCGCCGGACCGGAAGGCCGCCCCGTCGGCCGCGGCGGACCGCTCCTCGGGATCGGTCTCGCTGCTGATGCTCAGGCCGGCGCCGTTGTCGGCGCCCGAGACCCGGCCCGCCCGCTGCTGCTTCACGTGCCCGGCCTCGTGGCCCAGGGTCTCGTCGTCGTCGGCGCCCCGACCCAGGACGATGTGGTCGCCGACGGTCAGGGCGCCGGCGCCGACCGCCGCGGTGGAGCGCTGGGCGACCGGACCGGTGTGCACCCGGACGGCGGAGAAGTCCTCCTGGTGGAACGCTTCCAGCTTCGCGCGCCGGGACGGCTCGATCGGCCGCCCCGGCGAGTTCACCGCCGCGTCCACCAGGGCGCGCTGGACGGTGGGCTCGTGGTCGCACGAGCCGTCGTGGACGTGCCGCTCCTCGGCGATGCGCCGGGCGACGACCCGGTTGCCGACGGAGCGCTGCAGCGCCGCCACCGCAGCGGGGTCCAGCGGACCCGAGTGGGCGGCGCCCGTCCGCCCGGCGGGCTCGGGTGACGGCCGGTGCCGGGCACCGGCCTTCTCGTCCGGCCGTTTCTCCTGTTCGCGCACGCGCACCTGCCTCGGTCGGGACTGGGGATGAGACCTCCCATCCTTCGCGCCCGACGCGGGGTCGCGGACCGTCGGCCGGTCACCGGCGGGGGCAGACGTGGTGTCGGATCGGGCAACGCGCGCCCCCCGTGCCCCTTCGGGCAACGCACTGCCCCCGACCGGGGTCCGCGGGACCTGCCCGGGCGCGGCGGACCGCAGCAGGCTGTTGGTGAACAGCCAGAGCCGGAAGACAGAGGAGCCGACCATGCCGCAGTACCTCTCACCGGGCGTCTACGTGGAGGAGGTCCAGTCCGGGGCGCGGCCGATCGAGGGCGTCGGCACCGCGGTGGCCGCCTTCATCGGCTTCGCCGAGCAAGGGCCCTTCCACCGGCCGACCCTCGTGGCGAACTGGAACCAGTACGTCCAGCTGTTCGGCGGTTTCACCGAGGACGCCTACCTGCCGCACTCCGTCTACGGCTACTTCGCCAACGGCGGCGGCGCGGCGTACGTGGTGCGCGTAGGCGGCGCGGCGACGGAGGCCGACGCCGAACCCGCCGTGCCCGCGCCCGCCGAGCTGGGCGGCCTGCACGTGGCGGCGCTGCCCGGAGCGGGCGACGACATCACGGTCGAGGTGGCCGACGCCGACGGCGAGAACCCGCCGGAGGACCGCTTCAAGCTGGTGGTCAAGCAGGGCGGCAAGGTGGTGGAGACCTACGACGCCTCCACGAAGAAGAACGTCAAGAACTACGTCGTCACGCAGGTGTCCGAGCGGTCCAAGCTGATCAGCGCCACCGAGCGGGCCAACGGCGCGCTGGCGCGCCCGGACAAGCAGCAGGTGGCGTTGCCCGCCGCGCCCGCGCCGTCGAAGGCGGTGGCGAAGCTGGACGCCCAGGAGTACCTGGGGGACCCGGACGCCCGCACCGGCATGGGCGGCCTGGAGAGCGTCGACGAGGTCACCATGGTGGTCGCACCGGACCTGATGAGCGCCTACCAGCGCGGGCAGATCGACCTGGAGGGCGTCAAGACCGTCCAGCTGGCGATGATCGCGCACTGCGAGCAGATGGGCGACCGGGTCGCGCTGCTCGACCCGCCGCCTGGGATGAACGCGCAGAAGATCCGCACCTGGCGCCGGGACGAGGCCAACTACGACTCGAAGTACGCGGTGCTGTACTACCCGTGGATCAAGGTCTTCGACCCGGTCAGGGGCCGCCCCGCCCTCGTGCCGCCCGCCGGGCACATCGCGGGCGTGTGGAGTCGCAACGACAACGAGCGCGGCGTGCACAAGGCGCCCGCCAACGAGGTCATCCGCGGCGTGGTCGACCTGGAGATCAACATCAGCAAGGGCGAGCAGGACCTGCTCAACCCGATCGGCGTCAACTGCGTGCGCTCGTTCCCGGGGCGCGGCATCCGCGTCTGGGGCGCGCGGACGCTGTCCTCCGACCCGGCGTGGCGCTACCTGAACGTGCGCCGGCTGTTCAACTACCTGGAGGAGTCGATCCTGCTGGGCACGCAGTGGGTGGTGTTCGAGCCCAACGACGACCGCCTGTGGGCCAGCATCCGGCGCAACATCACCGGGTTCCTCACCGAGCAGTGGCGCCGGGGCGCGCTGTTCGGCCGCACCCCGGCGGAAGCGTTCTACGTCAAGTGCGACCGGGAGAACAACCCGCAGGAGTCGATCGACCTCGGCCAGGTCGTGTGCGAGATCGGCGTGGCGCCGGTCAAGCCCGCCGAGTTCGTCGTCTTCCAGCTGTCGCAGTTCTCCGACAGCACCAGCCTCGTCAGCGAATGAGCCGCCCCGCGCGGGCGTGAACCAGAAAGGCGGCACCACCCATGGCAGAGGGCGATGCTCTTTCCACCCACATCTTCGGCGTCCAGCTGGGCGGGTTCACCGTCGAGTCGCTGCAGGAGGTCAGCGGGCTGACCGTCGAGGAGGACGTGGTCGAGGTCTCCCAGGTGACGGAGACCGGCAAACCGGTGCTGCGCAAGCAGCCCGGCGCGCAGAAGGGCGGCGAGGTGACGCTCACCCGGGGCCTGGACCAGAGCGTCACGTTCACCAACTGGCTCAAGGAGACCCTGGAGAAGGGCGCGGTCACGGCGGCCCGGCAGGACATCACCATCGAGGTCAAGGACACCGAGGGCAACACGGTCCGCCGCATGACGCTCTACCGCGCGTGGGCCAGCAAGTGGGAGGGCCCCTCGTTCAAGGCGGGCGAGTCCAGCGCCGCCACCGAGAAGGTGACCCTCGTGTTCGAGGAGATCACGGTCGAATGAGGCGGCGGACGATCGCGCTCGACCAGCTCGACGAGCTGGTCGACCCCAAGGACGAGTCGGAGCGGTCGGCGGCGCCGAGCGGGCGCGGCGGGCTGCGCACCGAGTTCGACTTCGAGCTGCCGCGCGGCTACGTGGACCCCGACGGCGTGCTGCACCGGCACGGCCGGATGCGCCTGGCCACGGCCCGCGACGAGCTGCGCCCGCAGATCGACCTGCGGGTCAAGGAGAACCCCGGCTACCTCAGCGTGGTGCTGCTCAGCCAGGTCATCACCCGGCTGGGCACCGTGCGCGAGGTGCACGCGGGGGTGGTGGAGCAGATGTACGCCACCGACATCGCCTTCCTCCAGGACTTCTACCGGCGGATCAACAGCGAGGGCCACACCCGGGCGGGCGTGTCCTGCCCGTCGTGCGGCGCCGCGTTCGAGGTCGACCTCGCGGGTGGTCGCCTGGGGGAATCGTGACGTACGCGGCCGACCGGCTGCTCGAAGAGGTCGCGTACGTGGCCTACCACTTCCACTGGCCGCGCGAGGAGATCCTCGACCTGGCGCACCACGAGCGCCAGAGCTGGGTCCGCGAGATCGCGCGCATCAACACGAGGGTGAACGAGGGGAGGTGACCCGATGGGGTTCTGGGACCGGTTGCGGCGCGGGAAGGTGGCCGAGGAGGAGCCTGAGGCCACGCGGGTCACCACCCCGTCACGCCCGGCTTGGGACGGCGGCTGGCGCTCCGTCCCGCCGTTGGCGGGGGTGGTGCAGCGCAGCAGCGTCGCGGTGGGGGACGGCCTGCGGTTCCGGGACGGGCTGGCTGCGTGGCGGGACCACCGGTTGGGCGGCGAGCTGGGCCACTCGGTGAGCATGAGTGCCCCGTCCGGGCTGATCGGCGGGGTGACCGGCCCGGAGGTGTCGGAGCGATCGCGCTACTCCGGCAACGGCCCGCTGCTCCTGGCTTGGCAGCGGGATTCCGGGGAGGTGGCGAGTCCTGCGGGCCCGCCACCGATGGTCCAGCGGAGCACCGCAGTCGACGGCCCGAAGCCCTCCCCCACGCCGCCCGTGGCACCTGCCTCACCGCCTGTGACGAGGAGGGCGACTACCGATAGGCCAACGCCTCCTGTGACACCGCCTGTGACACCGCCTGTGATGAAGGAGAGGGCAACTGCAGGTGGTGCACAGCTTCCTAGTGCACCGCTTCCTGCCGCACCGGCAGTGGTGGAAGGGCGGGCGATTCTCGGTGGGACAGCGCCTCCTCCCGCATCGTCTGCGGCGCGGGACCGGGCGGTGCCGTTTGTGATGCGGAAGGGTGCAGCCGCGAAACCCTCCTCCGCGCGGCCGACTGTGCAGCGGAGCGCGGTGGCTGACGGACCGAAGACCTCCGCGCCGCCCGTGGCCCAGGACAGTTCAGCTGAGCCTCAGCCGCCCGCGCCGCCGATGGTCCACAGGAGCGCGGTTGCCGATGAACCGAAGACCCCCACCCCGCCTCCCATGGTGCAGAGGAGGGCGGCCACCGCAAACGTTTCCGCCACGAACACCCCAGCCGCAAGAACTCCTGCCACGCAGACCTCACCCACGCAGACCTCACCCACGCAGACCTCACCCACGCAGACCTCAGCCACGCAGACCTCAGCCACACAGAACTCAGCCACACAGAACTCCACCGCGAAGCCCTCCACCTCCAACACCTCTGCTGCCTCTGCACCGCCTGCGGTGCAGAGGAGCGTGACCGCCGTAGCCGCTCCCCGGCCCCCGGACTCCGGCGCCACCCAGGCGGTCCAGCTGCACCCGGTCCGGCCCTCGCTGACGGTCGCCAGGCCATCGATGCCACCGGCCCGACCGCTTCCTGTGGTCGGGGCCGCGCCCGCGAAAACCACCGACACGCCGATCACCAGCCCTGGTGAACGGGCCGCACCGGTGCTCGGAGCGCCGTTGACGTCCCTGCCCCCGACCGCCTCCATCGCCGGGAGTCCTCCGGCGACACCGCCTGGCGGCAGGTCGACGCAGGCCGGACCGCCGGTGGTCCAGCGCAGCGCGACGCCGAAGCCCGAAGCGGCTGCTCGGCCCAGGCGGGGCACAGGTATCGGCGCACCCCTCTCGGAACTCCCGACCACAGCGGCCCTCCGGCCGCAGGGTGTGGGAACGCGCAGGCAGGCGGCTCCGGCGAGCCCTGAACAGGCGACCGGGACGGCGCGGAACACGTCCTCAGCGCCGGAAGCACCACCCCCGTTGGAAGTCCAGCGCGCAGTCACCACCACGCAGCCTGCTGCCGCCAATCCGGTCCGGCAACGGCTGCCAGTGGTGCCCGTGACCCGACTCCCTGTCAGCAAGACCACCGCCCAACGCTCAGCCGCCCCTCACCCCGCACCCACGACACGTGCAGCGCACCGCTCCACGCTTCCCCTGATCACCGAACGCCCCCTCACCACCAATACCGGCACGGGTCTGCCTCAGCCGGTGCAGCGCGCGGCGGCGCGGCCGGTGGTTCGGCCGCAGTGGCCCGGTGCCCGGCAAGCACCGACCGACACCGCGAAGCCGCAGAGGCCGGCAGACCGAAGCCTTCCCGCGACGAAAGCACACCGGTTCATCCGCTCGAACGCCGCGACACCAGCAGCGACACCAGCAGCGACACCGGCAGCGGCACCGGCACCGGCACAGGCACAGGCACAGGCACAGGCACAAGGCGCAGGGATGACCGTTCAGCGGCGCACCGGTGACCCGGAGGCTGACAGCACCCCCGAGCCCGTGGTGCGCCCGACCCCGCCCCGACCGCTCGCCGCCGGTCCCGAGCTCCCGCCCGTCAAGCACCCGCCGGTCAAGCACTCGCCCGTCAAGCACCCGCCGACACCCGCCCAGCACCACCCCCCGTCCGAGCCGACGATCCAGCGAGCTCCGGCCCGGAAGTCCGCCGCCCCGCCACCGGCCACCCACCCCACGCCACCGAAGCAGGCCCGGAAACCCACCCCCGACCAGACCAACCAGACCAACCAGACCGGGGAGCGCGGTGACGACGGCAGGCCCATGCCCGCCGTCGACCTGGACGACCTGGCCCGCAGGCTGCTCGACCCGGTCGGCAGGTTGCTGCGCACCGAACTGCGCCAGGGCCGCGAGCGCACCGGCAACCTGCACGACCGCCGCCGCTAGCCGGCCCCCACCAAGGAGCACCAGTGACCGACGACGTGTTCGCCAGCAGCGTCTTCTTCCGGCTGACCATCGCCGACGACGACCTCGGCATGTTCCACACCTGCGACGGTCTCGGCGCGCAGGTGGAGGTCGAGCAGTACGCCGAGGGCGGCAACAACAACTTCACCTGGAGCCTGCCCTCGCGCATCACCTGGTCCAACATCACGATGACCCGCCCGGTGACCGCCGACTCGGCCAAGGTCCTCAAGTGGTTCAACGAGGTCCTGAAGGAAGCCGACCGCGAGGACGGCGAGATCGTCGCCCTGGCCCCGGACCTCACCCCGATCGTCAGCTGGCAGGTGATGGGCATCATCCCGGTCCGCTGGCAGGGCCCCAGCTTCGACCCGAACCAGTCCCAGGCCGCCGTGGAGACGCTGGAGTTCGCCCACGAGGGCCTGCACGCGTCGGGCGACGACTGAGCGCGAGCGAGGAGAGCGGACCGTGGCACCGAAGTTCCAGGCCGGGGTCGCCAAGGCGGGCAAGGCCGTGGCGGCGCACTTCGGCTCCGGCCTCGTCAAGGCGCAGCTGGTGATCATGGAACCACCGGCGAAGAGCGGGGCCAAACCGGGCGCGCGGCTGGCGACGGCCAAGTTCCAGTTCAACCCCAACCGGCTCTCGCTGAGCAAGAGCGTCGAGTGGCGGCGCAAGCCGGCCCGGATGGCGGACCAGGCGTCGCTGCCGGAGTTCGTCGGCAGCGGGCCGCGGTCGTTGAGCGTGGACGTGTTCCTGGACGCGACCTCAGAGCACGACAACTCGGTGGAGGAGGGGGTGGAGAAGCTGATGATCGCCTGCGTGCCCACGAAGGCCAGCCTGCGCAAGAAGAAGCCCGCGAGCCCGTGGGTGCGCTTCGAGTGGGGCACCGCCAAGTCGGTGTCGTTCGACGGCGTGCTGTCCAGCCTGTCGGTCGAGTACTCGCTGTTCGACGTGGACGGCAGGCCGCTGCGGGCCACCTGCTCGCTGTCCATCGAGGAGGCGGGGGTCGGCACGCCCGGCCAGAACCCGACGTCCGGCTCGCGCGAGGCCCGCCGCACGCACCGGGTGGTCGCCGGGGACAGCCTGCAGCAGCTGGCGTGGCGGGAGTACGGCGACGCGACCGCGTGGCGGGTCATCGCCGAGGCCAACGACATCGACGACCCCATGGTCCTGGTGCCCGGCACGGAGCTGCTGGTGCCGGGCACCACGGGTGCAGCGGAGGAGGAACGGTGACCACGACGAACGCCCAGGGCGACAACTTCGCCGCCAGCGCGGTGATCAAGGTGGACGGCAAGGAGCTCCTGGCCGAGGCGAAGTACCTGGTCCGCTGCGTCGTGGACGAGAACGTCGGCTTGCCGGACAGCGCGGTGCTGACCTACCGGGACGAGAACAGGGAACTGCTCCAGGACGCGGGGGTCCGGATCGGCGGTCGGCTGGAGGTGGCGTTCGCGGCCTCCGCCGTGACGACGGCCGAACGGGTGTTCACCGGCGAGATCACCGCGCTGGAGATGGACCACGACGGCTCCGGCGTGTTCGTGGTGGTTCGGGCGATGAGCCGGGCGCACCGCCTGATGCGCGGTCGCAAGGTGCGGGCGTTCCGCAACATGTCCGCGTCGGCCGTCGTGCGGAAGGTCGCGCTGGGCGCCGGGCTGACCGTGGGCAGGCTGGACGTCGCCAACCTCACCTACCGGCACCTGAGCCAGGCGGGCGTGTCGGACTGGGACTTCCTCCAGGTGCTCGCCCAGGAGCACGACGCCGTGGTCCGGGTCGACGAGCGCGGGCTGCTGGAGTTCGTCAAGCTCACGCCCGCGAGCAAGGCGCCGAAGGCGTCGGCCTCGGACGACCCGCACGTGCTCAGCGGCAACACCCACTCGCTGCGCGCCGTGCTCACCACCGCCGACCAGGCCAACGGCGTCGAGGTGCGCAGCTGGGACGTCGCCACCAAGAAGGCGCTGGTGGCGGTGCAGCCCAACACCCCGAGCAAGACCGTCAAGCCGGGCCTCGCGGCGAGCGAGGCCAACGCGAACTTCCCCACGAAGGCGCCCCTGCTGGTCACCGACACCCCCTACCCCACCCAGGCCGAGGCGACCCGCGTGGCGCGCTCGCTGGAGGCGTCGACCGGCGCGGGCTTCGGCGAGCTGGAGGCCGTTGTCGACGGCAACCCCAAGCTCCGCGCGGGCGACCCGGTGACGCTGGCGCGCTACGGCGCCTACTTCGACGGCAGCTACACCGTGACCGGCGCGCGCCACGTGATCGAGGCCGAGACCGGCTACCGCACCACGCTGACGGTCAGCGCCTCCTACGACCGGTCGCTGGCGGGACTGGTGACCGGCGGCAACGCGCCCGCCCGCGGCCGGCGGATGCCCGGCCTGGCGACCGCGGTCGTCACCGACATCAAGGAGCCCGGCCGGGACCAGCGCGGCTGGGTGCGGTTGAAGTTCCCGTGGCTGGACGACACCTACGTCACCGACTGGGTCCGCACCGTGCAGTGGGGCGGCGCCGGCGGTGGCGGGGTGTTCAGCCCCGAGGTGGACGACGAGGTGCTGGTCGGCTTCGAGCAGGGCAGCCTGGACCGGCCCTACGTGATCGGCGGGCTCTACAACGGCGTCGACAAGCCCTCGCCGCACGGCCGCGCGCTGGTGGACCCGTTGCGCGGCAAGGTGAACCGCCGCTCGGTGTCGGCCCGCAACGGCAACCGGTTGGAGCTGCTGGATAGCCGGGCGTCGTCGGGGGTCCGGCTGGTCACGGGGGACGAGCGGCTGGAGGTCCTGCTGGACGACAAGCTGAACCGGGTCGACGTGTCCGTGCGCGGCCCGAAGGGCGCCGGGGTGCTCAGCTCGGTGACGCTCACCAGCACCGGCGCCACCATCAACGCCGGCCCGGGCTCCATCACGCTCGACAGCGCCGGGATCACCATCGACGCCGGCCTGGGCGTGCTCACGCTCAAGGGCGCCCTCATCAAGCTCAACTGACCACGTGAGGAGAGTTCCGCCATGCCCATCGCCGCCCGTCAGGGCGACCTGACCGTGCACGGCGGCGCCGTCGGCGCGCCGCTCAACCCGCTGACGGCGGCCCGGTTGCTCACGGTGCTGATCGAGGGCAAACCCGCCGCGACGATCAACTGCGCGCACGTGTGCGCCGTGGTGCCGCACAACGCGGTGCCCAACCTCGTCATGGTGACGCCCGCCATCGTGCGCCGGGGCGTGCTCATCGGCGGTCTGCCCGCCGCGGCCGTCCTGGACGAGACCTCGTGCAAGGCGAAGGTCTCGCCGCGGCCGGGCACCGTGCTGATCGGGGGCCCGCTGTGAGCGCGGACTTCGTCGGCCGCGGCTGGGGCTTCCCGCTGCGGACCGGCCCCACCGGCGGCATCGGCATGGTCGACCGCGACCAGGAGGTCCAGGAGGCCATCCGGTTGATCCTGGGCACCGCGCCGGGTGAGCGCCCGATGCGGCCGGAGTTCGGCTGCGGCATCCACGACCTGGTGTTCGCCACCGCCGACGGCGCGACCGCCGGGCACGTCACCCGCGAGGTGCGCGCGGCGCTGGAGCGCTGGGAGCCGCGCATCGACGTGGCCGACGTGGTGGTCGCGTTCGACTCGGTCGACGTCGGCACGCTCTACATCGACGTTCGCTACACCGTGAAGTCCACCAACGACCAGCGCAACCTGGTCTTCCCGTTCTACACGATCCCGTCCGAGGAAGGGGAGGCCGACTGATGGCGATCCCAGCGCCCAGCCTGGACGACCGCCGCTTCCAGCAGCTCGTGGACGAGGCCAAGCGCTACGTCCAGCAGAGCTGTCCGGAGTGGACGGACCACAACGTGTCCGACCCCGGCGTCACCCTGATCGAGACCTTCGCGCACATGGTCGACCAGCTGGTGTACCGGCTGAACCGGGTGCCGGAGAAGAACTACCTGGCCTTCCTGGACCTGCTCGGCGTGCGGCTGTTCCCGCCCACGGCGGCCCGCGCGCGGGTGACGTTCTGGTTGTCCGCGCCGCAGTCGGAGGCGGTGGTGCTGCCCGCGGGCACCGAGGTCGCGACGATGAGCTCCGAGTCCGTCGAGGCGACGGTGTTCGCCACCACCGGCGAGCTGCCGATCGTGCCGTGCGACCTGGCGCGACTGGTCACCCGGTCGGCGTCGGGCGAGCACGCCGACCGGACCCGCGACCTGGAGGCGGGCCAGGACGTGCCGTGCTTCCAGGGGACGCCCGAGCCCGGCGACGCCACCCTGTTCGGGCTGACCGCCGCCGTGCCGGACTGCGTGGTCGTGCTGCGCCTGGAGAGCCGCGTCGAGGGCATCGGCGTCGACCCCCGGCAGCCGCCGCTGGTGTGGGAGGCGTGGGACGGCGCGGGCTGGGCGGCCTGCGAGGTGGACGAGGACGGCACCGGCGGCCTCAACCGGCCGGGCGAGGTCGTGCTGCACGTGCCCGGCGGCCACACCACGTCGGTGGTCGCCGGGCAGCGCGCCGGCTGGCTGCGCTGCCGGGTCACCGAGCCGGCGCCCGGCCAGCCGTTCTACTCGGAGTCGCCGACGGTCCGCGAGGCGGAGGCGTACACCATCGGCGGCGCCACCACCGCCGAGCACGCCGAGACCGAGGTCGACGTGCCGCTCGGCGAGTCGGCGGGCGTGCCCGGCCAGCGGTTCCGGGTGCCCAGGGCACCGGTGCTGCTGGACGGCGGCCCGGTGGTCGTCCAGGTCGCCGCGGGGGAGGGCTGGGAGGACTGGTCGGTGGTCGAGGACTTCGGCGTCTCCGGACCGGACGACCGGCACGTGGTGCTCGACGCGTCGGTCGGCGAGTTCCTGTTCCCGCCCGCCGTGCGCGAGGCGGACGGCACGCTGCGCCGCTACGGCGCGGTGCCGCCCAAGGGCGCGGTGCTGCGGGTGGCCCGCTACCGCACCGGCGGCGGCCGGTCGGGCAACGTCGCGCGCGGCGCGATCTCGGTGCTGCGCAGCTCGGTGCCCTACGTCTCGGCGGTGGAGAACCGGGAGGCCGCGATCGGCGGGGTGGACGCGGAGACGGTGGCCGAGGCGAAGCTGCGGGCGCCCAACCAGCTGCGGGTGCAGGACCGAGCGGTCACCGCGGAGGACCACGAGCTGATCGCCCGGCAGGCCGTGCCGTCGCTGGCGCGGGTGCGCTGCCTGCCGGTGCCGGGAGAGGTGGGCGCGGCGCGGGTGCTCGTGGTGCCGGACGCGGTGGCCGACGAGGGCGACCGGTTGCGGTTCGAGCAGCTGCTGCCCTCCGACGAGGTGCTGGCCGCGGTCGCCCGCCGGTTGGGCGAACGACGCCTGCTCGGCACGCGGCTGGTCGTGGAACCGCCGCGCTACCAGGGCATCACGGTGGTGGCCCGGCTCACCGCGGCCGACGTCAACCAGGTCCGGGAGAACGCGCTGGCCGCGCTGTACCGGTACCTCAACCCGCTGCGCGGCGGACCGGGCGGCGCGGGGTGGGGCTTCGGCAGGCCGGTGCAGTTCGGCGAGGTGTTCTCGGTGCTCCAGGCGGTGCCGGGGGTGCTGCTGGTCGACGAGATCCGGATGTTCCCGGCGAACCCGATCACCGGGGCGCGCGGCGCGCCGGTGGACCGGTTGGACGTCGCCGCGAACGCGCTGGTCTTCTCCCACCAGCACCAGGTCTCGGTCGGTGCGCCGTGAGCCGGGCGGCGCTGCCGGAACTGCCGAGCAGCCACCCGCTCGGGGACATGCTGCCCGCGCTGTACGCGGTGGACGACTTCGCGCAGCGGTTCACCTCGGGCCTGGACGCCGTGCTGTCGGCGATCCTGTCCACTTTGGACAACCTGCCCGCCTACCTCGACCCGGCGCTGGCGCCGGAGGACTTCCTGGCGTGGCTGTCGTCCTGGGTGGCGGCCGACCTGGACCCGGCGTGGCCGGAACCGCTGCGGCGTGCCCTGGTGAGACGGGCCGTGGAGCTGCACCGCAGGCGTGGCACGGGACGGGGCTTGGTCGAGCGGCTGGAGCTGTCGCTGGGCGTGGGCGCGGACGTGGCGGACGGTCCGGGGGTCCGGTGGTCGGGCACGCCCGACGCGCCGCTGCCCGGTCCGGCGGCCGAGGTGGTCGTGGTGCGGGTGTGGCCGGGGACGTCGGGACCGGTGGACCGGGACCGGGTCGTGGCGCTGGTGGGGTCGGTGTGCCCGGTGCACGTCCGGTGCGAGGTCGAGGTGCTGGCGGGGCCGCCCGAGGGGCGGGGGTGACGGCCGTGGCGCGCTCGTGCCCGCAGTGCGGCGCATCGGTCCAGGACGGCGACGAGTTCTGCGGCAACTGCGGCGCCTACCTGGGCTGGTCCGCCGAAGCCGCCGGGGGAGCAGACCCCGACAAGCCCGACACCCCTACCGCCGCTGCTCCCGCAACCATCGACCGTCCGCCACCCGGACGCGCCCGGACGACCGCCAACCCGGAGACAGCGGACAGCGGCCTTGCGTCGAAACCTGGACGCGCCCGCGCGACCGGCGGGCCAGAGGCGGCACACAGCGGTCGCCCGTCGGAGCCCGCGCGCGCTCGCACGACCGCCGGGTCGGAGGCGGCGGTCGGCAGCGGTCCGTCGGACGTGGTGCTGGGGCCCGTGCTGCCGGGGCGGCCGGAGGTCAAGCGGCCGTTGCCGACCGCCGGCGGCGGGGTGGAGGTGGACGGGCCGCCCTGCCCGGCGTGCGGCACCGCCAACCCGCCGGGCCGCCGGTTCTGCCGCCGGTGCGCCACCCCGCTCGAAGGCGGGACCGAGGTCGCCGCCACCCGCCGCCGACGTCCGCGCCGCCACGGCGACACGTCCCGGTGGCTGCGCCGACTGGCCGCGCTGGCCGTGGTCGCCGCGCTGGTGGTCGCCGGCATCCTGTTCCACCCCAAGGCGGTCGAGCTGTTCGAGGACCTGCGTGACCGGCTGGCCAAGCCCGCGCCGATCGCGCCCGCCCGCACCACCGCCACCGCCGAAGTCCCCGACCACCCGGCCGCGGCGGCCGTGGACGGGTTGTCCAACCGGTACTGGGGCGCGCCCGCCGTGGGCGACGCCGTCGAGTTCGCCTTCGACCAGCCGTTCCGGCTGCTGTCGGTGGTCGTGCACACCGGCGCCTCGGCGCAGCCCGAGCAGTTCCGCGAGCAGGCCCGGCCCACGGCCGTCGACCTGGTCGTGACCGCATCCGGCGGCGTCACCCGCACCACCACGGTCGCGCTGAACGACCAGCCGGGCCCGCAGCGCACCGACACCGGCACCAGCGACGTCGTGTCGGTGCGCCTGGTGGTCAAGGCCGCCGCCGGGCTGGGCGCGGGCAGGCACGTGGCGCTCGGCGAGGTCGAGTTCTTCCGCCGCCCCTAGGCCGGAGCAGCGGGTTCGCACAGGGAGAGGGAGGAGTACCCGTGGACATCGCAGTGGTCACCGGCTCGGCCGGGCTCGTGGGCGGCGAGGCGGTGCGCGGCTTCGCACCGCGGTTCGACCTGGTCGTCGGCATCGACAACGGGATGCGGCAGGAGTTCTTCGGGCCGGCCGCCTCGGTGGCCCGCGGCCTGGCCGAGGCCCGCCGCGTCCCGAACTACCGGCACCACCGGGTGGACGTGCGCGACCAGGAGGCCGTGGACGAGGTCTTCCGGACGTGGGGTTCGGACGTCCGGCTGGTGGTGCACGCGGCCGGGCAGCCGAGCCGCGCCTGGTCCGCCGAGCGTCCCCTGGTCGACTTCGGGGTCAACGCCGTCGGCGCGGTCACCGTGCTGGACTCGGTGCGGCGGCACAGCGGCGAGGCGGTGTTCGCCCTGGTGTCCACCGCCAAGGTCTACGGCGGCGTGCCGGACGCGCTGCCGCTGGTGGAGACCGCGACCCGGTGGGAGCTGGACCCGTCCCACCCGTTCCACGAGCACGGCGTGGACGAGTCCATCCGGCTGGACCGGGCCGACCGCTCCTTCCTCGGCGTGTCGAAGCTGGCCGCCGACCTCGCCGCCCAGGAGTACGGCCGCCAGTCGGGCATGAAGGTCGGCGTGTTCCGCTGCGGCGCCGTCACCGGGGCCGGGCAGGCGGGCGTGCGCGAGCACGGCTTCGTGTCGCACCTGGTGCGCAGCGCCGTGCGCGGGTCGCCGTACCCGGTCGTCGGCCACGGCGGCAAGCAGGTGCGCGACGTCCTGGACGCCCGCGACCTGGTGGACGCCCTGTGGCAGTTCTACCTGGACCCGCGGCCCGGCGAGGTCTACCACCTGGGCGGCGGGCGCGAGCGCGCCGCCTCGGTGCTGGAGCTGATCGCCCGCTACGAGCACCTGACGGGCGCGGAGGTGTCGTTCGACTACTCGGCGCGGCCCCGGTTCGCCGACCCGCGGTGGTGGATCAGCGACACCCGGAAGTTCCGGCGCGACTACCCGCGCTGGTCGCCCGTGCACGGCCTGGACGACGTGCTGTCCGCGCTGCACCGGCGCTGGAGCGGGGCGGACGAGGTGGTGCAGGCGTGACCCCTTCACGCCGTCCGGGCCCGTGAAGAACTCCTGTAGACGCGCTGGAGAGCGCGTGAAGGCGCGCCGCGCAGACTCGGTGACGGGGAACCGGATCTGTGGGAGGCAGCGGTGGAACGAGTTCGGGTCGTGGTCCAGGCGGCGGATCACCTGAGCATGGCCGGCCTGACCAGCTACCTCGGCGCACGGGCCGAGGTCGTGCTGCTGGACTGGGACCAGCGGGCGCGGGCCGACGTGGTGGTGGCCGCCGTCGACCGGATCGGCCCCGAGGTGCTGACCGGCCTGCGGCGGGTGGCCGCCGACGTCGGCTCGCCGGTGGTGCTGGTCCTCGACGAGGTCGGCGACAAGGACGTGCTGGCGGCCGTCGAGTGCCGGGTGGTGGCGATCCTGCCCCGCGCGGCGGCGACCGGCGAGCGGGTGCTGCGCAGCGTCCTGGCCGCCGCGTCCGGCGGCGGGGTCATGCCGCCCGCCATGGTGGCGGAACTGCTCAAGCACGTGGAACGGCTCCAGCGCGAGCTGGTGGCGCCGGACGTGAGCGTGCCCAAGCTGACGCCGCGCGAAGCCGACGTGCTGCGGTTGATGGCCGAGGGCCTGGACACCGCCGAGATCGCCGGCAGGTTGTGCTACTCCGAGCGCACGATCAAGAACGTCTTCTACGGGTTGACCACCAGGCTCAACCTGCGCAACCGGCCGCACGCGGTCGCCTACGCCCTGCGGAAGGGGATGATCTGAGGTGGACGAGACCCTGGTGGCCCAGCGGGAACGCGCCCGGCTGCGGCAGGTGGTCGACCTGGTGCGACGGGGGTTGCGGGCGACGACCGGCGCGCGGGGCGCCCGGCCGGAACCGGGCTGGGTGATGTCGTCCGACGGGGTCATCGGCGCCCCGTCGGCGGCGGACGAGTAGCGCGCGTGGCGCCGGGCGGCCCGGTCGGCGCTCAGCCGACGCGGGCGGTGGCCCGGCGGACGTCCCACGCCGCGCCCAGGTCGCGGTAGAGGCCGACCGCCTCGCGCAGCGCGATCCCGGCCTCCGGTCCGCGCCCGCCCCGGGCGAGCAGGACGGCGCGGTCCTCCAGCGTCTGCGCCAACTCGAACACCCGGCCCACCGAGCGGTAGTGCGCGGCGACCTCCGTGAGCCCGTCCGGGTCCTCCTCCAGCACGCAGCGGCAGCGCCGCGCGGCGGCGGCGGCCCTGGCCTCGGTCGACTCCACGGCCGCCTCGGCCTCGCAGGCTTCGACGGCGGCGCGGGCGGTCGCCCGGTCGTCGCAGTCCAGCGCCACCCGGACCAGGTCGGGCAGCCACTGGTGCCGCAGCATCATCTCGGAGTACCGGGTGTCGAGGATTCCGCCCAGCAGCTCGATCGCCTCGGCGTGGTCGCCGTTCCGGTACGCCGCGGCGGCCTGCGCGGCGACCAGGAAGTCGCAGTTCTCCCGGTTCGCCGCGGTCACCAGGGGCAGCGTCAGGCCCTCGTGCAGGTGCCGCCTGAGCGCGAGCTCGTCGTCCCGGTGCGCGGCGATCAGCGCGGCGACGCCGTGCAGCAGCATCAGCCCGCCCTCGCGCAGGCCGAACCCGGTGATGCCGGAGTCGTCGCCCAGCACCGCGTCGAGCCGGCCGACCGCCTCGTCCCACCCGCCGAGCCAGAACCGGTGGACGGCCGCGCCGACCTGGAGCGCCGCCACGGGCGCGCCGTGCCCGGCCGCGTCGAACGCCTGCCGCATCGTGCCGGTCGCCTCGTCCAGCCGGTCCAGGCACTGCAGCGTGAACACCCGGTTGTCCAGCAGCACCAGCTTCAGGTCGGTGAGGCTGAAGTCGGTGCCCACCACGTCCAGCGCCCGGTCGAGGTAGGCGAGCGCGCTCACGTAGTCCCGCCGCGCCGCGTCGACCTGCCAGAGCACTTCCAGGGACTGGCCGATGGCGAACGGGTCGGCCGCGCGCTCGCCGACCGCGATGGACTCGCGCGCGCTCGCCGCCGCCGCGTCGAGGTCGTCCAACCCGGCGCGCTGCACCAGCGCCAGCAGCGACAGCAGCCGGGCCCGCCACGCGCCCGGCAGCACCGGGTCGGCCAGCGTCTCCCGCAGCGACGCCAGCGCCTGCTCCGGCCGTGACGCGCGGAACGGCACGTAGGCGCTCGTCCACCGGACCTCCGCGATCCGGTCCGGGTCGCGCAGGCCCGGCAGGGCGCGCCGGGCCTGGTGCTCCGCCTCGGCGTCCCGGCCGATCCGGAACAGCACGCTGCTCAGGTGCGCCCGCAGCGTCGCGGCGTGCTCGTCGGGCACGGCCGTGGACCGCAGCGCCCGCTGCAGCAGTTCGACCGCGACCAGCGGCGCCTCGTAGACCAGCGCGGGCGCCCGCGCCAGCAGCCAGTCCACCACCCACGCGCCGAAGTCCCCGGCCGCCGCCAGCAGCTGCTCGGCCACGTGGTCGACCGGCGCCCCGGCGCGGGCGAGCGCCTGCGCGGCCTGCTGGTGCAGGGCGTTGCGCAGCGCCGCGGGCGTCCGCTCGTACAGCGCCTGCCGCAGCACCGGGTGCCGGAACGCGATGCGCGTCCCGGCGTCGCGCAGCACACCCGCCGCGGCGGCCTCCTCGAACGGCGTCATCAGCTCCGCCACCGGGCGGTCCAGCACGATCGCCAGGCCGTCCACCGAGAACTCGCCACCCAGCAGCGCCGCCCACCGCAGCACCTCGCGGGTGGGCGCGGAGACCAGGTCCAGCCGTCCGTCCACAGCGGACACCAGTGAGCCGGGCACCCGGTCGAAGGCGTGCTCGCCGACGTCGGCCACGTCGGCGCCGACCACCACCAGCCGCTCGCGCAGCAGGGCGTCCGCGACCTCGCGCACGTACAGCGGGTTGCCGCCCGCCCGCGCGGCGATCTCGCGCAGCGCCGGACCGGGCGGCGCGCCGACCAGCCGCCCGACGATGTCCGCCACGTCCGCGGCGCCCAGCGGCGCCAGGTCGAGCACCGAGCCGCCGCCGGACTCCACGACGCGGCGCAGCCGGGCCACCTCCGGCCGGTGCGGCACCGGGCGCGCCGCGCCCATCAGCAGGAGGGGCAGGCGCCGGGTCAGCGCGCCGAGCCTGCGCCACACCTCGGTGCTGCTCTCGTCGGCCCACTGGAGGTCGTCCAGCACCAGCACCAGGGGCGCGTCCTCGCACAGCCGCTCCACCAGGGCGACCAGCCGGTCCACCCCGCCCGCGACCGGGTCGCCGTTGCCGAAGATCGACCCGGCCGGCTGCCGCTCGCGCAACGCCCGCGCCACCGCAGCACGCCGCGGGTCGGTGGCGGTGGGGTCCACGTCCAGGGCGTCCAGGGCGAGCCGGAGAGGGAAGCGGCTGTCCAGCTCGTCGGCGACGGCGTGGGCGGTGGGGTGCCCGGCCAGGCCCGCCCGGGCCAGCGCGGCGGCCAGCAGCGCCGACTTGCCGATGCCCATCTCGCCCTCGACCCACAGCGCCCCGCCGCGCCCGGCGGACAGCTCGTCGACCGCCCGGGTGACCGCGGCCAGTTCGGCGTCGCGGCCCAGCAGGACCTGCTCGTCGGACGCCCCGACCGCCGCCGCGCGCGATGACGACGTGGGGTGGGCTGCAGGGTGGCGAGCCGCCAGGTGGCTCGCCTGGCGGTGGGCTGCCGGGTTGTGGCCTGCGGGGTTGTGGCCTGCTGAGCGGTGGTCTGCCTGGCGGTGGTCTGCCGGGTGATGACCTGCCGGGTTGTGGGCTGCTGAGTGGTGGCCTGCCGGGTAGTGGGCTGTCGAGTGGTGGGCTGTCGGGTCCAGCGCCGGGTCGTGGGCCGGGCTGTGCGTTGAGCTGTGCGTTGAGCTGCGGGCCGAGTCGTGGGCTGCCGGGTGGCCGGGGGAGGGGTGGCCCGCGGTGGTCGTCCGCTGTGGCGCGGGGTGGGGGTCGGCCGGCGTGCCGCCGAGCACCAGCCGGTGCGCGGCCCGCAGCCCCGGCCCCGGTTCCACGCCCAGCTCGGCGACCAGCACCCGGCGGGCGTCCCGGAACACCTCCAGCGCCTCCGCCCCGCGCCCGCTGCGGTGCAGGGCCAGCACCAGCAGCTCGCGCGCCCGTTCCCGCAGCGGTTCCTCGGTGACCAGCGCGCCGAGGTCCGCGATCACGTCCGCGTGCGTGCCGGTCGCCAGGGCCGCCTCGGCGCGCAGCTCCCGCGCCGTGGTCCGCTCCGCGGCCAGCTCCCGCCGCCGGGTCTGGGCGAACGGCCCGCTCAACCCCGCCAGCGCCTCACCCCGCCACAACCCCAGCGCCGCGTCGAGCGAGCCCAGCGCCGCGTCCGCGTCGCCCTCGGCCAACTGCCGCCGACCCCGTGCGCGCAACGCCCGGAACTCGGCCAGGTCCGAGTGCTCGGGGTCCCACCGCAGCCGGTAGCCCGACCCGACCGACTCCAGCACCTTCGGCGGCACCCCGCGCGCCCGGTCCGGCTCCAAAGCCTTGCGCAGCACCGAGACGTAGGTGTGCACGCTGCCCTCCGCGGTGGCCGGCGCGTCCTGCCCCCACACCCCGGTCACCAGGTCGTTCCGCCGCACCGCCGCGCCCGTGCGCAACGCCAGCATCGCGAACACCGCCTGGGGGCGCGCCGAACCCAGCCGCACCTCCCGGTCCCCGATCCACGCGCGCACCGGCCCCAGCACGGCCAACCGCAACGCCGACATCTGCCCCGCCTCCCCGAGAAGTCCCCTCAGGCCACGTGGCGCAACCGCGCCCCGGCCCGTCGCGCATCCCACTCCGCACCGAAACCCCGGTACACCACCACGGCCTCCCGCACCGCCGCACCGGCCGCGACCTGGTCGCCGCTCCCGGCCAGCAGCGCGGCGGCGTCCTCCAGCGCCTCGGCCAACTCCACCGGCCTGCCCGCTCCCCGGTACTCCGCCACCGCGTCGAGCACGAGGGCCGGGTCGCGCTCCACCAACCCGCGGCAGCGCGACGCCACCGCGCCCGCCCCGGCCTGCCCGGCCGCACGCGCCGCCAGGTCGGGATCGCCCGCCAGCAGCGCCAACCGCGTCACCAGCGGCAGCCACCGGAGGTTGGGCGTCACCCGGTCCGGCGCGAGCACCCCGGCCAACGCGGTGAGCGCGTCGTCCACCCGCCCGGCGCGTTCGGCCAGGAGGGCTTCGGCGGCGGCCCGGAAGTCGTCCGGCGGCTCCTCCCGGTGCTCCGCCGCGGCACGCAGGTGCCGCGCCGCCGCCTCCACCCGGTCCTGGCGGACCGCGACCAGCGCGGCGACGCCGTGCGCGGGAGGCGTCGGCCCGCGATCCCCCGGCCACGGGCTCGGCGTCGCCTCGCGGTGGCCGTCGACCAGGTCGAGCGCGTCCGCCCACCGACCCCGCCAGTAGTGCTGCGCGACGACGGCGGGGTGCGACCACGGCACGCGCAGCAGCTCGTCGGCCTCGTCCCAGCGGTCGAGGTGCTGCAGCGTGAGCACCTTGTCGCCCAGCAGGTCCGAGTGCACGTCCGGCGCGACGGCCGCCACCAGCGCCAGCTCGACCTGCCGCAACGCCTCGGCGTGGTCGCCGCGCGCGGTGGCCGCCCGCCACAGCCCGCGCCGGGCCTGCGCCACCGCGAAGTCGTCGCGCGCCTCCCGCCCCAGCCGCAGGGCCCGGCGCGCGGCGGACTCGCCCTCGTCGCCGGTCAGCACGGTCGCGGTCAGCGCCTCCAAGCGGGCTCGCCAGACGGGCGGCGTGGCGTGGTCGGCGGTCGCCGCCCGCAGCACCTCGGCGGCCTCCGCGCGGCGGCCCTCGCGGTGGTGCGAGGCGGCCAGGACCCAGCGCATCTCGGCGACCAGCTCGTGGTCGCGGGCGCGGGCCAGCGCGTAGCGGACGTCGGCCTCGGCCCGGCGGCCGAGCCGGAACACCAGGCGGGCCAGCCGGGCGGCGAGCCGTTCCCGGTCACCGGCGGGCAGGTCCGACTGCGCGATGGCCGACCGCAGCACCGCCACCGCCAGGTCAGGGTCCCGCGCCGCGACCGCCGCGGCGTTCGCGACCAGCCAGTCCACCACCCAGCGGTCGACCGCGGTCGGCGCGGCGGCCAGCTGCCGGGCGACCAGCTCGACCGCCGACCCGGCCGCGGCGAGGGCCTGGGCGGCCTGGCGGTGCAGCGCGGCCCGCACGGCGGCCGGTGTGCCGAGGTAGAGGGCCCGGTGGACCAGGTGGTGCCGGAAGGCGAACTCGGCGCCCGCCTCGACCAGCACGCCGGCGGCCGCGGCCTCCTCCACGGCGGCGACCAGCTCGGAGACCGGCCGCCCCGCCACGACCGCCGCGTCGCCGGGCGCGAACGCGCCGCCCAGCAGCGCGGCCCGGCGCAGCAGGTCCAGCGCGTCGGCCGACAGGAACGCCAGCCGCCTGGTCAGCGCCGTGACGAGCGACGGCGGCACGTCCTGGTCCGCGACCGCCGCGTCGGCGACCCCGGAGCGGAACTCGACGGTGTGCTCGCGCAGCAGCGCGTCGACCACCTCCCGGACGTAGAGCGGGTTGCCGCCCGCGCACCCGGCGAGCCGGTCCAGGCCCTGGCCGGGCGTCGCGCCCACCAGCTCGGTCACCAGGGCGGTGACCTCGTCGTCCGCCAGCGGTCCGAGGAGGACCAGGTCGCCCGCCTCCACGACGGCCCGCCGCACCCGCGCCACGTCCTCGCGGTGCGGCACCGGCCGCGCCACCGCGATCAGCAGCAGGGGCAGCCGGTGCGCCAGGCGCACCAGCCGGTGCCACAGCAGCACGCCGGCCTCGTCGGCCCACTGGAAGTCGTCGAGCGCCAGCACCAGCGGCGCTTCCGCGCACAGCTCGCAGACCAGGTCCACCAGGCGGTCGATGGCGGTGAGCACCGGGTCGCCGTCGCCCGCCGGCGCCAGCAGCTCCCGGGCGAGCCCGACGCGGCGCGGGTCGGGGGAGGCGACCGACACGCCGAGCGCGTCGAGCACCACGCGGAGCGGGAAGCGGCTGCCCAGCTCGTCGGCGGCGGCCCTGGCGACGCGGACGCCCGCGTCGGCCAGGCAGGCGGACAGCAGGGACGACTTGCCGATGCCCGGCTCGCCCTCCAGCCACACGGCCCCGCCGCGCCCACCGTCCACATCGGACAACGCGCGCCGCAGCAGGTCCAGCTCGCGGCGCCGGCCGACGAACGGCGCCGACGCCGGTCGCGGCGCCGACGCCCGGAGGTCGGTCGAGGTCGGCGGCGTCGCGGGCGGGCGGTGGCGCGCCTCGCCGCCCAGCACCCGGCGGTGCGCCTCGCGCAGGGCGGGACCGGGTTCGATGCCGAGCTGGTCCGCCAGCACGCGCCGGGCGTCGCGGAACACCTCCAGCGCCTCGGCCTGCCTGTTCCCCTGGTGCAGCGCGGACATCAGCAGCGCCCGCAGGCCCTCCCGCAGCGGGTGCTCGACCACCAGCCCGGACAGCTCGGCCACCACGTCGGCGTGCTCGCCCAGCCGCAGCACCAGTTCGGCGCGCCGCTCCACGGCGGCCAACCGCAGCTCGTGCAACCGCGACCGCTGGGACTCGGCGAACCGGCCGGGCACGGAGAACAGCGCCTCGCCCTCCCACAGCGCCAGCGCCGCGTCCAGCTCCGCCACCGCCCGCCGGGGGTCGTGCCGCGCCAGGTCCTCCGCCAGCTCGCGGTGCCGGTCGAAGCGGTGGACGTCCAGCGCCTCGCGGTCCAGCCGGAGCGCGTACCCGGCTCCCGACGAGGTGAGCACCACCCCGGCCGACCGCTTGGACCGCTCCGGCTCCAGCGCCCGGCGCAGCCCGGAGACGTAGGTGTAGAGGCTCGCGCCGGCGGTCGCGGGCGGCGCGTCGCCCCACACCCCGTCGACCAGCTCGTCCTTGGAGACCGCCTCGTTCGCGCGCATCGCGAGCAGGGCGAACACGGCGCGCCTGCGCGCGGCGCCGATGTCGACCTCCGCGCCGTGGCGCCACGCGCGAACCGGTCCGAGCAACCTGACCACCAGCGAAGCGGTCGTGCTCATCGACATCGGGACATCCCCCGTGTGGAAATAGGGGCCGAGTGGCACGCCCTTGTTGCCGGCGTACCCGCTCCGCTGCGCGTCGACTGGTACTCGGATCCTCCTCGTTCGCCACATTATCACGGCGATGTTCCCGGAAGATCGGCCGCGATCTTCGTCTCAATTGATGGTTTTCGCTGGTCAGCAAAGTGCTGTGAGTTGATTGCGCTGATCGGACCAGCGATCTCCGCGATAGTTTTGCGCAATCCCCGATTCCCGGCTGAGTGGAATAACCGAGTGGGGATCCCAGGAATTGCCCCGGTTATCGCGGCCGGGTCCTGACCGCTTTGTCGAGAGTGGCGACGGCCGCGGTGAACGCCTCCTCGGGCAGCACGACGTCGTAACCGGTGAGGTAGGCGGCCCAATCGAACCGCCGACCGCGGGACAGCTTCACCGGCGTCGGGTGGACGCGGGCGCCGACCAGGCAGAGGACCGCGCCCTCCACCGCGGAGGTCGGCAACCGGACGGGGCGCGCCTCGAACCCGACCACCTCGTCCCACGGCACCACTTCGACGCGCTTGAACGGGTGGTGGATCTTCACGCCGCGAGGGCCGACGTAGACGCCCGTCCACCCGATGCGCCACCAGGCCGCCGTGAACACCACGAAGAACAGGGACAGCGGCACCATTCCCCACGTGCCGTGACCGGTCCACACCAGGACTTGCAAGAAGACCAGCGCCACGACACCGCCGACCGCCGTCCCCACCCCCTGCGACGTGCCGGGCCGCGGCACCAACTTCTGCCATTCCCCCATGTCACGGAGCATCAGCGGGTGGCACGAACCGGTGCAATCGGCCGAGCGGGTGAGTTGACCTCGGATGGCGCGTCGCCGTTCGCCGTACGACGATGGGGACGGCGGTCTGAGCCGGCCGCGCCGGGTGGATCGGTCGCGACCGCCGGAACGGAAGGGGGACCGCCGTGCGCGCTTCGACCCACTCCGCCGCACCTCGGCCGTTCGCCGTGACCGTCCGCCGCCACGGCGACGCGGTGGTGGCGACGGTGTCCGGCGAGGTGGACCAGAGCACCGCGCCCCAGCTGCGCGACGCGCTCGCCGACGTGCTGCGCGAGCGGCCCGCGGTGGTCGTGGTGGACCTCCGCGACGTCGACCTGCTGGCCTCCGCCGGGCTGGCGGCGTTGATCGCCGCCCACGACGAGGCGGTCCCCGAGGTCCGGCTGCGGGTCGTCGCGCCCGCCACCGCCCCGGCCATGCGGTCGGTCCGGCTCACCGGGTTGGGTGACTTGCTGATGGTTCACTCGACGGTGGACGCCGCGCTGGCGGCCACCTGAACCGCGGTCGGACGGCCGAAGGGCGCCGCGGCTGTCGCCGCGACGCCCTTCCAACGGAACCGGAGGTCAGCCGGTCGGCATCATGACCTTGTCGATGACGAACACGGTGGCGTTGGCGGTGGGGATGTTGCCGCACAGCACCTTGGCGTCGTTCACCGTGACGTCGTCGCCGGAGCCGGCGACCTTGAGCGTGCCACCCTGGACGGTGGTCAGCGTGGCGGCGCTCAGGATGCCGTCCTTGTCCATGCGCTTCGGCACCACGTGGTAGGTCAGGATCGACGTCAGCTTCGGCTGGTCGGCCAGCACGGCGTTGAGGGCGTCGGCGCCGAGGGCGTCGAACGCCGGGTCGTAGGGCGCGAAGACGGTGTAGCCCGCGTCGGCCTTGTTCAGCGTGTCGACCAGGCCGGCGGCCTGCACCGCGGCCACCAGCTTGGTGAGCAGCGGGTTGTTGCTCGCGGCGGTGGCCACCGGGTCGTCCACCATGCCGTCGAGCGAGCCCTCGTTCGCGGCCTCCGGGGGCAGGCTGGCGCAGCCGGCGCCGAACACGTCGTCGGTCTTCGTGACGCCGTCGGACATCGCCATGCTGCTCGTGGTGGTGGTCGTCATCGCGGCCGCCGAGGTGGTGCTCGTCGCGCTGTCACCGGAACCGGTGGAGGACTGTCCGCTGTCGCCGCAGGCCGCCAGCGAGAGCACCAGGGCAGCGAAGGCGCCGATGGCGGCCAGTCGCGGGGTCTTGCGCATGGAAGATCACTCCTTTGTGGATTTCCCGGTGCCGTGCTCCCGGGTTCGTCATGGGGAGTTCGGCGCCGGACCGGCCGCGGATTGCGATCGGGCGGTCACGGTTGGGTCACGTCGCTCAGGCCCGCGCGGTGAACACGATCGACTGCCAGCCGGTGGCGCCGTCGGGCACGGGCTCGGCGCGCTCCTCGGTCTGCGTGTAGCCGGAGCGGTCGGTGGCGCGGCACTGGACGGTGTGGCTGCCGGGCGCGACGTCCAGCTCCACCCGCCACATCCGCCAGGTGTCGACGTTGACCTCGGTGCTCAACTCGGCCTCCTGCCACGGCCCCCCGTCCACGCGGACCTCGACCCGGTCGACCCCGGTGTGCTGGGCCCACGCGGTGCCGGCGGCGACGAACTTGCCGGCGGGCACCTCGTCGAACCCCTTGGGCCGGTCGATGCGCGACATGGTCTTGATCGGAGCGCGCTGCGACCACCCGCGCCGCACCCAGTACGGGTCGAAGGCGTCGAAGGTGGTCAACTCGGCGTCGACCAGCCACTTGGTGGCCGACACGAAGCCGTACAGGCCCGGCACGACCATGCGGACGGGGAAGCCGTGCTCGGCGGGCAGCGGTTCGCCGTTCATGCCGACGGCCAGCAGCGCGCCGCTGTCCGGCGCCATGATCGCCTCGACGGGCGTGCCGCAGGTCCACCCGTCGACGCTGCGGGTCGCGAGCTGGTCCGAGCCGGGACGCACACCGGCCTCCAGCAGCAGGTCGCGCAGGGACACGCCGAGGAAGTTGGTGGTGGAGGTGTAGGGGCCGCCGACCTCGTTGGAGACGCAGCACAGCGTGATGGTCTTCTCCACCAGCGGACGCCCGACCAGGTCGTCGTAGGTGAGGACGAGTTCGCGCTCGACCATGCCGTGGACGCGCATCCGCCAGTCCTGGGCGCGCAACCGGGGCACGGACAGGGCGGTGTCCACCCGGTAGAAGTCGGCGTTGGACGTGATGAAGGCGGGGCTGCCGGAACCCGCGAAGTCGGCGCCCGCGGGGATCGGGGGCGCCGGGACGTCAGGGGTGAGCCGGATGGCCCGGCGCGACGCCTCCACGTCCACCCGGCCCCCGAGCAGCTGACCGGTCGTGGCGGCGACCCCGGCCCCCGCCACGACGCCGGCCGACGTGACCAGGAACCGCCGCCGCCCGAGCCCGGACGCGTCCGGGTCCGTCACATTCGGGTCCGGTGCGTCCTGGTCGGGCGCGTCCTGGTCGGGCGTGCGGGTGTCGGGTGCGTGGGCGTCAGGCGCGTGGGCGCCGGGCGTCGGCACGGTGCGTCGAGCGAGGGCGTGCAACCAGCGGAACACCACCACCCCGACGACCAGGCTCGCGACCGGCGCCAAGAGCCCCGCCGCGCCGATCGTGGGACGGGCCAGCACCGCCGCGATGGCGAGCGCCCCCACCAAGCCGGCCAGCACCGTGCCCGGCCCCGGACCGCGCCGGGACAGCAGGCCCGCGGCGACGGCCACCAGGGTGATCACCACCGCCATGCCGCCGAGCAGGACCAGCTTGTCGTCCTCGCCGAACGTCCGGACGGCGAAGTCCTTCACCGGGTGCGGCGTCAGGTCGATCGCCGTGTTGCCGACCGCCAGGAACGGCGAGGCGAACGGGTCGACCAGGCCGGCCACCAGGTGCCCGACCGCCAACGCCGCCGCGACCGACACCAGCCCCACCGCGGCGGCGACCGGGAGGGGCAGTCGTGGCCGGGAACCGGTCCGGCGCCGAGCATCGGTGGTTTCGTTCACACCTGGTGTTCGGCGCCGGGCGTCCCGCGGATTGGCGAGCGCTCAAGCGAAGGGCAGCACGACGACCGCGGGCGTCGTGGGCTGCTCGGACCCGCCCCGCGGTTCCACCGTCAACCCGAACTTGTCCGCCTCGCCGATGCCCTGGGCCAGCAGCGGCCGCGGGCTCGCCGCCGAACCCAGCAACCCGGCCGAGCGGGGACCGTCACGGCCGATCACCCACAGCTGGTAGGCCCGGTCCCCGGGCAGCTCGGCCAGCCCGTCGGCCAGGAACAGCGCCGCGCCGCGGCTGGCGGACACCACCGCCGTGCCGGTGCCGCCACCGGAGACCTCGCCGCGCACCAACCGGGCGTCCGGCGCTGCCAGCAGGTCGGCGAACCGGTCGTGCTCGGCGGTGGCCTGCCGCAGCGCGTCCACCTCGCGTTCCAGCTGCCGCTCGTTCTGCACGCCGTGCACCCCGAGCCCGACCGCGACCAGCACGCTCGCCGCCGCCGTCAGCCCCGTGGCGCGGCGCAGCCGGCGACCACGGCCGCGAGCCGGCGCGCGGTGGGCGACCTCGGGGGGCAGCTGCCGGGTCCGCGACGCGGCGGCCAGCACCCGTTCCCGCAGCTGCGGTGAGGGCTGCACCTGCACGGCCGAGCCCAGCCGGGCCGCCGTCTCGCTCAGCTCGGCCACCTCCAGCGCGCAGCTCGCGCACTGCGCCAGGTGCACCTCGAAGGCCCGGCTCTCCAGCTCGGACAGCGCGCTCAACACGTACGCGCCGGTCAACGTGTGCAGTTCGGCGTTGATCGAGTCACCGGTCACCGGGCCACCCCCAGGCAGTCGCGCAGTCTGATCAGGCCGTCGCGCATCCTCGTCTTGACCGTGCCCAGCGGGACGGTCAGCAGGGCGGCGACCTCGGGATAGGTGTAGCCCTGGTAGTAGGCCAGCAGCACCGACTCGCGCTGGACCTCGGTCAACGTGCTCAGGCAGCGCCGCACCTGGCGGCGCTCCAACCGCCCCGCCACCTGCTCGCTGACCTCGTCGAACGGCGTGACCACGCCCAGGTCGGCGGCCCGCTGGTCGCGCTGCGCCGCGGCCTGCGCCGACCGGACCCGGTCGACGGCGCGCCGGTGGGCCAGCGTCAGCACCCAGGCCGACGCGCTGCCGCGCCCCGGGTCGAACCTGCTGGCCGTCCGCCACACCTCGACCAGCACCTCCTGGGTGACCTCCTCGGACTGCGCGTGGTCGCGCACCACCCGCCGGACGAGCCCGAGGACCGACCCGGCCACCTGGTCGTAGAGCAGTTCGAACGCCTTCTCGTCCCCTCGCGCCACCCGGCCGAGCAGTTCCTCCGCCGGCACGAGCGAGGCGCCGCCGTCGTCCACGTCCGACGGCACACCTCGCAACGACCGTTCCCGCTCCGGCATGGCACCCCTTCCCTCCACGGCACTGGGAGGTATTCGGAGCGGGGGCCGGATCGGATCGGTCACGTGCGCAAGAGCACTCCGGCGGATGTTTTCGCAGCTAGGGGCCCTGTGGTCAGATGAAGCGCCAGAGGTGGTCGTCGGTGCCGTTGTCGTCCCACAGGACGACCTGCGCGTCCCGCGCGGTGGAGGCGTTGGTGACGCCGAGGACCCGGGCGCCGTTGCCGCACTGGACGCGGAAGCAGCCGTTGGCGCCGTACCGCAGCCGCCACTTGTGGTCGGCCGTGCCGTTGTCGGCCCACTGGAGCACGCGGGCGCCGTTGGCGTCGGCCCCGTTCTCGACGCCGAGCACCTTGCCGCTGTGCGAGTTGCGCAGCCGGAAGTAGCCGTCGGGGTCGAGGACGGCGGTCCACAGGTGGTCGGCGGTGCCGCTGTCGTCCCACTGCACGACCAGGCCACCGTCCGCCGTGGACATGTTCCGCACGCCGAGGACCAGGCCGCTGCGCAGGTTCTGGACGCGGCGGGCCCCGGACGGCACGAAGCGCCACCGGTTGTCCGCGCTGCCGTTGTCGGGGTCCTGCACGGCCTGGGCGCCCTGCGCCGTGGAGCCGTTGAGGATGCCGAGCAGCTTGCCGCTGTTGGCGTTGCGGAGCTTGTGGGTGCCGTCGCCGTTGTCCACGACCGCCCAGCGGTGGTCGGCGGTGCCGTTGTCGGCCCACTGCAGGACGCGGGCGTTGTCGGCGGTGGACATGTTCTCCACGCCGAGCACCTTGCCGCTGTTCACGTTGCGCAGCCGGACGTCGCCCCCGTCCGCCACGACCTGCCAGTCGTGGTCGGCGGTGCCGGTGTCGCCCCACTGCACGGCCAGGCCGCCGTCGGCGGTGGACATGTTCTGCACGCCCAGGACCAGGCCGCCGGCCGCGTTGAACAGCCGGTACCCGGCGTCGGACCCGCCGCCGCCCCCGCCGGAGGTGTTCCAGTAGACCGCGTAGTTGTAGCCGTGGGCGTCGTGGAACGGGCCCAGGTTGACCGTCGCGCCGTCGGCGCGGGCGGTGAAGGCCAACGTCGACGTGCCGGTGCGGGTGATGGAGGCGACGTCCAGCGCGGGCAGCCGGGACGGGGTGGTGCTGCCGTAGTTGCCCGCGAGGACCGCCGGGCCGTAGGTGATCGCGGCGACGGACGGGTTGTCGTTGGCCGCCCGCACGACCACGCGCATGGGCAGGCGCAGGGTGACGGTGTCACCGGAGGTCCACGACCTGGTCAGCGAGGCGTAGCTGCCGGGGGTGGTGGCGACGTCCTGCACGGTGCCGTTGACGCTGACCGTCGCACCGGTCGTCCAGGCGGGGATGCGCAGCCGCATCGTCCACGACCCGCCGGCGGCGCCGCTGACGGTGAGCGTGGTGGTGTCGGCGGCCGGGTAGGCGGTGGTCTGGGTGATCGTGGTGTTCCGCTCCGACCACGTCAGCACCGACGGCGTGTAGAGGTTCACCGTGAGCGTGCTGCCGTTGTGGAAGTAGATCGAGTTGGCCAGCGACGTGTTGACCTCCAGGGCGGTGCCCTGGCAGCACCAGAACGTGGTGTAGTCGGTGCTCCAGTTGCCGCCGCCCCACGCGGGGCCGGTGTTGCCGCGCCGGTGGCCGGGGTTCAGGCCGGTGAAGTAGCAGATGTGGCCGTGCGGGTCGGCCGGGTTCTGCTGGCCGATGAGGTGGTTGAGCAGCGCGCGCTCGTAGAAGTCGAAGTAGGCCGCGTTGTCGGGGGTGAGCAGCCACAGCTCCCGGGTCAGCTTGAGCATGTTGTAGGTGTTGCACGCCTCGGCGGTGTCGGTGTTGAGGTAGGCCGCGATGGCGTTGGGCGCCCGGAAGTGCTCGGCCTGGCTGTTGCCGCCGATGACGTAGGTGTGCGCGTTGACGGTCATGGCCCACGCGTTGGCGGCGATGTCGCGGTAGCGGGTCGTGCCGGTGGCCTTGTACTCGCGGGCCGCGCCGATCCACTTGGGGACCTGGGTGTTGGCGTGCAGGCCGTTGAGCTGGTCCCGGTTCGCGGCCAGCGGGTCGAAGACGGCCGCGTGGTCGAACCGCTGCGCCGTCGCCAGCCAGCGGGAGTCGCCGGTCTGCTGGTACAGGTCGGTCAGCACGGCGTTCATCCCGCCGAACTCGGTGCCCAGCACGCGCTGCATCTGGCTGTAGGACAGCCTGCTCGTGCGCCAGTCCACCCAGCCCGCGAACCGCAGCAGCACGTCGCGCGCCTGGGTGCTGCCGATCAACCGCCACACGTCCAGCAGCCCGGCCAGGGTCTTGTGCAGCGCGTAGTAGGACACCGACTTCGGGCTGCCCGCTTCCATCGCGTCGAAGTCCGACTCCGGGAACCCGGACAGGTAACCGGTGTTGAACCCGGCCGCGGAGTTGTTCGCCTGGCACTTGGCCAGCTCCGCGACCATGAGGTTGGCCTTGTCGCGGCACGTGGTGTCGCCCAGCACCGCCCACGCCTGCGCCCACGCGGTCAGGAAGTGCCCCTGGCTGTGCGTGCGGAAGGGGAAGTTCGGCGCCTCCCACCCGCCCAGCGCCGCCGCTCCCTGGGTCGACAGCCGGTGGTTGGCCCGGAAGTTGTAGAGCAGCCGGTTCACGTCCACGAAGCGCAGGTAGGACAGCGTGCGGTTCTGGTTGTCCAGCCAGCGCCCCGACGTCAGGCGGACCTGGCCCAGGTCGAACGGGTGCGCCGACACGCCCACGTCGCCGCGGACCGGCGGGATCGCGGCCGCGCCGGCGGTCCCGGCGAACAGGGAGGGTGCGGTGGTCGCGACGGCGGCGACCCCGGCGGCCTGCAACAGCCTGCGTCGGCTCAACGGTGAGGACGACATGGCACTCCTGTCATCGGCTGCCCGGCCGTGCTGGCGGGTCCGGGGGCAGCGTGGTGGTCTCGGGTCGTGCTCCACTCGGCGGAGGTCGCGCACGAGGCCCACCCCGTGGCGGTGGGACGGGGTGAGCCCTGGAAGGCGTCGAGCGTGAGTCTGACAGCTGTATGTTCACGCTCACAAGACTGTGCGGAGATGTTCGACGCCAGATTGCGCTATTCGGTGCATCAAACAAGAGCGAGCCGTCGCCGCTCAAGTTAACGCTAACAAATTTAGCCGAGTCTGCTGTCCACCGAGACGGTCAGAAGTTCTTCGAGGCGACCACCCAGGGCGCCTTCGCGGCCAGGCCGGACGGGCTGAGGACGTAGGCGCGTGCCGTCGGGTTGCCGTTGAGCACCATGTCGAGGAACTGCACCACCGTCGTCATGCCGTCGGTCAGCTGGCCACCGGTGATGAAGCCGCCGTGACCGGCCTGCGGGTGGCGGGCCAGCACGGCCGGGACGGTGGCCAGGTCGTAGTTGGCCTGGTTGTTGGCGTAGGCGATGTCGGAGGGGCCGCCGTCCATGAACAGGGCGGGCGTGTGCAGCTTGCGGAGTTCGGAGCGCGGGTAGCCGAACGAGCCGTCGGCGAAGAACCCGCTGTTCAGCGAGACGACACCGGACACCCTGCGGTCCTGGGCGGCGACCATGGCCTCCAAGCCGCCGCACGAGTGCCCGGCGGTGGCCACCCTGGCCAGGTCGAGGCGCCCGCTCAGCGGCGCCCCGGAGCGCTGCTGCTCCCGCTCGGCCCACGTGATGGCGTCGGTCAGCAGGGAGGGGATGGGCGACCCGCTCGGCACGCCGTTGGGCGAGCCGTCGACCGAGCCGGTGTCCACCACGACGAAGCCCTTCGAGGCGATGAACGTCAGTATCCGGGTGACCTCGCTGTTGTCGGTGTGGGCGCACGCGCCGTTGCCGAAGGCCAGCACGGGGAGCGCGCGGTCGACCGCCTGCGGGGCGGCCGGCCGGAACACGGTGAAGCGGTTGTCGCCGTGGGCGCCTTCCCTGGTGACGGAGAAGTTGTTCTCGATCATGGGGCGACCCGGCTGGGGCGTGGTGGTGGTGGTCGTGGTGGTGGTGGTCGTCGTGGTCGTCGTGGTCGAACCGGTGCACACCGTGCCGTTGAGGGTGAACACCGACGGGGGCGTGGACCGGGCGCCGGACGTGGCGTTGAAGCCGAACGACGCCGTCGCGCCGGTGGCGATGGCGCCGTTCCACGCCGCGTTGACCGCGGTGACCTGGCCGCCCGACTGGGTGTGGGACGCGCTCCACGACTGCGTGATCCGCTCGTCGCCGGGGAACGCCCACGACAGCCGCCACCCGGCCACCGGATCACCGAGGTTCGTCACGACCACGCCGGCGCTGAAACCGCCCGGCCACTGCGAGCCGATCGAGTAGTCGACCCGGCACCCCGCGGCGGCCGACGCGGACTGCGAGCCGATCAGGGCGCCGGTCGTCGCGACGAGGGCCGCGGCCACTGCCAGCGCGGCCGACCTCGACGCGCGGGAGTCCCTGCTGCGCATGGGATTGTTCCTTCCACTCCGGGGCGGCGGCGGATTGGCGTCACGTCATCAGGGGGTGGGACGACCCGGTGGCGGCCGGGTCCTCCCGCTACCGGTCCGGCTCAGCCGACCCGGCAGGAGATGCTGGGCCAGTTCCAGTTGCCGCCGTGCTGGATGGTGAAGCCGAACGTGTTGCCGCTGCCGTTGGGGCGGGCGGTCATCACGTTGGCCGTCTCCCAGGTCGCGCTGGTGTTCCAGGTGGCGATGATCCGCTGGGGCGAGCTGACGGTGACCGTGACGATCCAGTTGTTCGTGCCGGAGACGGTGACCTGGCCGTTGAAGCGGTCACCCCACTTCTGGCCCTCGGAGTAGGTCGCGGTGCAGCCGCCGGGGTTGGGGTTCGACGAGGTGGTGGTCGTGGTCGTGGTGGTGGTCGGGTCGGTCGGGTTCGTGGTCGAGGCGTTGTTCAGCACGGTGAGCACCGAGTTGTACGCGGCCTTCTTGTTGCCGGAGCCGTCGAAGAGCAGGGGGGTGCCGGAGGCGCGCCAGGAGTCGCTGTCGCGGATGCCCCAGACGGTGATGCCGGTGCAGCGGGCGACGGAGAGGCAGGCTTGGACGACGCCTTGGTACTGCTGGGCCTGGGTGGTGCCGGAGCCTTCGATGTCGAGTTCGGTGATCTGGACGTCGACGCCGAGGGCGGCGAAGTTCTGCAGGGTGGTGTGGTAGTTGGAGGGGACGGGGTTGCCGCTGTTGAAGTGGGCTTGGAAGCCGACGCAGTCGATGGGCACGCCGCGGGACTTGAAGTCCTGGACCATGCGGTAGACGCCCTGGGTCTTGGCGTGTGACCAGTTGTCGGTGTTGTAGTCGTTGTAGCAGAGCTTGGCGCCGGGGTCGGCGGCGCGGGCGGCGCGGAAGGCGGCTTCGATCCAGTCGTTGCCGGTGCGTTGCAGGTTGGAGTCGCGGCGTCCGCCGCTGGAGCCGTCGGCGAAGGCCTCGTTGACGACGTCCCAGGAGTGGATCTTGCCGCGGTAGTAGGTGGCGACCTGGGTGACGTGGTTGAGCATGGCGTTGCGCAGGGCGGTGCCGGACATGTTCTGCATCCAGCCCGGTTGCTGGGAGTGCCAGGCCAGGGCGTGGCCGCGGACGCGTTTGCCCTGGTTGCGGGCGTGGTTGACGATGCGGTCGGCGTTGCCGTAGCTGAACTGGCCCTGGTTGGGCTCGGTGGCGTCCATCTTCATCTCGTTCTCGGCGGTGACCATGTCGAACTCCCGGTTGAGGATTCCGACGTAGGTGGAGTCACCGAGCTTGTTCGCGGCCACGGCCGTGCCGAAGTACCGCCCGCTCTGCTGCGCCGCGGCGGCGAGCGTGGAGGCGGCGCCGCTGGCGGGCGACGCCACGAGGAGGGTGGCGCCCGCGGCAGCGGCCACCAGCGTCGACACGAGTGCGACTCGTGAGACCGACTTCGTTGTCAGCGTCATGTTGGGGCTTTCTGTGGGGTGGGTGAGGAAGTTCGAAACGTTAAGCAGTATTAACCGAAACAGTTTGGGCAATCAAGACTCGCCCCGGCCCGGTCGAGCACCGGGGTTTACATCCATGAACACCGGGAGCCGGCTGAAGACGATCTTGCGGATAGGGCATAAGCGCAGTTCGGGGCAATGGTTAACCGGTTCGTCTCGATTGGGGTGGCGATGGCTTCCGAGGGGTTCGGAAGAGGTAGATTTTCGAAGAAATTCGAAACTACTTTCGCGGATTTCGCGGATTCCGCAGAACGGTTCACGTCCTGACTGCGGCAAACGGCCCCAGCCCCCGCAGCGCGCGGCTGCAGGGGCTGAGGCCGGTTCGAGCCGTGGTCAGGGGGTGGTCAGGTCGAACTTGCGGACCGTCACCGCCCCGCCCAGGGCCTGGGTGGCGTGGTTGAAGATGCCGAAGCGGTAGCCCATGAAGAACTGCCAGGCGTTGTTGAGGGTGAAGGTGGGGCCGAGCGCGGTGAAGTTGACGCCGTCGGTGCTGTAGGAGAAGCGGGCGACGCGGTTGGAGCCGGGTTGGATGTCGGCGTTGACCCGCAGCCAGGTGCGGGTGCCGCTGATCGCGGCGCTCGCGGCTTCGGCGCCGGTGCCGGTGGTGCGCCAACTGCTGTCCATGGTCAGGCCGTTGGTCATCACCACCCGGGTCTGGCCGTTGTCGCGCTTGACGCCGATCCAGGCCGAGGACTGGCGCAGCATGGCCAGGCCGGACCGGTCGCCGTCGCGCATCGCGCTGTGGTCCAGCTCGATGGTGGCGGTGGAGGTCGGTCCCTGGATGCGGTGGGTGAGGGTGTTGCGGGCGGCGTAGAGGTCGTTGGTGACCGTGGCGGTCTGCAACCTCAGGCCGTTGTTCACCGAGTACCGGCTGGTGTCGGGGTCGTGGTTCCACTCCCACTGCGGGCCCAGGGTCGTGCCCGCGAAGGTGTCGGTCCCGGTGAGCGGTTTGACGGGGCGGATCGGCAGCGGCGAGGGGTAGTTGACGCCCCACCGACCGTTGACCGTCTGCAGCGTCGGCCAGCCGTCCGCGGTCCAGGTGATCGGGGCCAGCGCCGGGACCCGTCCGCCGGGGTAGGCGTCCACGAACGACATGTAGTGCCAGCTGCCGTTCTGGGTCTGGACCAGGCCGCCCTGGTGGGGGACTCCGCCGCCGGGGATCGGTCCGGGCAGGTCGAGCAGGACCTGGCGCAGCGTGTACGGGCCGAAGGGGTTGCTGGCCTTGAGCACGTACTGGCCGTTGGCCGGTCGGGTCAACCAGATGTAGTAGCTGCCGTTGCGCTTGTAGAACCGCGCCCCCTCCAGCGTCCCGATGTTCGACGGGGTTTGGAAGACCTGCTGCGCGCGGACCTGGGTGCGGCCGTCGGCGGAGAGCTGGGCGACGCTGATCGTGCCGTTGCCGTAGGCGACGTACATGGTGTCGTTGTCGTCGATGAGCATGCCCGCGTCGTAGTAGCACTGGTCGAGCTGGGCGTGCCGGTTCCACGGCCCTTCGACGCTGGACGCGGTGTAGATGTAGGTGTCGTTGAAGTCGATGCACCCGGCCCAGTAGTAGGTCCGGTTGCTCGGCCGGTACTGCAGCGTCGAGGCCCAGATGCCGTTGACGTACGCGCGTTGGCCGTTGGTCAGGTCGTACTTGGTGCCGAAGTCCAGCGAGGGCACCGAGTGGCCGGCGAACTCCCAGTTGACCAGGTCGTAGGAGCGCAGGATCGGCGCGCCCGGCGAGTAGTGCATGGTCGAGGCGGTCATGTAGTAGGCGTCACCGACCCGGATGACCTCGACGTCGGCGAAGTCCTGCCACACCACCGGGTTGGTGTACTGCCCGCCCGGCTGCTGCGGGGTCGTGGTGGTGGGGTCCGTCCCGCCGCCGACGCGGACCAGCTGCCACTGCTGGTTGGCGCCGCCCCAGTCGGAGTACTGGACGATGTTGGCGCCGTCGTTGGTGGCGGCGTTCTGGACTTCGACCGCTTTGTTGCTGTTGCGGTTGACCAGGCGCACGTAGCCGCTGTCGGAGTCGGCGAGGCGGAACTGCTGGTTGGTCCCGTTGCCGTCGGCCCACTGGACGATGTTGGCGCCGTCGGCGGTGGAGAAGTTGTAGACGTCGAGCACCTTGCCGGAGTGGCGCGACTTGAGCCGGTAGTAGCCGCCGCCGGAGTCGACGAACTGCCACTGCTGCTGGTTGCCGTCGTTGCGGGCCCACTGGGTGATGCGGGCGCCGTCGTTGGTGGCGAGGTTGTAGACGTCCAAAGCCTTGCCGCTGTTGCGGTTCACCAGCACGTACCAGGCGTTGGTGTCGACGGTCGCCGCCGAGCTGGTCGCCGAGCTGAAGACGACCACCACACCTCCGAGCACGACCGCGGCGACCACCGCGGCCAGCCGCGACAACCTGCCACGCCTGCGCACGGTGCGCCGCGTGGGTTGATCGGGGGCAGACATGACAGCTCCTTACCCGCCGCTCCGGGCGGTGTGCGGACCGGCGCCCCGCACGGCTGTGCGGGGCGCCGGGATCGGTCAGCGCTGGAGGGTGAGCACGCCCGGTCGGTAGGGCAGCTTGCCGTAGTCGCCGCCGGAGCTGGGGTTGCGACCCTGGTAGAGCAGCTGCAGGTTGCAGGGGTCGATGGTCTTGGTCTGGTCGGGGTTGGTGCGGATGATGTCGCCGTGGCTGATGTCGTTGGTCCAGGTCGCGCCGCTGTTGGCCTTGCCGGCGAACGGGTTGCTCTCGGTCGCGGCCTGCGGGGTCCAGGAGCCGCTGAGGCTGCTGGAGGTGAACGAGCGGAAGTAGCGGCCGTTCGAGCCGATGGCCTCCACGATCATGAGGTACTGGTTCTGGCCCTGGACCTTGTAGACCTCGGGCGCTTCGAACAGGTTGTTCGTCGTGTCGCTCATGATGGTCGTGTAGGACGAGCCGAAGCTGCCGGGGAAGTTCCCGAGGGGCATGACCTGGCGGTAGATCTTGCCGTTGTCACCGGCGAAGAACAGGTACATGTTCTGGCCGTCGCCGATGAGCGTCTGGTCGATGGGGCCCGTGCCGGAGCCGGTGATGCTCGCCGTGGAGAGCACCTGCGGCGACGACCAGCCGTTGGGGTTGGTGGGGTCGGTCGACGTCCGGTAGGTGAACGCGGTCCCGCCCCACTGGTAGGCGAGCACCCAGATGTTCTTCGGGGCGAAGTAGATCAGCGTGGGCGCGACGGTGCCGGAGTTCATGGCCTGCTGGGGCGCCGAGGCCATGTCGGACCAGTTGGTGAACAGCCCGAAGTTCATCGAGCCCCAGGACGTCCCGGTGTCGTGCGTGGTGGCGTAGACGAGGTGCTTGCCGTTGTGCATGACGTGGGTGAAGTCCTTGAGCGAGACCCAACCCGACCTCGGGTTCGCCAGCACACCGGTCGAGGACCAGCGGTACGTCGAAGGCAGGGAGCACCCGCCACCCGGCTGGCTGGTCGTCGTGGTGGTGGGGTTCGTCCCGCCGCCGACGCGGACGAGCTGCCACTGCTGGTTCGCGCCGCCCCAGTCGCTGTACTGCACGACGTTGCCGCCGTCCGCGGTGGACGCGCCCTGGACCTCGACCGCCTTGTTGCTGTTGCGGTTGACCAGGCGCACGTAGCCGCTGTCGGAGTCGGCGAGGCGGAACTGCTGGTTGGTCCCGTTGCCGTCGGCCCACTGGACGATGTTGGCGCCGTCGGCGGTGGAGAAGTTGTAGACGTCGAGCACCTTGCCGGAGTGGCGCGACTTGAGCCGGTAGTAGCCGCCGCCGGAGTCGACGAACTGCCACTGCTGCTGGTTGCCGTCGTTGCGGGCCCACTGGGTGATGCGGGCGCCGTCGTTGGTGGCGAGGTTGTAGACGTCCAAAGCCTTGCCGCTGTTGCGGTTCACCAACACGTACCACGCGTTCGTGTCCACCGTCGCCGCCGAACTCGGCGTGCCGCCGAGGGCGACCATCACGGCGCTGAGGAACGTGACGATGGCGGCCGCGGCCGCGCCGGTGACCCGGCGTCGTCGCGCGGAGGATCGCTTGTTCACGGATGTGCTCCTTCTCTGCGGGTCAGCCGACGCGGACGAGTTGCCACTGCTGGTTGGCGCCGCCCCAGTCGGTGTACTGCACGACGTTGCCGCCGTCCGCGGTCGAGGCGCCCTGGACCTCCACCGCCTTGCCGCTGTTGCGGTTCACGAGCTTGGCGTAACCGTTCGAGACCGTGACGCTGAACTGCTGGTTGCTGCCGTTGCCGTCGGTCCACTGCACGATCGACGCGCCGTCGGCGGTGGAGAAGTTGTAGACGTCGAGCACCTTGCCCGAGAGGCGCGACTTCACCCGGTAGTAGCCGCCGCCGGAGTCGACGAACTGCCACTGCTGCTGGTTGCCGTCGTTGCGGCTCCACTGGGTGATGCGGGCGCCGTCGTTGGTGGCGAGGTTGTAGACGTCCAAAGCCTTGCCGCTGTTGCGGTTCACCAGCACGTACCAGGCGTTCGTGTCGATGCCGCCGGGCTGGCTGCCGCCCGCGTTGAGCGCGTCGAGGGTGGCCGTGTAGGCGGGCTTCTTGTTGCCGTTGTTGTCGAACAGCAGCGGGTTCTGGCCGGTGCGCCAGGAGTCGCTGTCGCGGATGCCCCAGACCGTGATGCCGGTGCAGCGGGCGACGGCCAGGCACGCGCGGGTGACGGCGGCGTAGGCGTTGGCCTGGTTGGAGCCGGAGATGTCCAGCTCGGTGATCTGCACGTCCACGCCCAGGTCGGCGAAGCGCTGGATGTTGGCCTGGTAGTCCGACGGCGCGGAGTTGGTCAGGTGGGACTGGAGGCCGACGCAGTCGATGGGGACGCCGCGGGCCTTGAAGTCGCGGACCATGTTGTAGATGCCGGTGGACTTGGCGTTGATGCCGTCGGTGTTGTAGTCGTTGTAGCAGAGCTTCGCGCCCGGGTCGGCGGCGCGGGCGGCGCGGAACGCGGCCTCGATCCAGTCGTTGCCGGTGCGCTGCAGGTTGGAGTCACGACGGCCGCCGCTGGAGCCGTCGGCGAACGCCTCGTTCACCACGTCCCACGAGTGGATCTTGCCCCGGTAGTAGGACGCGACCCGGGTGACGTGGTTGAGCAGCGCCTGGCGCAGCGCCGAGCCCTCCATGCGCTGCATCCACCCCGGCTGCTGGGAGTGCCAGGCCAGGGTGTGGCCGCGCACCTTCATGCCGCGGCTGATCGCGTGGTTGACGATCCGGTCGCCGTTGGTGAACGTGAACTGGCCCTGGTTGGGCTCGGTCGCGTCCATCTTCATCTCGTTCTCGGCGGTGACGCTGTTGAACTCGCGGTTCAGGATGGTCGTGTACGTGCTGTCGCCGAGCCTCCCGGCGGCGACGGCGGCGCCGAAGTACCGACCCTTCTCCGCCGCCGCGGCGCCGAGGGTGGTGCCCGCCAGGGCCTGGCCGTTGAGCGCCACCATCAGGGTGGCGACGAGTCCCGCGACGAGCAGCAACGCCGTTGTTCTCGACCGACGCACGGGCGTCGGCCGAATGGCCGCTCGCAGTGAATGGTTCATCACGTGTCCTCACGGATCAGAACACCGCGTGCCTTGGTTTCCGCGGTGGCAGGGGCACCGGCCGGCACCCGTCCGCCAACCGGGGTCTGCTAATTGTTAGCGCTAACAATTTTGAGACCGGGTCGACGCAGTGAAAAGCGGATCGCGGCGGGTGCGATCGTTTCCTCGGTAGGTGCGGCCGTGCTTCTCCGACTGTGAACGATGACACACGCCTGGTCAAGACGTAACGCAAAGGTTTCGGGCAGATGGCCGAAACGGTTCCGTCGGATGTCGCTCCGCGTGGAATAGGTGAGGCGCGCTAAAGTTAACGCAAACATATTTAGCTTCGGGCCGATCCCGGTCGAGGATCGCCGCGGTAGCCGGTCGGCCGGAGGTCGGGCAACCGGCGGTGCAGCAGCGCGAGCACCACCGGCAGGGGTGCGACGAGCAGCAGCGCCCCGGCGCACAGCAGCGGCACGTCGGTGCCCCAGCGACCCTGGAACGCGCCGAGCGCGCCCGCCGCGGTGCGCCGCGCCGGGTCGTCGACCAGCACGATCGCCAGCAGGAAGTGGTTCCACGTCCAGACGGTCAGCAGGACCGCCAGGGACGACGTGGCGGGCCGGGCCAGCGGCAGGTGCACCCGCCGGAACGCCTGCCACGGCCCCGCGCCGTCCAGCCGGGCGCTGTCCGACAGCTCCGGCGGCACGCCCGCGAAGTGCGCCCGCAGCCAGAACACCGCGAACGGCAGGTGCACCGCGACCAGCGCCGCCACCAGGCCCCCGCGCGTGTCGAGCAGGCCGAGGTCCCGCATCTGGTGGTAGAGCGGCGTGACGACGGCCTCCAGCGGCAGCACCAGCCCCACCGCGAACAAGCCGAACACCGCCCGGTGGCCGGTGAACCGCAGGTGCCCCAGCGCGTAGCCGGCCGGGGCGGCGAGCGCCAACGTCAGCGGGACCACGCCGAGCGCGATGAGCGCGCTCGACCCCAGCGCGCCACCGATCCCCGCCGTCCGGAACGCGGCCGCGAAGTTCGACCAGTGCGGGTCCTCCGGCCAGGTCAGCCCCGGTGGGTAGGTCCCGGGCGGGTGCAGCGCGGTGGTGAGCAGGTCGGCGAACGGCACGAGCGTCACGACCACCAGCACGAGCAGCACCAGCCTGCCCGCGACCCGCTCCCGCAGCCCGGTGGTCACCGCGCCCGCCGCAGCACGGGCGCCGCCACCGCGAGGACCAGCACCACGAGCACGACGGCCGCCGCCGACGCCAGCCCCACCTCGCGCCGCGCGAAGGCCAGGGAGAACACCTCCAGGCCGGGCACGGACGTGGCGTCGCCGGGTCCGCCCCGCGTGGTGGCGTAGACGACGTCGAAGCTCGCCAGGGCCGCGATCGTCGTCACCGCCGCGCACACGCCCAGCTCGCGCCGCACACCGGGCAGCGTGACCGCGCGGAACTCCCGCCACGGGCCCGCGCCGTCCAGGCGTGCGGCCTCGTGCAGCGCCGGGTCGATGCGCTCCATCCCCGCCAGCAGCAGCGTGGTGCACAGGCCGAGCAGCACCCACGCCCCGATCAGCCCCACCGCCGCCAGCGCCGTGGACGAGTCGCCCAACCACGCCCGCGTCACCCCGCCGAGCCCCACCGCGTCGAGCAGCCGGTTCACCGCGCCCGTGGACGACAGCAGCAGGCTCCACGCGATGCCCGCCGCCACCAGCGGCACCGCCTGGGGCAGGAGCAGCACCAGGCGCACCGGCCCGCTCGGCGCGGCGCGCCGGACCACCGCGGCGGCCAGCAGGCCCAGCGGCACCGGCACCCCGGTGAACAGCACGACCAGCACCAGCGCGTGACCGAGCGCGCCGCGCAGGTCGGGGTCGCCGACCACCGCGAGGTAGTTGTCCCACCCGACCCAGGTGGCCGGGCCGACCCCGTCCCACCGGTACAGCGAGTACCGGACCGTCGAGGCCAGCGGTCGCAGCACGAACAGCGCGTACACCGCCAGGGCGGGCAGGACGAACAGCCAGCCGACCGACCGGCGCACCGCGGCCTCACCCGCCGATCTGGGCGGTGTAGTCGGCCTGCACCTCGCGCAGCAGGTCCTCCGGCTCGCGCTCGCCCGCCGCCAGCTCCTGCAGGCGCGGCGTCCAGCTCTCGGCCAGGATGGCGCCGGTGGCGTTGGCGATGAAGTCCATGCCCGTGCCGTCCGCGACGACCCGGGCGGCGGCGGCCAGCGTGGCGGCCGTGACCGACCCCGGCTCGACCGGCGGCAGGTGGGCGTCGGCCGGGCCGAGGGGGAGCGACCCGCCCACCCGCACGGTGGTCTCGCGCGCCGCGCGGTCGGTGACGGCCCAGTTCAGGAAGAACGCCGCGCAGTCGGGGTGCGCCGCGCCGGTCGGGATGCCGAAGGTCGGTGGACCGGCCATCGCCGCCACCGGGTCGCCGGCCCGCAGGGGCGGCACGAGGAAGAAGCCGACCCGCCCCGGCATCCGCCGGTCCAGCGCCGCGGCCTCCCAGTCGCCGTCGACCATGAACAGCGCCCGGCCGGAGGCGAACCGGTCGACCATCCGGGCGTAGTCGGTGGCGTTGAGGTCGGCGTCGAAGTACCCGGCGCGCAGCCAGCGCTCCAGGTGCCGCACGCCCTCGGCGTTGGCCGGGGTGTCGATCCTCGCCCCCGGCTGCTGGAAGGTCCAGGCGTCGATGGCGGCGGGGGAGCCGTGGGCGGCCATGAGGGCCTGCAGGGGGAACGCGAGCCCGGCCGTCGCGCCCGCGTTGAACCCCGCCAGCGGCGTGATGCCCGCGTCCTTCGCGCGGGCCAGGGCGTCGTCCCACTCGGCCAGCGTCGAGGGCTCGCGGAACCCGATCCGCGCCGCCAGGTCCTTGTTGTAGAACACGCCGGTCACGCTCGTGGAGAAGCCCATCGCGTACAGCGGGCCCTCGCCGCGCGGCCGCCCGCCCGGACCGACGCGCATCTGCCGCAGCTGCGCCGTAGGCCAGTCGTCCCAGCCGAACCACGCGGCGTAGCCGTCCAGGTCGCGCAGCAGGCCGTCGCCCGCGAGGTCGGACACCTGCGGCAGGCGCGCCAGGTCCGGCGGGTTGTCGGCCAGCAGGCGCGGCGCGTTCTGCGTCAGCACCGCGAACTGCTCCTCGCGCACGTCCCACGTCACGTTCGGGTGCTGCCGGGTGAACTCCTCGGTGAGGGCCTTCGCCAGGGGGAAGCCGGTCTCCAGGCGGGCTCGCAGCACGACCGGCGAGGCGCCGCAGTCCGGTTCGGACACCGCGGTCGCCGGGGCGCCCGCGGGGGCCGGTCGGTCGCCCCCCGGCGGCGCGCAGCCGGCCAGGACCACCGCCGCCAGGGCGGCGGCGGTGATCGCGCGGAACCGTCGTGCACCGGACAACGTCATCTCCCTCGACCTGGCTAAAACGTGTTAGCCTCCCGGAGTTTCGGGTTGGGACGACCCGGTGTCAAGGACAGCGAATGTCCCTTGAGGACGGAAGGTGGCCGTGGGGCGACGACGCATCACGCTGGCCGACGTGGCCGAGGCGGCCGGTGTCTCGACCACCACCGTGTCCCTCGTGCTGGCCGGTCGCGCCCGGGAGCTGCGCATCTCCGAGGAGGTGGAGCGCCGGGTGCGCTCGACCGCGCAGGAGCTGGGGTACCGGCGCAACACCCTGTCGGTCGGCCTGCGCACGGGGCGCACCCGGACGATCGGGTTCGTGTCCGACACCGTGGCGTCCTCGCTGCTGGCCGGGAACATGATCAAAGGCGCGATGGAGGCCGCGCACCGCCGCGGCTTCATGCTGTTCGTCGGCGAGAGCGGCGGCGATCCCGACGTCGAGCGGGCACTGGTCGAGACCATGCACGACCGCCAGGTCGACGGCATCGTCTTCGCGGCGATGTACACCCGGAGGGTCGTCCTGCCCGACGGCTTGGACCACGGCCCGGCCGTCCTGCTCAACGCCCTGCCGGTCGCGCGCTCGTCCGTGCCCGCCGTGCTGCCCGACGAGGTGGAAGCCGGTCGCGCCGCCGCGCGGGTCCTGGTCGACGCGGGCCACCGCGAGGGCGTGCACCTGGTCGGCGCCGGTCCCGGCCTCGACGACGTGCCGCCGAACAGCATCGCCGCCCGGGAGCGCCTGATCGGCATGAGCCAGGTGTTCGACGGCGCGGGCGTCGAGGTGGTGAGCGCGCGCCAGTGCCCGAAGTGGATGCCGGAGAACGGCTACGACACCACCCGGGAGATCCTGCGCCACCACCGCCCGAAGGCCCTGGTCTGCCTGAACGACCGACTCGCCTTCGGCGCCTACCAGGCGCTCGCCGACGCCGCGCTGTCCGTGCCGGACGACGTCTCCGTGGTCTCCTTCGACGACCACCCCATCGCCTCCTGGGTGCGACCGCGCCTCACCACCGTCGCGCTGCCCCACCACGAGCTCGGCGCGAAGGCGGTGGACGTGCTCTTCGCGGTGTCGGAGCAGCGGGGGCGGTCGAAGGCCGCCCCCGCCGTGCACCGGGTGCCCATGCCCGTCATGGTCGGCGAGTCGGTCAGGTCGTTGCGCGCGCCGTCTGGGCGAGGTGTCCGCGGCGACGGTGTTCACGCTCACAAGCCGAAGTGATGATGAGGTGCGGTTCAAGGGGCTGAACGGAGCAATTCTCCGCTTAGGCTCCCTATCTGCGGTTATTCGAATTCGAGCGTCGGTCGCTGCTCAACAAAGCGCTAAAGTTAGCGCTCACAATTTTAGCTTTGACCGCAATCGCGGGGCGTAGTTACATGAGCGTGACACCCAGGCCGCTCCGCTGCGGGCGCGATCCCGCCCCGCCGAGCGCCACCGCGAGCGCCGTCGACGATGACGTGGGGAACTCCGATGCGAAGAATTCCACTGGCGCGGACCGAAGCGATGCCGTCCGCCCGCAACCGGCTCCTCCACCTCGCGGTGGCCGTCGTCGCGGCGCTGGGGGTGGTCACCGCAGCGGGTCCGGTCGCCCAGGCCGCGCCCGGCAGCCCGGCGCTCACCCCGCCGATGGGCTGGAACAGCTGGAACAGCTTCGGTTGCGGCATCACCGAGGCACAGGTCCGGCAGGCCGCCGACGCGATGGTCTCCTCGGGCATGCGCGACGCCGGCTACCAGTACGTGGTGGTGGACGACTGCTGGTTCGACCCGAACCGCGACAGCGCGGGCAACCTGCGCGCCCACCCGACGAAGTTCCCCAGCGGCATGAAGGCGCTGGGGGACTACATCCACGCCCGCGGCCTGAAGTTCGGCATCTACCAGGCGCCCAACGAGAAGACCTGCGCCCAGGGCGTCGGCACGCACCCCGGTTCCACCGGCAGCAAGGGCCACGAGGTCCAGGACGCCCGGTCGTTCGCCTCGTGGGGCGTGGACTACCTGAAGTACGACTGGTGCTCGGGCAGCGGCACCCGCGACGAGCAGGTCGCCCGGTTCACGATCATGCGCGACGCGCTGCGGGCCACCGGCCGCCCGATCGTCTACAGCATCAACTCCAACAGCTTCCACGCGCCCACCGGCGACAAGTACGACTGGGGCGAGGTCGCCGACCTGTGGCGGACGACCGAGGACCTGCTGGACATCTGGCAGAACGGCAACACCAACAGCTACCCCATGGGCGTCGGCAACGTCCTGGACGTCACCGCGCCCCTGGCCGCCCAGACCGGTCCGGGCAACTGGAACGACCCCGACATGCTGGTCGTCGGCCGTCCCGGGCTGACCCTCACCGAGTCCCGCACGCACTTCGCGCTGTGGGCGCTGATGGCCGCACCCCTCATGGCGGGCAACGACATCCGCACCATGTCCGGCGACATCAGCGCCGTCCTGCGCAACCCGAGGCTGATCGCGGTCAACCAGGACCGGCTCGGCGCGGGCGGGCGGCGGGTGCGCGACGACGGCAACACCGAGGTCTTCGCCAAGTCGCTGAGCGACGGCTCGGTGGCGGTCGGCCTGATCAACCGGGGCGGCGCGACCGCCACCGTCACCACCACGGCCGCGCAGGTCGGCCTGTCCGGCGGCTCGTTCACCCTGACCGACCTGTGGACCGGCGGCACGGCCACCACCTCGGGCTCGATCTCGGCGAGCGTCCCGGCGCACGGCTCGGCCGTCTTCCGGGTCTCCGGCGGCACGCCGTCGGCCGCCACCACCGCACGCCTGCGCGGCACCGGCTCGGGCCGCTGCGCGGACGTGGACAACGCCTCCACCGCTTCGGGAGCGGCCACCCTGATCTGGGACTGCCACACCGCGGCCAACCAGCTGTGGACGACGTGGGCGAACGGTGAGATCCGCGTCTTCGGCGACAAGTGCCTCGACGCCTACAACGGGGGCACCGCCAACGGCACCAGGGTGATCACCTGGCCGTGCAACGGCCAGGACAACCAGAGGTGGACCTCCGAGTCCGACGGCTCCATCCGCAACGCGCGCTCCGGGCTCTGCCTGGACGTCAACCAGGCGGGCACCGCCAACGGGTCCACCCTGATCCTCTGGACCTGCAACGGGCAGTCCAACCAGAAGTGGACCCGGGTCTGAACGGCCCGCGCGAACCGGCCCGCCACCCGACACCGCGAAGGAACACCGTGCCCACCCACCCCGGTCCCGCGATCGGAGGTCCCCTCCCCGACCCCGGCGTGTGCCGGGTCGGTGGGGACTACTACCTGGTGTGCTCCAGCTTCGAGTACTTCCCGGGCGTGCCGCTCTTCCACAGCCGCGACCTGGTGCGGTGGCGGCAGGTCGGCAACGTCCTGGTCCGGCCGGAGCAGGTGCGGCTGCCCGCCGACGCCCCCGCGTCGCGCGGGATCCGCGCGCCGGCGATCCGCCACCACGACGGGCGCTTCCACGTGGTCGCGACCAACGCGTCGGCGGGGCGCGACTTCGTCGTCACAGCGGACGACCCCCTCGGCCCGTGGTCGGACCCGATGTGGCTCGACCTGCCGGGCGAGGCGCCCGACCTGGCGTGGGACGAGGACGGCGGGTGCTGGTGCGTCACGTCCGACGGGCAGGTGGCCCGGGTCGACGTGGGCACCGGCGAGGTGGTGGAAGGCCCGTGGCGGGTGTGGCCCGGCGACGGGCCGGACGGTCCGGGTGCGTCGCGCCTGCACCGCGTCGGCGACTGGTGGTACCTGTTGTCCGCACGCCGCCACGGGCTCGTCGTCGCCCGCGCGCGCACCCCGCGCGGGCCGTTCGAACGCGCGCCGGGCGACCGGGGCGGGTCCTCCCGGTTGATCCGCAGCACCGGCGGCGTCGACCTCGTCGACACCCCGGACGGGGCCTGGTGGCTGGTGCTGCCCGGACCGCGCTCGCACCACCGGGGTCCCACCGCGCCGGCGCAGGAGGCGGAACTGGTGCCCGTGCGCTGGGAGGACGGGTGGCCCGTGGTGGCGGAGAGCGGGGGAACGGCCTCACCGCAGGCGCGGCACCCGCTGCCGTCGCTCCCGGTGCGCGAGAACTTCGACGGGTGCGCGCTCGCCCCGGGGTGGATCTCCCCGCGCGAGCGCCCGGACGAGTCGTGGTCGCTGTCCGAGCGCCCCGGCTGGTTGACGCTGCGCGCCACCGGCGACACCCTCGACCGGCCCGGCTGCACGTTCTTCGGGCGTCGCCTGCGGCACCCGGACTCGCGCGTCTCGGTCCGGCTGGAGCCGGGCGCGGCACGGGCGGGCCTGAGCATCCGGTGCGACGAGGCGCACCACTACGACTTCGAGGTCGTGCGGGGCAGGGTCGACGTGGTCGCGCGGATCGGCCCGGTGCGCCAGGTCGTGGCGAGCCGGACCGTCGGTCCCGGGCCGATCACCCTCACCATCGTCACCCGCACGACCGACCTCGTGCCGCCGTCGTTCGTGCGACCGACCGACGAGCACGCGGGCGTCGAGCCCGCCGGACCCGACACCATCGCGTTCCACGTGGACGACGACCCCGGCCCCCTGGCCGAGCTGAACGGGCGCTACCTGTCGCCCGAGCTCACCGGTGGGCTCGCCGGGAGGGTCGTCGGCATGTACGTCACCCGCGGCGTCGCGGCGTTCGACTGGTTCGACCACCGCGACCGGCTCTCCCCGACCGGTTGAGCGGGGACGCCCCCGCCCACCGGCCCACCGACGTCCCCCGGAGGTCCTGCCCATGACACCGAAGTTCCCGGCGTTCCGGCGGCGCGCCGGCGCCCTGCTCGTCGCCATCACCTGCGCCCTGGCGCTCGCGCCCGCGGTGGCCAGGGCCGACAACCCCATCGTGCAGCACATCTACACGGCGGACCCGGCGCCGCTGGTCCACAACGGACGCGTGTACCTCTACACCGGCCACGACGAGGACGGCTCGACCTGGTTCACCATGAAGGAGTGGCGGGTCTGGTCCTCCGACGACATGGTGAACTGGACCGACCACGGCGCGCCGATGAACGTGGGCACGTTCGCGTGGGCCAGCAAGGACGCCTGGGCGGGGCAGGCGATCCAGCGCAACGGCAAGTTCTACTGGTACGTGCCCGTCGTCAACCGGGCCACCGGCCGGATGGCCATCGGCGTGGGCGTCGCCGACAGCCCCACCGGCCCGTTCCGCGACGCGATCGGCCGCCCGCTGGTGGAGAACGGCGAGATCGACCCCAGCGTCTTCATCGACGATGACGGCCAGGCGTACCTGTACTGGGGCAACCCCAACCTGTGGTACGTGCGGCTCAACGCGGACATGACGTCGTTCTCCGGCAGCCCGACCCGCATCCCGCTCACCACGGCGGGCTTCGGCTCCCGCAGCGGTGACGCCGCCAGGCCCACGCTCTACGAGGAAGGGCCCTGGGTCTACAAGCGCAACGGCCTGTACTACAACGTGTTCGCGGCGAAGTGCTGCTCGGAGTTCATCGCCTACTCGACCGCGCCGAGCCCGACCGGGCCCTGGACCTACCGCGGCACGGTCATGCCCACCCAGGGCAGCAGCTTCACCAACCACGCCGGGATCGTCGACTTCAAGGGCGGTTCCTACTTCTTCTACCACAACGGCGCCTTGCCGGGCGGCGGCGGTTTCACCCGGTCGGTGGCGGTGGAGAAGTTCGGCTACAACGCCGACGGCACCATCCCGACCATCAACATGACCACGGGCGGCGCACCGCAGGCGGGCACCCTCAACCCCTACGTCCGCCAGGAGGCCGAGACGATCGCCTGGGGTTCGGGCATCGAGACCGAACCGGCCTCGGAGGGTGGCATGAACGTCGGCTGGATCGAGAACGGCGACTACGTCAAGGTGAAGGGCGCCGCGTTCGGCTCGGGCGCGAGGTCGTTCAGCGCGCGGGTCGCCTCCGCGGGTTCGGGTGGCGCCGTCGAAGTCCGGTTGGACAGCCCGAGCGGTGCGCTCGTGGGGCGCTGCGGCGTCTCGGGCACCGGCGGCTGGCAGAGCTGGACCACCGTTTCCTGCCCGATCAGCGGCGCGACCGGCACCAGGGACCTCTACCTCCGGTTCACCGGCGGCAGCGGCTACCTGTTCAACGTCGACTGGTGGCGGTTCACGGCGTGAGGCGCGTGGCGGGAGTTCGTTACCTCGTCAACCTTAGAAAGTTCGCGCTCACAAAGTGAGGTGGTGAACTCACCCCGACGACGCTTTTCCGCAGGAGAAACCGGGTCGTGCAACGGTTCTTGACGACGGTTGTGACACAGCTTACTGTCGTGAGCGCTAACAATCGGAGTTTGGATCGAAACTTTCGACCCGACGTGCCGTCGGGCGCGCGACCCGGTTTCCGCACTCGCCGACCCGCGGTGGTCAGCGGTTCGGCGGCGGAGCCTCCTGTCCTCGCACAACCTTGGAGAAGCGTCGTGACACTTCGCCTGCCCCTGCTCTGCGCCACCGCGGTCCTGGCCCTGGTCGCCGCCTGCACACCCGGCGGCGGGGGAGGCGGGGGAGGGGACGGTAAGTCGTTCGACTTCTGGTCGTTCTCCGCGATCAACCAGAAGCTGACGGTGGACGCGTACCAGGCGAAGCACCCGGACATCAAGATCAACCTGACCGAGGTGGGCACCTCGACGGAGACCGCCCAGTCGCTGACCACGGCGTTGGCGGGCGGCAAGGTGCCGGACCTGGTGCTCATCCAGGGCGACAACCTGCCGCAGTTCGTGCAGCAGCCGCAGAACTTCGTCGACCTGCGGACGCTGGGCGCCGACGACATCGAGGGCGACTACCTGGACTGGGTCTGGGGGCAGAGCGTCGCCGAGGGCGGCGAGGTGCTGGGCGTCCCCACCGACGTGGGCGGCATGGCGGTGGCCTACCGGACCGACCTCTTCGCCGCCGCCGGGCTGCCCACGGACCGGGACGCGGTGAGCGCGCTGTGGCCCACGTGGGACGCGTTCATCGAAACCGGGAAGCGCTACAAGGCGGCCACCGGCAAGGCGTTCACCGACAACGCGGCGACGAGCGTGTTCTACCAGGCGGTCAACCAGGTCTCCGAGAAGTACTACAGCGCGGACCGCAAGCTGATCTACAGCACCAACCCGCAGGTGAAGGCGGCGTTCGACCTCGGCATCAAGGCGGCCACGGCCGGGATCACCTCGGGGCAGTCCTCGTTCGAGAGCGCGTGGAGCGCGGGCATGGCGCAGGGCCAGTACGCGGCGGTGTCCGCGCCGTCCTGGATGCTCAACAGCATCCGCAGCACCGCTCCCGACACCAAGGGCAAGTGGGACATCGCGAAGATCCCCGGCGCCTCCGGCAACTGGGGCGGCAGCTACCTGGCCATCCCCAAGCGCGCGAAGAACCCCGAGGCCGCCTGGAACTACATCAAGGAGATGCAGTCGCCCCAGGGTCAGTTGGAGCACTTCGCCCGCGTCGGCGCCCTGCCTTCGACCCCCTCGGTCTACACGGACGACCAGCTCACCGGGGAGAAGGACCCGTTCTTCTCCGACGCGCCGACCGGCAGGATCTACACCGACTCGCTGCTCGGGCTGAAGCCGTTCTACATCGGTCCCGACAGCGCGGCCATCGGCCAGGAGTTCCTCAACGCCATCACCAACGTCGAGCAGAGCGGCGGCGACCCGACCACCGCGTGGGACGACGCCGTGCGCAACATCAAGACCGCCATCGGCGAGTGACCGCCGTGACCGCCACGCTCACCCCGGCGCCGTCGGCCGCACTACCACCTCCCGCCGCACCCAAGGCGCGGGGGCTGGCCGAACGCCTGTCGCCGTACGCCTACATCGCACCGTTCTTCGTCATCTTCGGGGTGTTCGGGCTGCTCCCGTTCGCCTTCACGTTCTACGTGGCGCTGTTCGACTGGAACCCCATCGGCGACCAGGTCTTCATCGGCGTCGACAACTTCACCCGCATGTTCGCCGACCCCCGGTTCTGGAACGCCACCGGGAACACGGTGAGCATCTGGGCGCTGTCCACCGTCCCGCAGCTGCTGCTGGCCCTGGTGCTGGCGCACGTGCTCAACCACGCCCGCCTGCGGTTCGCGCTGTTCTTCCGGATGTCGGTCCTGGTCCCGTACGTCACCTCGGTGGCGGCCACGGCGATCGTGTTCGCGCAGCTGTTCGACCGCGACTACGGCCTGCTCAACTGGCTGCTCGGACTGGTCGGGGTCGAGCCGGTGGACTTCGTCCAGTCCACCTGGGGCAGTCACGTGCTGATCGCGACCATGGTGACCTGGCGGTGGTTCGGCTACACCACGCTGCTGTACCTCGCCTCGCTGCAATCGGTGCCCCGCGCGGTGTTCGAGGCCGCGGCGATCGACGGCGCGGGCCCGTGGCAGCGGTTCCGCCACATCACCGTCCCCTCGCTGCGCCCGGTGATCATCTTCACCGTGGTCACCTCGACCATCGGCGGCCTGCAGATCTTCACCGAACCGCTGCTGATCGCCTCGGGCGCGCCGCTGACCTGCGGCGCGGTCCGGCAGTGCCAGACGTTGACCCTGTTCCTCTACGAGCAGGGCTTCGGGCAGTTCGAATTCGGCTACGGCTCGGCGATCGGGGTCGCCCTGTTCGTCATGGTCGTGGTGATCGCCGCGATCAACTACCTGCTGTCCACCCGGATCAAGGCGGACCGATGACGACCACCGCACCGCGCCGCCGACACCCCGGCCGGGTCCGCTGGTGGACCTACCTGCTGCTGGCCGCGGCCACGGCGGTGTGCCTGTTCCCGCTGTACTGGATGTTCATCGTCGCCACGACCGACACCGCCACCGCGACGGAGATGCCGCCCGAGATCGTGCCCGGCGGCAACTTCTTCCACCTCCTGGGCCTGGTCCTGGAGACGGTGCCGTTCGTGCAGGCGCTGCTCAACAGCCTGGCCGTGGCCACCGCCATCGGCGCCGGCCAGGCGGTGCTGTGCTCGCTGGCCGGGTTCGCCTTCGCCAAGCTGCGCTTCCCCGGCCGCAACACCCTGTTCCTGGTCGTCGTGCTCACCATGACCGTGCCCACGCAGCTCTCGGTCATCCCGCAGTACCTGATCATGTCCGAGCTGGGCTGGGTGGACACCCTCCAGGCGCTGATCGTGCCCGGCCTGGCGAGCGCCTTCGGCATCTTCTGGATGCGCCAGCACATCACCGCCACCATCAGCGACGAGCTGATGCAGGCCGCCCGCATCGACGGCGCCTCGACGTGGCAGGTGTTCTGGCGCATCGCGTTCCCGATCGTGCGGCCGGCCGCGTTCGTGCTGGGCCTGTTCGGCTTCGTCACCGCGTGGAACGACTTCCTGTGGCCGTTCATCGTGCTCAAGTCACCCGAGCGCTACACCGCCCAGATCGCCATCAAAGCGCTCCAGAACAGCTACGACGTCGACCTCGGCCTGGCCATGTCCGGCTCGTTCCTGGCCACGATCCCGCTGGTCGTGCTGTTCGTCCTGGTCGGCAGGCGCATGGTCGCCGGAATCCTCGAAGGCGCCTTCAAGGGCTGAAGCCCTCGCACAACAAGGAAACCCATGACTCCACCGAAGCCGAGGGTGTCGCACTACGACAACCCCGTCATCCCCGGGTTCCACCCCGACCCCAGCGTGTGCCGGGTGGGCGAGGACTACTACCTGGTCTGCTCCAGCTTCGAGTACTTCCCGGGCGTGCCCCTCTTCCACAGCCGCGACCTGGTGAGCTGGCGGCAGATCGGCAACGTCCTGGACCGCCCGTCGCAGCTGCCGCTGCCGGCCGACGCGATGGCCTCGGACGGCATCTACGCCCCCACGATCCGGCACCACGACGGCCGGTTCTGGGTGATCACCACGAACGTCTCGCACGGCGGCAACTTCACCGTCACCGCCGAGCGGCCCGAGGGACCGTGGTCGGACCCGGTGTGGATCGACCTGCCCGGCATCGACCCCGACCTGGCGTGGGACGCCGAGGGCAACTGCTGGTGCGCCTTCGCCGGCGCCCACGGGCCCAGCTTCTCCGGCGTGCAGGTCGCCCGCGTCGACCCGGTGGCCGGTGCGGTGCTGGAGGGCCCGTTCCCCGCCTGGGCCGGCACCGGGCTGCAGTGGCCGGAAGCACCCCACCTGTACCGCGTCGGCGAGTGGTGGTACCTGCTCATCGCCGAGGGCGGCACCGAACGCGGCCACACCGTGGCCGTGGCGCGGGCCCGGTCGCCGCGCGGACCGTGGGAACCGGCGCCGGTCAACCCGGTCCTGTCGCACCGCAGCACGAACCACCCGGTCCAGAGCACCGGCCACGCCGACCTCGTCACCACCCCGGACGGCGAGTGGTGGATGGTCCTGCTGGCCACCCGCCCGGTCGGGTACAGCCCCAAGTTCCACGTCCTGGGCCGGGAAACCTTCCTCACCCCCGTGCGCTGGGAGGACGGCTGGCCGCGCGTCGGCCCCGTCGACCTCAGGGAGCGGGCGCCGAGCGGCGGGCAGCGGCTGGAGGCCGAGCCCCGGCGGGACGACTTCGACGCCCCCGGGCTCGGACCGCGGTGGATCTCGCCGCGCTCGCGCCCGGACGGCTCCTGGTCGCTGACCGAACGGCCGGGGTGGCTCGCGCTGCACGCCACCGGTTCCACCCTGGACCTGCCGGGCTGCACCTTCGTCGGCCGCCGCCAGCAGCACCCCGAGAGCCGGACCGCCGTGCTGCTGGACCACGGACCCGGTCGAGCGGGCGTCTCGGTCCGCCTGGACGAGGGCCACCACTACGACCTGGAGGTGGCCGACGGGCAGGCCGCCGTCATCGCCCGCATCGGCCCCCTGCGCCACGCCGTCGCCACGCGTGCCGTGCCACCCGGCCCGGTGACCCTCGTGATCACCACCAGGTCGGCCCGGAAGTGGTCGGCGGAGTCGCCGGGCGTGCACGTCGCCGCGCCCGACTACATCGCCTTCCACGTCGGCGACGACCCGGAACCGCTGGCGGAGCTGGACGGCAGGTACCTGTCCACGGAGGTCGCCACCGGCTTCACCGGCCGGGTGATCGGCATGTACGCCACCGAGGGCACCGCGTGGTTCGACTGGTTCGACCACGGCCCCCTCGACGACCCCGAGGAGCCCTGACGGGAACACCGGCGGGATCGGGTGCGGGACGGTCGCGACACCGTCCCGCACCCGCCCGTCCGGCGTCGTCGCGGCGATCGTCCGCTCACCGGGTGCCCTCCGGCGCGGTGTCGGGCGGGATCGCGCCGGGATCGCGTCCGGACGGCAGCTGGACGTGCACGTGCCCCTTGCCCGCGTCGACGCTGATCACGTCCAGCTGGAGCGCGGCGACCGACCAGGTCCGCACCGCCAGCGCGCGCTGCGCGTCGGCCAGGGCCAAGAGGTCGCGAGCCGTCGGTCCCGTCGCGGTGACCGCCGCGGCGAAGCCGTCGACCGCGGCGGCGAGCTGCTGGACGGCGACCCGCATCCCGGTGCGGGCGACGTTGACCCCGTTGCCCGCCGACGGCGTCTCCTCGTAGCGCCGCACCTCGGCGGCCACCACCTCCCGCCAGCCGCGCACGTCCTCGGCCGACGGCGCGGCCGGCGGCACGGCGTCGCCCGGGGGAGACGCCTGCGCCATGGCCCGCAGCACCGGCGTCAGGCGCTCCCGGCCGCCCCGGGCCAACTCCACCAACGCCTCGACCTGCGCGACGTCGCGCAGCACCTCCTCGTGCTGCAGCTCGGCGATCCGGCGCTGCGTCGCGTCCGGCCCGGTCACCCACGAGCCGAGCACGAGCGCGGCGGCGATCCCGAGCGCGAACGCGGCGACCAGGGCAGCCGCCGACGTCCACCGGAACCCCGCCCGAGCCGCGGGCGTGGTCCTGCCCATGGTGTTCCTCCTCGTCAGGTGGTGCGGGTCCGCGGCCCCGGCGCCGGCCGGGGCCGCGGACCCACCGGTCAGGACAGCGCCCACCGCTGGTTGGCGCCGCCGTTGCAGGTCCAGATGATCAGCTGGGTGCCGTCGGCGGAGCTGCCGCCGTTGGCGTCCAGGCACTTGGAGCCGTTGCGGATCGTGCCGTCCGACTGGACCGCCCAGCTCTGGGCGGCGGAGCCGTTGCAGGTCCACAGCTGCGCCAGTGCGCCGTCCGCGGTGCTGCCGCCGTTGACGTTCAGGCACTTGCCCAGGGCCCGCAGCGACTGCCCGGACCGCGTCCACGCCTGGTTGGCGCCGCCGTTGCAGGTCCACAGCTGGACCTTGGCGCCGTCGGCGGTGCTGCTGCCGTTGACGTCGACGCACTTGCCGCCGACCCCGACGATGCGGGTCGAGCCACCGCTGCCCGGCGTGCCGACCCCGGGTCCGACCAACGTCATCGAGTCGACGTCGTAGGAGTTGGCCGTACCCGTCTTGAACACCATGAACAGCTCCGTGGTGCCACTGGGAGCGGTGATGCCGACCGCGGGCGTGCTCGCGTAGTTGTCCCAGCCGCCGGTGCTCGGGACCGGGACGGTGGCGATCAACGCGCCCGTCGGCGAACCGGCGCGCAGCTCGACCGACCCGCCGCCGCTCGGCGAGGACAACCGCAGGGACACCTGGTCGACACCGCCGAAGTGGTACGGGGTGAACGACACCCAGTCGTTGTTGCCGATGTCGCCGATCCGGCCGCCCGACTCGGCCCCGGACTGGGCCACGACCCGGACGCCGGAGGAGCCGGTGAAGTGCTCGGCCTGCTTGCGCTTGGGTTGCAGCAGGACCTTCCGGCTGCCCTCCAGCGCGGGCACGCCGGTCGTGCCGTTGTCGGTGTACCTGCTCGCGGCCACCCAGAACGAGTTCAGGTCGGCGTGCGCGGTGTCGGTCTCGGCCCGGAACGAGCCCGAGCAGCCGGGGATCGGCGACAGGTCGTGCCCGTGCTGGTCGTGCCCCAGCGCGGGCGTGGTGCTCACCCTGGCGCAGTCGATCGCGCCGTCCTCCGGGTCGGTGACCGCGACCGTGTACGGGATCGTGTCGCCCCAGCCGAAGACGCCGCCGTCCGGGATGCTCAGGGCGACCGTGGGCGCGGTGTTGCCGGACGTCACGACCACGGTGGTCACGCCGGACTTCCCGCCCGCGTCGGTGACGGTCAGCTTGGCGTTGAACTGCCCCTTGGCGGTGTAGGTGTGCGAGGGGTTGGCCTCGGTGGACGTGCCGCCGTCGCCGAACTCCCACCGGTAGCCCACCGGCCCGCCTTCCGGGTCGTGGGAGCCCGCGCTGGAGAACCGCACCGCCAGCGGCGAGGAGCCCGAGGTGGGCGTCGCCGTCGCGGTCGCCACCGGGCTGCGGTCGCCGCTGCGGTAGTCGATGCGGTAGAGCCCGGAGTCGGGGTTGTCCCGACCGTAACCGGAGCCCCATTCGAGCAGGTACATCGAGCCGTCCGGGCCGAACTTCATGTCCATGGGCGACTTGAAGCTCAGGTTGGACAGGAAGTCGTTGATCTTCAACAGCTTCCCGTCCTGGCCGAGCCGGAACTCCCACATCCGGTTGCGCGCCCACTCGCCGAAGAACGGCGTCTGGTCGAAGTAGGCCGGGAACTTGGTCGGCGACGGGTTGTTCTCGTCGTACCGGTAGATCGGGAACGCGCCGGGCGCCTCGCCGCCCGCGGAGCTGCCCAGCTCGGGGAACTTGCTGCCGTTCGCGCCGTTGCCGTACCAGACCTCGGCCTTGCGCGCGGCGGGCAGCTGGGTCAGGCCGGTGTTGTTGGGCGAGTTGTTCACCGGCCGGTCGCAGTCGAACTTCGCGCCGGACTGCCCGGTGGCGAAGTTGTAGTCGTTGAACGGGATGTTGTCGCCGACGCAGTACGGCCAGCCGTAGAAGCCGGGCGAGGTGATCACGTTCCACTCCACGGTGCCGCCGGGGCCGCGGTTCGCGTTGTCGTTGGCGGCGTCCGGGCCGTAGTCGGCCGCGTAGATCGCGCCCGTGGTCGGGTGCACCGAGAACCGGAACGGGTTGCGGAAGCCCATCGCGTAGATCTCGGGCTTCGTCCTCGCGGTGCCCGGCGCGAACATGTTGCCCGACGGGACGGTGTAGGTCCCGTCGGCCTCCGGGTGGATGCGCAGGATCTTGCCCCGCAGGTCGTTGGTGTTGGCCGCGGTCGCCTGGACGTCGTTGCTCGCCCAGCCCGGCCGCTCGTCGATCGGCGCGTAGCCGTCGGAGCGGTGCGGCTGCACGTCGTCGCCGGTGCCGATGTAGAGGTTGCCGTTCGGGCCGAACGCGAGGTAGCCGCCGGTGTGGCCGGGCTCGGGCGCCTGCCGCGACGACGGCACCTTCAGCAGGACCCGCTCGCTGGACGGGTCCAGCGCGTCGCCGTTCACGGTGAACCGGGAGACCCGGGCGATGTCCTCGCTGCCGCCCGCGGGCGAGTACATGAGGTAGATCCACCTGGTGGTGGCGAAGTTCGGGTCGAGCGCGAGCCCGGTCAGGCCGTCCTCACCGCCGCTGTAGACGGCCAGGGTGGCCGCCGTGACGGTGGTGCGGGTGCTCGGCTTGTAGACCTTCACCCTGCCGCCGTACTCCGCGTAGAACACGCGGCCGTCCGCGGCGACGTCGAGCTCCGCCGGTCCGACGGTGTTGTCGTCCAGCGCCACCTTCTCGAAGCTGCTCCACGAGGTGGGGCCGCAGTCGGCCCGCACCTTGCCGCCCGCCGACTCGACGCCGCCCTTGACGTGCTCGCGGAACAGCGCCTCGGAGTAGCTGGACGCCTGGTGGCCCATGGCGGTGGCCCACAGCCGACCGCCCTCGAAGTTGCGGCACCACGAGATCGGGTGGTCGTGGCCCATCCGGCTGGAGCCGGGGTCGTAGGTCGTCTCGTCGGCGGTCACCAGCACGTGCGCGTTGCCGCGGACCGACCGGGTGAAGTTGTACCACTCCTCGGTGCGCGTCCACCGGTCCGGCAGCGCCGCGCCGGACGGGTGCTCGTGGTCGGCGACCTTGGCGGTGCCGGACACGGTGGCCGAGTGCGCCGTCATGGTCGCGCCGAGCGCCTGGTCCCACCACGGGAACTGCTGCTCGATGTTCATGTCCGTCGCGTTGTGGATCGCGACGAAGCCGCCACCGCCGCGCATGTACCTCTGCGCCGCCGTGCGCTGCGCGTCGGTGTCCCACACCATGCCGGAGGTCTGGAGCATGACGACCACGTCGAACGTGGCGAGCGCGGCGTCGTTGAAGACCGACGAGTCCTCGCTCCTGGTCAGCTCCCAGTCGTTCTGGGCGGCCAGCTGCTCGAACATCGCGATCCCGGCCGGGATCGAGTCGTGCCGGTAGGCGCCGGCGGCGGTCTTGCTGAACAGCAGGACGTGGAACCCTTCCGGGTGCGCGGGCGCGGGCGGCGAGGCCAAGCCCACCATCACCAGCACGCAACCTGCGATCGAGAACAGGCGCGCGAATCTGTGTCGCATGGCCACTCCTCCGGGGCACTTGAGGCGACTGATCGGATTACGCGGCGGCGGTGTGCTCACGTGGGAGAGCCGGCGTGGCACTGAAGACCGGCGAGCGACGCACCTCCCGGCCGAAGCTGAGAGTCATACTCATATCGCATCGTTGTCGTGATTTGTAGCACACATCCGCGCGCCCGGTCCAGCGGTGGCCGGTGCCCGGGACCGGTCGCGGTCAGCCGAAGAGGCGGCGCTGGATCTCGCTGCGGTAGTCCTGCAGGGTGTTGTCGAGGTGGAGGCCGGCGGCCCGCGCGGCGGCCTCGGGGTCGCCGTCGCGGATCGCCTGGTAGATCGCGAGGTGCTCCTCGACGGCCTCGGCCGCGTGGCCCCCGATGGCGCCGAGCAGCCCGATGGTGCTGGACTGGCGCTGCAGGCGGCGGGCCTCGCGCACGGCGGCGACGAGGAACTGGTTGTGGGACGCCGCGGCGACGGCCAGGTGGAAGTCGTCGTCGCCGCGGTCGAACAGCGCGACCTGCCCGGTCAGGTGGCCCTCCCGGCAGGTCTCGGCGGCGGCGCCGATGGCGCGCAGCTCGGCCGGGGTGGCGTGGGTCGCGGCCAACCTGCTGGCCGCGGTCTCCTGGACCCGGCGGAACTCGAAGAGCATGTAGACGTGGTCGAGGTCGGTAGGCAGGAAGAAGCCGCCCCAGCGGGAGGAGCCGAGCATGCCCTCGTCGTCGGCCACGTAGAGCCCCCGGCCCTTGTGCGCGCGCACCCGCCCGATCGCGGAGAGGATCTTGACGGCTTCCCGGACCACCGTCCGGCTGGTGCCCATCCGCGCGGCCAGCTCGTTCTCGGTCGGCATCCGGTCGCCCGGCCGCAGCTCCAGCTCGGCGATCAGCTGGAGGAGCTGCTCGGCCACCAGCTCGTAGCCCGGTCGGTACGGGCCGGTCGGCTGGGCGGTGTCCGGCTGCCCGGCCGACGCGTCCGCCCCGGTCCCCGGCGCCACTGCCCCATCCGTCAACGCCCGCTCCTTCGCACCGGGTCGACTGAGGAGTGCGACGGTCGACGCCGTCCGGACAGCTTACATCCGAGCGGGACCTCCGCAGGAGCGGGACGCCGATGATGTGTCGTACTCATCGGCGGCGTTATTCGGTTGGTCGGTGGTCGGTGCGCACCTCCTCGGGGTCGTGGGCGACAGCGGCGGTCAGGCGCGCTGGAGCTGGAAGCGCTGGTTGGAGCTGCCGGTGGCGGTCCACTGCGAGATGCGGGCGCCGTCGGCGGTGGAGGCGGACCACACGTCCATCGCGAGGCCGCTCTGCTGGTTGACCAGGCTCACCACGCCGCCGCCGTGGTCCACCAGCCGCCACAGCTGGTTCGGCGTCCCCGCGTCACGCTGCTGGGTGATGTCGACCCCGGTGCCGGTCCCCGAGACCTGGAGCACCAGGCCGCTGTGCCGGGCCCGCACGCGGTAGTGGTCGCCGGAGGGCAGGAACTCGAACCGCTGGTTCGCGCCGCCGGTGCCCGGCCACTGGACCAGGGCGGCCCCGACCGCCGTCGACGCCCCGTTGACGTCGGCCCGCTTGCCGCTGTGCTGCGCCACCAGGTGGTAGTCCACCCCCGGCTCGACCAGCGGGGGCTGTCCCTGCGAGGTCACGCGGTAGGTGTGGCCCGCCTGCCCGGTGAACCGGACCAGGTCGGCCTCGACCCGCTCCGGCTGCACCACGGCGCCCGCGGTGAGGTCGCGCAGCTCGTAGGGCGCGGTGAACACCCGGCTGCGGACCTTCACCACGCCGTCGCGGTCCGGGGTGACGGACAGCTCCGTGGCCCAGCCACCGCTCCACGCGGCCCCGACCGTGTGCCCACCCCGGCCGCGCAGCCCGTCCACCCTCCCGGCCGGCCAGGCGGGCGGCAGCGCGGGCAGCAGGTGCAGCTCGCCGTTGTGGCTGTGCAGCAGCATCTCGGCGATGCCGGACGTGGCGCCGAAGTTGCCGTCGATCTGGAACGGCGGGTGCAGGTCGAACATGTTCGGCGCGAGCCGGTCCGGCGTCACCAGGGAGCGGACGAGGTCGTGCGCCCGGCCGCCCTCCTCCAGCCGCGCCCAGTAGTTGATCTTCCAGGCCAGCGACCAGCCGGTGCCGGCGTCACCGCGCAGCTGGAGGGTCCGGCGGGCGGCCTCGAACAGCTGGGGCGTCCCGCGCTTGGTGATCTGGTTGCTCGGGTGCAGCCCGTACAGGTGCGAGACGTGCCGGTGGTTCGGCTCGGTCTCGACCCAGTCGTGCAGCCACTCCATGACGTTGCCGCGCGACCCGATCCGCGTCGGGGCCAGCTGCCGGCTCGTCGCGCGCACCCGCGTCCGGAAGTCGGCGTCCACGTCCAGCACCTCCGAGGCGCGGGCGCAGCCCTCGAACAGGTCGCGCAGGACCTGCATGTCCATCGTGGGACCGGCGCACACGCTCGCGTTGGCGTGGTGGGCGAGTTCCGGCGAGTTCGACGGGTTGGTCACCAGCCACTTCAGGTTCGGCTCCACCACCAGGGTGTCCAGGAAGAACTGGGCGGCGCCCTTCATCGCGGGGTAGTAGGAGCGCAGGAACCCGACGTCGCCGGTGAACAGGTAGTGGTCCCAGATCATGGTGGCGAGCCACGCGCCACCGGTCTGCCACATGCCCCAGAACGCGCCGTCGACCACCGAGGAACCCCGCCACCCGTCGGTGTTGTGGTGGGTGACCCAGCCGCCCGCGCCGTACTGGGCCCGCGCGGTGCGGGCGCCGGTCACGGCGAGGTCGTCGATCATGCGGAACACCGGCTCGTGGCACTCGGCCAGGTTGGTCGTGTCGGCCGGCCAGTAGTTCATCGGCAGGTTGGCGTTGAGGGTGTACTTGGAGTCCCACGACGGGGCGAGCTGGTCGTTCCAGATGCCCTGGAGGTTGGCCGGCTGGGTGCCCGGCCGCGACGAGGAGATCAGCAGGTACCGGCCGTACTGGAACAGCAGGGCGGAGAACTGCGGGTCGGCCGCGGCGCCGTGCCGGGCGATCCGGACGTCGGTCGGCTGGTCCGCCGCCGCTGTCCGGCCGAGGTCGAGGGTGACGCGCCCGAACAGCCTCCGGTAGTCCGCGACGTGCCGGCTGCGCAGCACGTCGTACGCCGTGCCCTGCGCGCCGCTGAGGCGGCCTCGGGCGATGCCCTGGTAGTCGCCGGCGACGTTGCGGTAGTCGACGTAGCTGGTGCCGATCGAGATGAGCAGGGTGACGCTGTCGGCGTTGGACACCCGCAGCGCGCCGCCGGAGCTGCTGGTGCTCCCACCGGTGGCGACGGCCTTGGCCAGCACGAGGAACCGGACCGCGCCCGCGATGCCCCGCTGGTCGCCGGACCGGCCGTCCAGCCCGATCGTCGTGCCGTCCGGGCTCGACGCCGTCGCGCGCTGCGGTGTGCTGAAGGAGGCCGTGAACGAGACCGCGCCCGGCGTCTCGGCCGTCAGGCGCACGGCGATCACCTGGTCGGCGGCGCTGGCGATCACCTCGCGCCGGTGCCGCACGCCGTTCGCCACGTAGGTCGTGACGGTCGTGGCGGTCGTCAGGTCGAGCCGGCGCTGGTAGTCCGACACCGCGCCGGGGGCGGGGAAGGCGAGCCTGAGGTCGCCGACGGTCTGGTAGGCCAGCTGGCCGGCGGGGTTGCCGAGCATCGCCTGGTCGATGAGGGACTGCGCCTGCGCCCACTGGTCGGCGAAGACCAGCCGCCTGATCTCCGCCAGGGCGCCCGCCCCGCGCGTGTTGGTGTAGTCGTGCGGGCCGCCCGCCCAGACGGTGTCCTCGTTGAGCTGCAACCGCTCGGTGTCGACGTTGCCGAAGACCATCGCGCCGAGGCGGCCGTTGCCGACCGGCAGCGCGCGGAGCCAGTCGCTCCCGGCCGGCTCGTCGTACCACAGCGCCAGGTCGTCGGCCGCGCGCACCTCCGGTGGCGCGGTCGAGCCGGGGCGGGCCGCCGCCGTCCACCCGCCCGGCGCCAGCGCGGCCCCGGCGCCGGCCGCGCCGAGCTTCATCAGTCGCCTTCGTGGCAAGTCCGACATGCCGAATCCTCCCGAGCGGACGGTGGCCGATGCGCCGGGAGCCTGCGCGAACGCGCTCGACCGGAGCCTCAGGGCAACGTAGCCACCGGCGGTCCTGACCGTCAATCGTCGGGGACAGCTAATGTGAACGCTAACATCTTTAGCAACGGCCTGACCTCATCGAATCACCATTCGACGGCTGAAACGGCACCACAAAAGGCAAAACCGCCGGTCCGGTTTCTAGTTAGCGTTCACAACTTTAGCAACTTTGAGCGTTGACGCTCGCCGCCGCCGGTGGCTACCGTGCCGACAGGCTCCGATCGCCGCGCACTTCCAGGTCCGCCCGTCGACGATGACGAGGGAGACTTCTCCATGCGACGCAACCCCTTTCCGATCGGGCGGACCACCACCGGGCGACGCTCCACTCAGGACTCCGCGATCGGCCGGTTCCGCGCCGCGTCGACGGCGGCCCTCCTGGTGGCCGCCGGTGTGGTGGCCGCAGTGGTGGGCTCCTCGCCGCCGGCCGCCGCGCACGCGGTCGACCCGGCCGACTTCCAGCAGGTCGAGCTGGCCCGCGGGGTCGGCGAGATGGGCGAGCCGATGACGCTCGCCGTGCTGCCGGACCGCTCGGTGCTGCACACCTCCCGCAACGGCACGGTCCGCCGCACCACGGCCGCGGGCGTCACCGGCGTGATCGGCACGGTGCCGGTCTACACGCACGACGAGGAGGGCCTGCAGGGCATCGGGGTCGACCCCGGCTTCGCCTCCAACCGGTTCATCTACCTGTTCCACGCGCCGCCGCTGTCCACGCCGGGCGGCGACGCGCCGGCCACCGGAACGGACTTCTCGGCGTGGAAGGGGGTCAACCGGCTGTCCCGGTTCACCCTGAACGCCGACTACACGCTGAACACGGCCAGCCAGGTGACCGTACTGGAGGTCGCGACCGACCGGGGCATGTGCTGCCACGTCGGCGGCGACATCGACTTCGACGCGGCGGGCAACCTGTACCTGTCGACGGGCGACGACTCGAACCCGTTCGACTCCGCCGGCTACACCCCGATCGACGAGCGGACCAACCGCAACCCCGCCTACGACGCGCAGCGCAGTGCCGGCAACGCGAACGACCTGCGCGGCAAGGTGTTGCGGATCAAGGTCAACGCCGACGGCTCGTACTCGATCCCGGCGGGCAACCTGTTCCCGCCCGGCACCGCGGGCACCCGGCCCGAGATCTACGCCATGGGGCTGCGCAACCCGTTCCGCTTCAACGTGGACAAGCCGACCGGCGCGATCTACCTCGGCGAGTACGGGCCGGACGCGGGCACCAGCAGCAGCGCGCGCGGCCCGGCCGGCCTGGTGGAGTTCAACCGGATCACCTCGGCGGGCAACTTCGGCTGGCCCTACTGCGTCGGCTCGAACACGACGGCGGAGGCGTACGTGGACTACGCGTTCCCCTCCGGGCCGTCCGGGAGCCGGTTCAACTGCGCCGCGCCGGTCAACAACTCGCCGCGCAACACCGGCCTGGGCACGCTGCCCGCCGCGCGGTCGGCGTGGATCAAGTACGACAACTGCTCCCTCGCCGCGTTCGGCTGCGGTTCGGAATCGCCCATGGCCGCGCCGGTGTACCGGTACGACGCGGCCAACCCGTCCTCGGTCAAGTTCCCGCCCTCGCTCGACGGGCACGTGTTCGCCACCGAGTTCGGCCGCCGCTGGATCAAGGCCGTCGACGTCAACGCCGACGGGTCGGCGGGGCAGATCAGCGACTTCCCGTGGCGCGGCACGCAGATCATGGACGCCGCCTTCGGCCCGGACGGCGCGCTGTACGTGCTGGACTACGGCACCGGCTGGGGCAGCGGCGACGCCAGCTCCGCGCTGTACCGCATCGAGTACAACCCGGCCGGGAACCGGGCGCCGACCGCGCGGGCGGGCGCGGACCGCACGTCCGGCGCCGCGCCGCTGGCGGTCGCCTTCTCGTCGGCGGGCTCCTCGGACCCCGAGGGCGGCGCGCTGACCTACTCGTGGAACTTCGGCGACGGCACGACGTCCTCGGCGGCCAACCCGACCCACACCTACACCGCCAACGGCCAGTACTCGGCGACCCTCACGGTGACCGACACCGGCGGTCGCTCCGGGGCCGCCACCGTGGCGATCTCGGTCGGGAACACCGCGCCGACGGTCAAGCTGGACTCGCCGGCCAACGGCGCCCTGTTCAGCTTCGGCGACGCCGTGCCGTACACGATCACGGCGTCGGACGCGGAGGACGGCGCGATCGACTGCGCCCGGGTGAAGCTCAGCTACGTGCTCGGCCACGACAGCCACGGGCACCCGATCACCACCCGGACCGGCTGCTCGGGGACGTTGCAGATCCCGGTCGACGGCGAGCACGACACGGCGGCGAACCTGTTCGCGGTGTTCGACGCCGAGTACACCGACCTGGGGGCGAACGGCCAGCCGCCGGTGACCACGCACACCCAGCACGTGCTGCAGCTGCGGCACCGCCAGGCCGAGCACTTCTCGGCGCAGTCCGGCACCGGGCTCTACGACAAGGCCGCCGCCGAGGGCGGGCGGACCGTCGGCGACATCCAGAACGGCGACTGGATCGCGTTCGAGCCGTACGCGCTCGCCGGGGCCACGAGGTTCACCGCGCGGGTGTCGTCCGCCGGCTCGGGCGGCACGCTGTCGGTGCGGACCGGCTCGCCGACGGGCCCGGTGCTGGGCACGGTGACCGTGCCGGTGACCGGCGGGTGGGAGACGTTCACCGACGTGTCCACCGCCCTGGCCACCCCGCCCGCCGGGACCGTGACGCTGTACCTGACGTTCGCGGGCGGCTCCGGCACCCTCTTCGACGTCGACGCCTACACGTTCGGCACGTCCTCGGGCGTCCGGACCGGGCCGATCGTCGGCGCCGCGGGCAAGTGCGTGGACGTCAACGCCGGCAGCACGGCCGACGGCGCGAAGGTGCAGCTGTGGACGTGCAACAGCGGCGCGAACCAGCGCTGGACGTTCAGCGGCTCCACCCTGCGCGCGCTGGACAAGTGCCTGGACGCGGCCGGTTCCGCCGACGGCAGCGTGGTCCGGTTGTGGACCTGCACCGGCGGCGGCGCGCAGAACTGGACCGCCGGGACCAACGGCTCCCTGGTCAACGCCCAGTCCGGCAAGTGCCTGGACGCCAACGGCGGCAGCTCCGCGGACGGCACCCAGTTGATCGTCTGGAGCTGCCACGGCGGCGCCAACCAGCGGTGGACCCTGCCCTGACGAGCACGCGAGGACGGTCAGCGATGAAACGCCCCTTCACCCGACGAGCGATCGGCGTGGCCTCGGCCGCCATCACCGCCGTCGCGCTCACCTCCGGTCCGCCGGCCGTCGCGGCCGACGCGCCCTACGACGTGCTGGTGTTCTCCAAGACCGCGGGCTTCCGCCACGACGCGATCCCGGAGGGCGTCCAGCTCGTCCGGGACCTGGGCGCGGCCAACAGCTTCACCGTGACCGCCACCGAGGACTCGACCCAGTTCACCACCGCCAACCTCGCGCGGTACGAGGCCGTGGTGTTCCTCAACACGACCGGGGACGTGCTCAACGCGACCCAGCAGACCGCGTTCGAGTCCTACGTCCGGGGCGGCGGCGGGTACGTCGGCGTCCACTCGGCCACCGACACCGAGCACGACTGGCCGTTCTACGGCGAGCTGGTCGGCGCCTACTTCACCTCGCACCCCGCCATCCAGCAGGCGACCGTCCGGGTGGAGAACCGGGCGCACGCGGCCACCGCGCACCTCGCCCCGGCGTGGACCCGGACCGATGAGTGGTACAACTTCCGCGGCGACGTCCGGTCCGGCGCCAGGGTCCTGGCCACGCTGGACGAGTCGACCTACAGCGGCGGCTCGATGGGCGCCGACCACCCGCACACCTGGTGCAAGACCATGGGAGGCGGGCGCTCCTTCTACACCGGCAGCGGCCACACCCGGTCCAGCTACGCCGAGGCCGGCTTCCGCGCGATGCTCCTCGGCGGCATCCGCTACGCGGCCGGCCGGACCAGGGCCGACTGCCGGCCGGAGAACGGCTACACCGCGCTGTACAACGGCTCCACCGCCGGGTGGTCGCAGGCCGGTCCGGGCGGGTTCACCGACAGCGACGGCACGCTGACCTCGTTCGGCGGCCAGGGCCTGCTCTGGCACAGCGCGCGCGAGCAGCGCTCGTACTCGCTCAAGCTGGACTGGCGGCTGGCCGGCGACGACAACTCCGGGGTGTTCGTGGGCTTCCCACCCAGCGCGGACCCGAACTCGGCGATGGCCAACGGCTACGAGGTCCAGATCGACGCCACCGACACCGCGGACCGGACCACCGGCGCCATCTACGGGTTCAAGGGCGCCGACCAGGCCGCCCGCGACGCCGCGCTCAACCCGCCCGGCGAGTGGAACACCTTCGAGCTGCTGGTCGAGGGCGAGCGGCTGCGGGTGTTCCTCAACGGCATGGCGATCAACGACTTCACCAACACCGACCCGGCCCGGTCGCTGGCGTCCGGGCACGTCGGCCTCCAGAACCACGGCGCGGGCGACGACGTGTCGTTCCGCAACGTCCGGATCAAGGAGCTGGGCGGGACGACCCCGCGCACCGGGCCGGTCGTCGGCGCGTCCGGCAAGTGCGTCGACGTCGCCGGCGGCAGCGCCGCGGACGGCGCGAAGGTCCAGCTGTGGACCTGCAACAGCGGTGCGAACCAGCGCTGGACGGCCGACGGCTCCACCCTGCGGTCGCTGGGCAAGTGCCTGGACGTGGCCGGCACGGCCAACGGCAGCGCGGTCCGGTTGTGGACCTGCACCGGCGGCGGCGCGCAGAACTGGACCGCCGGGGCCAACGGCTCGCTGGTGAACCCGCAGTCGGGCAAGTGCCTGGACGCCAACGGCGGCAGTGCCGCGGACGGCACCCAGTTGATCGTCTGGAGCTGCCACGGCGGCGCCAACCAGCGCTGGACCCTGCCCTGAACCGAAGGAGAGCCCGGATGAAGATCAGCGGTGAGGCGACCGCCTCCCCACACACGCGCCGACGGCCGGTGACGGCCGCCGCGGCGGCGGTGGTCCTCGCGGCCGGCGCGCTCACCGCGGTCGCCGCGACGCCGGCAGCGGCGGCGACGATCGACACGAGCGCGTGGTACGTGCTGGTGAACCGCAACAGCGGCAAGGCGTTGGACCTCTACAACTCCGCCACGAACGACGGCGCGCGCATCACCCAGTGGACCCGCAACGACGGCGCCAACCAGCAGTGGCAGTTCCTGGACTCCGGCGGCGGCTACTACCGGCTCAAGTCCCGGCACTCCGGCAAGGTGCTCGACGTGCCCGGCTCGTCGACCGCCGACGGCGCCGCGATCCAGCAGTGGGCCGACCACGGCGGGACCAACCAGCAGTTCCGGGCGGCCGACTCGGACGGCGGCCACGTGCGGCTGATCGCCCGGCACAGCAACAAAGCGGTCGAGGTGCAGGGCGCGTCCACCGCGGACAACGGCAACGTCGTCCAGTACTCCGACCACGGCGGCGCCAACCAGCAGTGGCTGCTGACCAAGGTGTCGGGCGGCGGCGACCCCGGCGGGAGCGGGTGCGGCAAGGCGCCGACGCTGCGCAGCGGCACGCACACCATCCAGAGCGGCGGCAAGAGCCGCAGCTTCGTCCTGCGGGTGCCCGACGGCTACGACAACACCCGCCCCTACCGGTTGATCTTCGGGTTCCACTGGCGCGGCGGCACCATGAACGACGTCTCCTCCGGCGGGACCAGCGGGACCGCGTGGTCCTACTACGGGATGCAGGAGCAGTCGAACAACAGCGCGATCCTGGTCGCGCCCCAGGGCCTGGGCAACGGGTGGGCGAACTCGGGCGGCGAGGACGTCACGTTCACCGACGACATGATCAGGCGGATCGAGGGCGACCTCTGCGTCGACCCGAAGCTGCGCTTCGCGATGGGCTTCAGCTACGGCGGCGGCATGAGCTACGCGCTCGCGTGCGCCAGGGCGACCGTGTTCCGGGCGGTGGTGGTCTACGCCGGCGCCCAGCTGAGCGGGTGCAGCGGCGGCAGCCAGCCGATCGCCTACTTCGGCCTGCACGGCATCTCGGACAACGTGCTCAACATCTCCATGGGGCGTCAGCTGAGGGACCGGTTCGTCGCCAACAACGGCTGCGCGCCGCAGAGCCCGCGCGAGCCGGGCGCGGGCAGCATGACCCACGTGACCACGGCGTACTCGTGCCGCGCGGGCTACCCGGTGCAGTGGGCGGCGTTCGACAACGGCCACATGCCCGGTCCGGTCGACGGGACCTACGCCGAGAGCGGCGTGCGGACCTGGACCAAGGGCGAGGCGTGGCGGTTCATCGCGCAGTTCTGACCGACCGGGGTCCGATCCCGCCCGCAGGAGATCCGATGGAGGTTCACGCGTGGACGTGCGGCTGGAGGGCATCACCAAGAGCTTCCTCGGCGTCACCGCGCTGCGCGGCGTGGACCTCGACCTGCGGGCGGGCGAGGTCCACGCGCTGGTGGGCGAGAACGGCGCGGGCAAGTCGACGCTGCTGAAGGTGCTCGCGGGCGTCCACCGGCCGGACTCCGGGCGCGTCCTGCTCGGCGGGTCGGAGGTGTCCTTCGGCTCGCCGCGCGACGCCCGGGCGGCCGGGATCGCGATCATCCACCAGGAGCTCGCCCTCCTCGAACACCGCTCGGTGGCCGAGAACGTGTTCCTCGGCCGGGAACCCGTGCGCCGCGGCCGGGTCGACCGCCGGGCGATGGAAGCCGGCGCCCGGCGGCTGCTCGACGAGCTGGGGGTGCGCGACGTCGACCCGGCGACCACCGTCGCGCGGCTGCCGGTCGCGCAGCGGCAGGTGGTGGAGGTCGTCAAGGCGCTGTCCGCCGACGCCGGGGTGCTCGCCATGGACGAGCCGACCGCCGCGCTGGCCGACCACGAGGTCGAACTGCTGTACCGGCTGGTGCGGCGGCTGCGCGACCGGGGCGTGGCGATCCTCTACGTCTCGCACCGGATGCGGGAGGTGTTCGACCTCGGCGAGCGGATCACGGTGCTGAAGGACGGCGCCTTCGTGGCGACCGCGGCCACCGGCGACGTCACCCCCGACGAGGTGGTGCGGCTCATGGTCGGCCGACCGCTCGGGTCGTGGTACCCCGAGCGCGGCGGCCGGCGGGGCGAGGTCCGGCTGGCGCTGCGCGGCGCGGGCAACGACCGGGTGCGCGACCTGACCTTCGACGTCCACGCCGGTGAGGTCGTCGGCCTGGCCGGGTTGCAGGGTTCGGGCAGGTCCGCGACGGCGCGGGCGATCTGCGGCGCCGAGCCGTTCACCGCGGGGTCCCTGGCGGTGGACGGCGTGCCGACCCGCGTCGACCGGCCGCGCGCCGCGGTCCGCGCGGGCATCGGCCACGTCACCGAGGACCGCAAGGGCGAGGGGCTGGCCCTGCGGCAGTCGGTGGCGGACAACGTCCTGCTGGTGCGGCGGGCGGCGTTGCGGGGCGCGGCGGCGCGGCGCTCGGCGGACCTCGCCGACCTGCTCCGGGCGGTCACCGCGACCACCCGGGGGCTGCGCCGGGAGGTGCGCCACCTGTCGGGCGGCAACCAGCAGAAGGTGGTGCTCGCCAAGTGGCTCGCGGTCGAGCCGCGGGTGCTGGTGGTCGACGAGCCGACGCGCGGCGTCGACGTGGGCGCGAAGCACACCGTCCACCGGCTGCTGCGCGACCTCGCGGGCAGCGGGGTCGCCGTCCTCCTGATCTCGTCGGAGCTGCCCGAGCTGATCGGCTTGAGCGACCGGGTCCTCGTGGTGCGCGAGGGGACCGTGGTCGGCGAGCTGCCCGCGGGCGCCTCGGAGGAGGCCGTGATGAGGCTGGCCACCGGGCGCGGGGCCGGTGGGGCGGCGTGAGCGCCGTGCCGGACAGCGCCACGCGGGACGCGGTCGCCGTGCGGGCTCGCCGATCCGCGCCGAGCCCCGTCGTGACCGTGTACGCCGCGCTGGCCGCGCTGCTCGTGGTCGGCAGTGTCCTGGTGGCGCTCGACGGCGGTGTGCTGCTCGACCAGGGCGGCATCCTCAACATCCTCACCCGCGGCACCGCGCTCGGCCTGGTCGCGGTCGGGCAGTCGCTGGTGGTCGTCACCGGGTCGCTCGACCTGTCCGTCGCCCACCTGGTCGGGCTGTGCTCGCTGGTGGCGGCCGAGACCATGGCGGGCAGCGGGGCGATGGTGGTGCCCGGCGTGCTGCTCGCGCTGGCGGTCGCCGCCGCCGTCGGGCTCGTCAACGGGCTCGTGATCACGGGCCTGCGGGTGAACGCGTTCATCGCCACGCTCGGCGTCGCGCTGGTCCTGCGCGGGTACCTGGAGCACGGCTACACCGGGCCGGCGGGCAGCGTGCCGCGCTCGTTCCAGCAGCTCGGGTACGCCCGGATCGGCCCGATCCCGGTGGCGGCGCTGCTGGCGCTGCTCGTCGCGGCGGGCGCGTGGTGGTACCTGCGGCGGACCCGCGGCGGCTACCACATGTACGCGGTCGGCGGTGACGTCGACGTGGCGCGGCTGTCCGGCGTGCGGACCGGCCGGACGATCGTCACCGCGCACGTGCTGTGCTCGCTCGCGGCGGGCCTCGCGGGCGTGTTCCTGGCCGCCAGGCTCGGTTCCGGCGCGCCGCACGTCGGCGTCGACGCCGGGTACGACCTGGAGTCCATCGCGGCCGTGGTGCTCGGCGGGACGGCTCTCGCCGGTGGCCGCGGCGGTGTCGCCGGCACGGTGGGCGGCGTGCTCGTCCTCGCGACCCTGGACACCGTGTTCGACGACCTCGCGGTCGACCCGTTCTTCAAGGACGTGGTCCGCGGGGTCGTGCTCGTCGTCGCGGTGGCGCTGTACGCCCGCCGCAGGCCGCTCCGGAGGTCGGCGTGACGTGGCGACCCCGCCTGGCCGACGGGACCGCGCCGGTGCTGGCCGTGCTGGCGGTCCTGCTGGTCGCGCTGGCCTGCACCGGCCCCGCGTACACCGAGCCGGCCGGCTACCTCGCGCTGCTCAAGCGCGCCGCGCCGCTGGTGGTCCTGGCGATCGGCCAGTACTTCGTGGTGGTGTCCGGCGGGTTCGACCTGTCCGTGGGCTCGCTGGTGACCGCGGAGGTGGTGGTCGCCGCGCGGCTGGTCGCCGGGGACGACGCGAACACCGGGTGGGTGATCGCGCTGCTGCTCGGCTGCGGCGTCCTGGTCGGCCTCGTCAACGGCCTGATCACGACGAAGCTGCTGGTGCCGTCGTTCATCGTGACGCTCGGGATGCTGCTGGTGCTGGACGGCGCGGTGTTCCTGTGGACCGGCGGCGCGCCGCGCGGCGCCCTGTCGCCGTCGTTCCGGGCGTTCGGCCGGGACGGGTTCGACGTGCCGGTCCTGGGCCGGGCGCCGTGGTCGGTGGTCGTCCTGCTGGTCGTGCTGGTCCTCGCGGTGCTGTTCATGCGCGGTCGCGCCGGGCGCACGCTGCTCGCGGTGGGCGACAACGACACGGCCGTCCGGCTGGCGGGCGGCCGGGTGGACCGGTTGCGGGTGCTGGCGTTCGTGCTCTCGGGCCTGCTGGCCGCCGTCGCCGCCATCCTGCTCGCCGGGTTCGCCGGGGTGTCCGCGCAGGTCGGCGCGGGCCTGGAGTTCCGGGCCATCACCGCGGTCGTGCTCGGCGGCGTCCTGCTCGGCGGCGGTCGGGGCTCGGTGGTGGCCGCGGCCGCCGGTGCGCTGTCGCTGGAAGCCCTGTTCTCGCTGTTGAACCTGCTCGGCGTCGCGGGCGCGCTCGAATCCGCCGTGCAGGGCCTGATCATCATCGCCGCGGTCGCCTACGCCGCCCGCTCGCGGCGGGTGCTCCGCCCCCGCGAACCGGCCGTCCCCTGAACACCGAGGAGCAGCACCATGCCCAGGAAGTGGTTCGCACTCGCCCTCGTGGGCGCCCTCGTCACCGCCGGGTGTTCGAGCGACCTGCCCACCGACGGCCCGGGCGCCGCGACGCCCTCGGGGCGGGCCGGGTCGGGGTTCTTCGACCGGGCCGAGTACGAGCGCCAGCTGGGGCTGCGCACCGGCACGCCGGTCGGCTTCGAGGGCGGCGCCCCGCCCGCCGGGCCGTGGGAGCAGATGCTCGACCCGGAGCTGGTCGACACCACCGGGTACGCCAAGCCCGGCGGCGATCACCACCTGTGCTTCTCCAACGCCTCGGTGGACAACCCGTGGCGGCAGGTCGGGTTCAAGACCATGACGGAGGAGGTGGCGCTGCACCCGGAGATCACCAGGTTCACCGTGCTCGACGCGGAGGCCAAGGACGACAAGCAGATCAGCGACATCCAGTCGTTCGCCTCCCAGGGGTGCAGCGCGCTGATCGTGTCGCCGAACACGACCGCCACGCTGACACCGGCCGTCGAGGCGGCGTGCGCGACCGGTGTGCCGGTGATCGTGTTCGACCGCGGCGTCGACTCCGACTGCCCGGTCACGTTCATCCACCCGATCGGCGGGTTCGCGTTCGGCGCGGACGGCGCCGAGTTCCTGGCGGAGGAGGTGGAGCCGGGCGGCAAGGTGCTGGCGCTGCGCATCCTGCCGGGCGTGGACGTGCTGGAGCAGCGGTGGGCCGCGGCGAACGAGGTCTTCGCCGGCAGCGGGCTGGACGTCGTCGGCGTCGAGTTCACCGACGGCGACGCGGCCAGGACCAAGACCATCGTCGGCGACTACCTCCAGCGCGAGGGCCGGATCGACGGCGTGTGGATGGACGCCGGCGCGACCGCCGTGGCCGCGGTGGAGGCGTTCCAGGACGCGGGCGCGCCGATCCCGCCGTTCGTCGGCGAGGACCAGCAGGACTTCCTGCGCACGTGGGTCGCGGAGGGGATGACCGCGGTCGCGCCCACCTACCCGACCTTCCAGTGGCGCACGCCGATCATCGCCGCGCTGCGGGTCCTGGCGGGCGAGCCGGTCCCCGAGGAGTGGGTGCTGCCCCAGCCGAAGGTGACGGAGGACGACGTCCGGGACTTCATCGAGCAGGACATGCCGCCGCTGCACTACGCGATGTGCGGCTGCGAGGGCATGCCGGGTTACCCCGGTCCGTGGAAGTAGCCGTGGACGCCGCGGGGCGGGACCACCGGGACGGGGGCGCGCGGATGTGGGACATCGGGATCAGCACCTGGGTCTGGGCGTCACCGCTCACCGACGAGGTGCTGGCGGCGCTCGCGCCGCGCATCCGCCGGTGGGGCTTCGACGTCGTCGAACTGCCGGTGGAGCAGCCCGGCGACTGGGACCCGCACCGGGCGGCCGACCTGCTGGCCGGCCTCGGCCTGAAGGCCGCGGTCTGCCTCGTCATGCCGCCCGGTCGGGACCTGGTCGAGCCGGACGCCGTCGCCGACACCCAGGAGTACCTGCGGCACGTCGTGGACGTGGCGGCGGTCGTCGGCAGCGGCGTGGCGGCCGGTCCGGCGTACAGCGCGGTGGGCCGCACGTGGCGGATCGGGAACCGGCCGGAGGTCTACGCCCGGCTGCGCGACAACCTCGCCCCGGTGGTCGAGCACGCGGCGTCGAAGGGCGTCCGGATCGCGGTGGAACCGCTGAACCGCTACGAGACGAGCCTGCTCAACACGGTCGGGCAGGCGCTGGAGGCGCTGGACGGGCTGCCCGACGAGGGCTGCGGGCTGGCGCTGGACACCTACCACCTGAACATCGAGGAGTCCGCGCCCGCCGAGGCCATCCGGGCGGCGGGCGCGCGGATCGCGCACGTGCAGGTGTGCGCCAACGACCGCGGCACGCCGGGGAACGACCACCAGGACTGGCCCGCGCTGCTGGGGGCGCTGGCCGACACCGGTTACCGGGGTCCGCTCTGCGTCGAGTCGTTCACCCCGGACAACGCCGCCATCGCGACGGCCGCTTCGATCTGGCGACCGCTGGCGGAGTCCCCGGACGCCCTCGCCACCGGCGGGTTGGCGTTCCTGCGCGGCGCCACCGCGCCGTTCACGCGATGACCGCCGTCAGCGCGGCGGCGCCACGGACCGCCGGTCGCGGACGGGCATGGTGACGTAGTGGGCGCCGTTCCCGCCCGACCGGCCCGGCGCGGACCCGGCCAGCAGGAGGTCGACGGCCCTCGCCCCGAGGTCGTGGTGCGGGAAGGCGACCGTGGTGAGGCCCGGTCGCAGCCACGAGGCGATGGGGTGGTCGCAGAAGGAGACCACGGAGACGTCGTCGGGCACGGTGAGGCCGGCTTCCTGCAGCGCCTGGTAGGCGCCCAGCGCCAGCCGGTCGTCGAGGCAGATCAGCGCGCGGGGGAGCGCCGAGCCCAGCAGGTCCCGCGTCGCGGCGAAGCCGGACTCCGGCAGCCACCACCGGCACGGGCGCGCGCTCTCCACCGCCACCCCCGCCTCGCCCAGCGCCTGGCGGATGCCGGTGAGCCGGTCGGTCGCGGCGGTCCGCCCGGGAGGCGCGCCGCCGTCCGGGTCGGCGCCGATGAGGTGGATGCCCCGGGTGTGGCCCGCGTCCAGGAGCACGCGCGCGGCGGCGTGGCCGCCCCGGACCTCGTCGGGCAGGACGGAGGGCAGCGCCGACGGCTCCCGGGGCAGCGCGTTGAGCAGCACCGCGGGGCGCTCGGCGAGTCCCGCCGGGACGCTGATCGCCCTGGTGTGCACCGCGGCCAGGACGATGCCGTCGACCTGGTGGTCGTGCATCGCCTCGATCAGCGCGCGTTCGAGGCCCGCGTCGCCCTCGGTCTCGCCGAGCAGCAGCGTCACGCCGTGCCTGCGCGCCGCGCCGAGCGCACCGCTGATCATGTCGCCGGCGAGGCGGGAGCCGGCGACCGAGTCGGACACCAGCGCGATCGTCCGCGTCCTGGCGCCGCGGCCCGCGGCCCGGTTGCGGCGGTACTCCATCTCCGCCGCCGCCTCGCGGACCCGCCGCTGCATCTCCTCGGAGATCCGCAGGTCCGTGCCGCGCCCCGACAGCACCAGGGAGACGGTGGTCTGCGAGACGCCGACGGCCTTGGCCACGTCGGCCAACGTGACCCGTCGTGCGCCCACCGCGACCTCCCGTCGATGAGTCGGACTCATCCTGTTTCCGACTCCGACTACTCATGACAACCGCAGGATGCCCACATCGTCAAGAGAACATGCGCAGTTTCTTGAGGCACAACCACAGTCTTCTGAAGCACCCGACATCCCCGGTGTCCACCAACAGTCCTCGATGGCTTCGGTAAGTACTACTCATCCTTCCCTGCGGAAGAGGAGATCGGTATGCTCAGCACCGCCGAGCGGCTTGACCACCGTCGACGGGGCCGTGACGCGGTCGGCCGCCCCCGGCGCCGCGAGCCGAGCCGTGCGGCCCGGACCCCGTCCCTCCTCCACCCGTCCGGCGCCGCCCCGGGCCGACCCGCACGATCCGGTTCGTCCTCGCGACCGCCACGATCGGCACGCCGATCGCCGCGGCGCCCGTCCTGGTCGTCTACCCGCTCCCGCGGCGCCGGATCGCCGACGGCGTCACCGCCGGGGCCACGAAGGGCTGACATGCGCATCACCGGTTATCAGACCCTCACCACCGTCCAGGACTGGGGACGGCCGATCGGCGACGCCAACGGCGTCCTCGCCGGCGGTGTCGTCCCGGTGCCGATCGTCGTCGTGGAGACGGACGCGGGTGTCACCGGTGTCGGGTTCGGGCCGCACGTGCAGATCGAGGCGGTCTTCGCCGCGATCGAGGGCGAGGACCCCCGCGGCGTCACCGCCCTCTACGACCGGATGCTGCGCCGGGTGTTCAAGGCGGGCCACGCGGGTGCGGTGTTCGGCACCATCGGCGCCCTCGACACCGCGCTGTGGGACATCAAGGCGCAGGTCGCCGGGGAACCGCTGTGGCGGCTGCTCGGCGGGCGCGACCGCCGCGTGCCCGCGTACGCCTCCGGCCTGGACATCGGACTGGGCGACGACGAGCTCGTGGCGGCGTACGGGGCCTACGCCGACCGCGGGCTGCGCGCGGCGAAGATCAAGGGCGGCCTGGACGTCGACCGGGACCGGGACCGCCTGATCCTGGTGCGCGACGTGCTGACCGCCGCCGGCCGCGGGACGCGACCCGGTCTGATGCTCGACGTCAACGAGTCCCTGACCCGCAAGCAGGCGGTCCGCCACGTCGGCGAGCTGGAGCGGGTGCTCGACCTGACCTGGGTCGAGGAGCCCGTCCGGCGCTGGGACGCGGAGGGGCACGCCGCCGTCAGCCGCGGTGTCCGGGCGTCGGTCGCCAGCGGGGAGAACCTGAGCGGGCTGGAGCAGTACCGGCCGCTGATCTCGGCGGGCGCGGTCGACGTCGTGCAGGCCGCGGCGGTCTGGGGCGTCACGCACTTCCTGCGCGTCTCGGCCCTCGCGCACGCCCACGACCTGCCCGTGAGCCCGATCGGCACCACCCCGTTCGGGCTGCTGCACGCCGCGACGTCGGTGCCGAACCACCTGGTCAGCGAGTTGCAGGAGCTGTGCCCGCCGGTCGGCGTCTCGGTCGACCTGCACGTGGAGGACGGCGCGTTCGTGCTGGGGGACAGCCCGGGGCTGGGCCTGCGCGTCGACGAGGAAGCGGTCGCCGCCGCACGCCACCCGGTTCCCGCCCCGGCGTCGGAGGGGCCGCACGTCCGGCCGGAACGCGCCGGGCAGCGCCTGCTCGCCGTCGCGCCGCGCACCGCCGTCCCACCCGACCAGCTGAACCCGCTGCCGTCCTGACCCGCTGCCGCCCTGACCCGCTGTGGCACCGAACCGCTGCGGCACCGAAACCGTTGCCGCCCCGACCGATCGCCGCACCACGCACCCCCCGATGCCAGGAGGTCCCCTTGTTCGCGTCCTCGTCCCCCGCGGTGCGAAGGTCGTTGTCGGCCGCCACCGCTGCCGCGGTGCTGGCGGCGGTGGTGGCCCTCGCCCCGCCCGCGCAGGCCGCCACCACGACCCTCCACGCCTCGCCCTCCGGCGCCGGGACCAGCTGCTCGGCCACCCAGCCGTGCTCGTTGTCCGCCGCCCAGGCCGCGGTGCGGTCGCAGAGCGCCGGCATGTCCGGCGACATCGTCGTGCAGCTCGCCGACGGCGTGTACCGGCTCACCGAACCGCTGCGGCTGACCGCGGCGGACTCCGGGAACAACGGCTACCGCGTGCGGTGGCAGGCCGCCCCGTCGGCGCGTCCCGTCATCAGCGGCGCCCGCGCCGTCACCGGGTGGTCGGTGGTCGACGCCGGCCGGAACGTCTGGCGCGCCACCGTCCCCACCGGGATCGACTCGCGGCAGCTGTACGTCGACGGCGCGATCGCGACGCGGGCGCGCACGCAGGTCAACCGGGCCGACTTCACCTTCACCGGCACGGGCATGAGGTTCGCCAACTCCGCGCTCGGCTACCTGAACACCCTGGCCGACCAGGGCCGGGTCGAGGTGGAGAGCGTCAACTCGTTCACCGACCGGTACTCGCCGGTGCAGGCCATCAGCGGGAACTTCCTCACGATGCGGCAACCCGCGTGGAACAACAACACCTTCGGGTACGACACGCTGGCCGCCCCGCACCGGGCGGGCCCCCTCTACCTGGTCAACTCCCACCGGTTCCTGGACTCGCCGGGGGAGTGGCACCTCGACCCCGCGACGGGAGCGCTGTCCTACATCCCGTTGGCCGGGCAGGACATGAGCGCCGTCAGCGTGGAACTGCCCGTGCTGCAGTCCCTGGTGAACATCGGCGGCACCTACGACGCGCCCGCGCACCACATCTCGTTCAGCGGCATCACGTTCACCGGCACCAGCTGGCTCGGCCCCAGCGGCGACCAGGGTTACGCGGACCAGCAGACCGGCGCCTACCTGGCGGGCAACTGGAACTGGCCCGCCGACCGGATCACCTCGTGCCAGAACGGGTGCGCCCAGTTCGAGGCCGCCCGCCCGCACTGGAGCCAGATGCCCGCCGCCGTGCAGGTGTCCGCCGCCGCCGACATCGCGTTCAGCGAGTCGCGGTTCGTCAACCTCGGCCAGACCGCCATCGGCATCGGCAACGACGCCAACGCCCACGCGAGCGGGGTCGGCCTCGGCGCGCGCGACATCACGGTCACCCGGTCGGAGATCGCTCGCAGCTCGGCCGGCGGCGTCGTGGTCGGCGGCGTGCGCGCCGACGCGCACCACCCGAGCGACCAGCGGATGGTCAACCGGAACATCACCGTCAGCTACAACCGCATCCACGACCTCGGCGTCGAGTACCGGGGCAACGTCTCGGTGCTGAACACCTACGTGAGCACCGCGACCGTGTCCCACAACGAGATCTACAACATGCCGTACTCCGGCATGTCGATCGGCTACGGCTGGGGCGCCAACGACGCGGGCGGCAGCAACCACTACGCCAACCGCGGCCTGTACAACTACCAGCCGCGCTACACGACGCCCACCACGGCGTCGGACAACCGGCTCGTCAACAACTACGTCCACGACGTCATGCAGCAGATGAACGACGGCGGGTGCGTCTACACGCTGGCGGCGAACCCGAACGCGGTGATCAGCGGGAACCACTGCCTGCGGACCAACGGCCACTTCGGGCTCTACTTCGACGAGGGCTCGCGCTACTACACCGCGACCAACAACGTGTTCTCCAACACCGGCACGTGGGCGACCGCGAACTACTGGGGCGGCGAGAACATGGGCAACTGGAGGGTCACCGACAACTGGTCGACCAACGGCAGCACGAACGTGACCAACGGCGACCGCGGCAACGTGGTGTCCGGCAACGTCATCGTCACCAACGGCAACTGGCCCGCGGGCGCCCAGGCGGTGATGGCCGCGGCCGGGCCGGGTGGCAGCAGCGGCGGCGGCCCGCGGAACGCGATGCTCGTGGGCGGCCAGTCGGGTCGTTGCGCCGAGGTCGCGAGCGGCGCCGCCAACGGCGCGCAGGCCCGGCTCTGGGACTGCAACGGCGGCGCCAACCAGCGGTGGACCCTCACCTCGGGCAAGCAGCTCACGGTGTCCGGCAAGTGCTTGGACGCCAGCGGCCGGGGAACCGCGAACGGCACCGCGGCGATCGTCTGGGACTGCAACGGCCAGGCGAACCAGCAGTGGAACGTCAACGCCGACGGCACCATCACCGGCGTGCAGTCCGGGCTGTGCCTCGACGCCAGCGGCAACGGGACCGCGAACGGCACGCTCCTCCACCTCTGGTCGTGCCACGGCGGCGCGAACCAGCAGTGGAGCGCGCGCGACTGACAGCGACGGCACAACGCCCGACCGAACCCGATCCCCCAGGAGAAGACGTGCGACCGAGACTCCGAGCACTGGCCGCCCGCGCCGCGGCCCTGATCACCACCGCCTTGATCACCACCACCCTGCTGCCGGTCGGCCAGGCCGCCGCCGAGTCCAACGGCGGGGTGCGGGTGATGCCGCTGGGCGACTCGATCACCGAGGGGACGCAGGTGCCCGGCGGCTACCGCATCGGGCTGTGGCAGCGCTTCGGCGCGGGCAACCACCGGGTCGACTTCGTCGGCTCCCAGTTCAACGGCCCGGCGTCGCTGGGCGACCACGACCACCAGGGCCACCCGGGCTGGCGCATCGACCAGATCGACGCGAACGTGGTCACCTGGCTGCGGAACACCAACCCGCGCACGGTGCTGCTGCACATCGGCACCAACGACATCCTGCAGAACCACAACGTGTCGAGCGCGCCGTCCCGGCTGTCGGCGCTCGTCGACCGCATCACCGCGACCGCGCCGAACGCCGACGTGTTCGTCGCGACGATCATCCCGCTGGCCAACTCCGGGCAGAACGCCGCGGCCCGGACCTTCAACGCCACGATCCCCGGCATGGTGCGGGGCAAGGTGGACGCGGGCAAGCGGGTGCACCTGGTGGACATGCACGCCGCCCTGACGACGGCCGACCTGATCGACGGCGTCCACCCCACCGCCACCGGCTACGACAAGATGGCCGCGACCTGGCACGCCGCGCTGCGCGCCGTGCCCGGCAGCATCGGGGACCCGGTCACGTCGTCCGGCAGGCAGGTCGTCGGCGTGCCCTCGGGCCGCTGCCTGGACGTGCCGGGCTCGTCCACCGCCAACGGCACCCGGCTCCAGCTGTGGGACTGCCACGGCCAACCCAACCAGTCGTGGACGCACAACTCGTCCAGGCAGCTGGTGGTCTTCGGCACGAAGTGCCTGGACGCCTACGGCCGGGGCACGACCAACGGCACCCGGGCCGTGATCTGGGACTGCCACGGCGACGCGAACCAGCAGTGGAACGTCAACGCCGACGGCACGATCACCAGCGCGCAGTCCGGCCTGTGCCTGGACGCGTACAACCTGGGCACCGGCAACGGCACCGAGCTGGTCCTGTGGACCTGCAGCGGGCAGGCCAACCAGCGGTGGACCCTGCGCGCCTGATCAGCGGGCGCCGGTCCCGCCCGGCACGCCGGCGAGCAGGTCGGCGACGGTGTGGGCGCGCACGTCGGCGAGCGGGTCGGTGGTGAACCGGCGCGCGACGTCGCGCACGTGCTCCTGGGCGGGGCCGGCGAGGCCGTCGTAGACGGCGGCGAACAGGTCGCGGGCGCGACCCCGCGGCCAGCCCGGCGGGAGCAGGTCGAGGGGCAGCCCCGGGTCGAGGATGGGGAGGCGGCGGTAGGTGTCCATGACCTCGGTGCGGGCCCGGACCGCTTCGACCCCGGTGACCCGGGAGTCCCGGATTCCGGCCTCCAGCGGGCTCCAGCGCTCGATGAACTCCTCGTACCGGCGGGCGATGGCCGCCGTGTCCCAGGCGTCCAGGGGAGCGCGGCCGGTCGTCGCGCCGAGGTCGACGTGGCGCGCGCGGAACACGGTCATGGCGCCGAGGGCGAGGTCGACCAGCTGCGCCCTGAGCTTGTCGGTGAGGTCGTGGGGTGAGATCCACAGGCCGTCGTAGAGGGGCGCGTGGCCGAGCCAGCGCAGCAGGCCGCGCAGCTCCCGCCGCCGGGTGACCTCTTCCTGGGGCAGCGAGAAGGCGATGAGCGTCCACCACCGGTCCCAGGCCCGGTCGCCGACGGCCGCGGCGGCGATGGACCGCCCGCCGGCGGCGAGGTTGTGGGCGGCGGCCGCGGTGAGCCGGTAGGAGCTGTTGCGGCCGTGCCTGCTGGCCTCCAGCACGCCGCGGCGGGCGAGCCTGCTGGTGGTGGCGCGGGCTCCGGCGTGGCTCACGCCCGCCTCGGCGAGCAGCGCCACGATCGCCGCCGACGGCAGCCAGGCGCGGGCGCCGAGGGTGTAGTCGGCCATCAGGGTCACGGTCAGGCCCTGCGGCGAGCTGCCGGCCTGCCGCCGGGGCAGCCGGACCCCGTCGCCCGGAAAGATCTCCTCGATGTCGTACGGGCTGGTCACGGCGGCTCCGCTGCGGCTCTGGGATCGGTCGGCACCGACTGTAACGGGCTCCGAGTGGCGCAAGGCGGGCTGTCGAGACGGTCGATTGACAGTTTGGTTTACGGTCGGGACTCTAAGTGTCATCTATCCGTGCGCGAACCGAGGGAGTCGAGCGCATGAGGACCGGACCAAGCCTGTTGTCGGCCGCCGTGGCTTCGCTGCTCGTGGCGGGTCTCGTCGCCGCGTCGCCCGCCCCCGCCGTCGCGGCGTCGTTGACCGAGGTGACCAGCTTCGGCAGCAACCCCGGCGGGATGCGGATGCACGTCTACGCGCCGGACTCGCGGCCGGCGAACCCCGGGGTCGTGGTGGCCATGCACGGCTGCGGCGGCTCGGGTCCCGGGTTCTACTCCGGCAGCGAGTTCGCCTCGCTGGCCGACCGGCACGGGTTCGTCGTGATCTACCCCAGCGCCCAGCAGGAGGCGGGGTTCGGCAAGTGCTTCGACACGTGGTCCGACGCGGCCAAGCGCCGCGGCGGCGGCAGCGACCCGGTGTCGATCGCGTCGATGGTGGCGTACGCGCAGCAGCGCTACGGCGGTGACCCGAACCGGGTGTTCGTCACCGGTTCGTCGTCGGGCGGCATGATGACCAACCACATGCTCGCCCTGTACCCGGACCTGTTCAAGGCGGGCGCGGCGTTCATGGGCGTGCCGTACAACTGCTTCGCCAACGCCGCCGACTACCCGCCCGGCAGCTCCCGGTGCACCGGCAACGGCGGCGCCAACCGCACCCCGCAGCAGTGGGGCGACGCCGTCCGGCAGGCGTACCCCGGCTACACCGGCACGCGACCGCGCGTGCAGCTCTGGCACGGCACCAACGACACCCTCGTGCCGTACGCGCTGCTCCAGGAGTCGATCGAGCAGTGGACCGACGTGTTCGGCCTGAGCCAGACCCCGACGTCCACCGACACGCCGCAGACCAACTGGAACCGCCGCCGCTACGGCGACAAGGTCGAGGCGTACAGCGTCCAGGGCGCCGGGCACAGCCTGCCGTCGTCCGGCATGGCCGCACGGGCCATCGCGTTCTTCGGCCTCGACGGCTCGGGCGACCCGACCACCACCACGACAACCACGACAACCACGACCACCACCACCACCACGACCACCACCACGACGACGACCACCACGACCACGCAGCCGCCCGGCACGTGCCGCGTCACCAGCACCGTGAACGCCTGGAACACGGGCCTGACCGAGACCATCACCATCACCAACACCGGCGCCGCGGCGATCAACGGCTGGTCCCTGGCCTTCACCCTGCCCGGCGGCCAGACCATCACCTCCGGCTGGAGCGCCACCTACTCGCCCACGTCCGGGCAGGTGACCGCGCGCAACGTCGCCTACAACGCCTCGATCCCGCCGAACGCCTCCATCGGCATCGGCTTCCAGGCCACCCACAACGGCAACACCGCCAAGCCCGCGTCCTTCACCCTCAACGGGATGGCTTGCGCCACCGCCTGACGGGAGGGCGGATCTCATCGACATCCGGGTCCGAGCAGCGTTGGTGATCGCGCATTCGATTGTCAAGGCCAGGCGGGGCGAAACATTTTCGCCCCGCTAAACACCAAGCGCGAACATTTAGCGCGGGCTCGCGTTGACTGCCCGAATGGGGCGTGGCTACATTGATCATCGACTTTCACGACCAGCAGGCCGGTCCAGTGCGAGCGCCGCGCAGATTGGACGGTAGTGGGGAAGACCTCCGGTGTGCCCGCGATGGCGGATGTCGCTCGGCTGGCCGGTGTCTCGCACCAGACGGTGTCGCGGGTGCTCAACGGGCACCCGTACGTGCAGGAGCAGACGCGCCTGCGGGTCCGCGCGGCGATCGACGAGTTGGGCTACCGCCCGAACCGGGTGGCCCGCGCGCTGGTGACGGGCCGCTCGCAGCTGATCGGGGTGGTCGCCCAGAACACGACCCTGTGCGGACCCGCCTCGCTGCTGGCGGCGTTCGAGCAGGTGGCGTCGGCGGCCGGGTTCGTGGTGACCACGCACCGGGTGAACGTGCTGGACCGCGAGTCGATCACCAAGGCCCTGGAGCGGCACCGCGACCAGTGGGTGGCGGGCATCGTGGTCATCGCGCCGACGGCCTCGGCCCACGACGCGGTCGACGCCGCCCCTCCCGGCGTGCCGCTGGTGATGGTCGACGGCGACCCCGAGCGCTCGACCCCGCTGGTGACCGTGGACCAGGAGGCGGGCGCCGCGGCGGCGACCCGCCACCTGCTGGAGGCGGGTCACCGCACGGTGTGGCACGTCTCGGGGCCGCCGGACTGGTTCGACAGCGCGGGCCGGATCAAGGGCTGGCGGTCGGCGCTGGAGGCGGCGGGCGCGGAGGTGCCGCCGGTGGTGCCCGCCGACTGGAGCGCCGCGTCCGGGTACCGGGCGGGCCAGGTGCTGGCCCGGATGCCCGACGTGACCGCGATCTTCGCGGCCAACGACCACCTGGCGCTGGGCATCCTGCGGGCGATGGGGGAGCGCGGCAGGCGGGTCCCGGACGACGTGAGCCTGGTCGGGTTCGACGACGTGCCCGAGGCCGCGTACTTCATCCCGCCGCTGACCACCGTCCGGCCGGACTTCGGCGCCGTCGCCCGGGACGCCCTGGACCTGCTGCTGGCGCAGTTCGCCGGCACCGCGCTCGACGACGTCCGGCGCACCGCGAACCCGGCGCTCGTGCCGCGGGACAGCGTCCGGCCGCCACGATAATGCCTCGGCCGCTGGTGCTCCGAAGGTCCACCGCTAAAGTTGGAGATAGCACTTTTAGCTTTGGCGCTAATTGACCGGCTCGGTGCGCCTGGCTAGATTTAGCCGAAGTCGAACTCTCTCCCACGTCGCCGGACAATTCTCTGGGAGCGCTCCCAGTACGCGACCCGGCCGGCTCTGTGTCAGGAGGAACGGTGAAGCACAAGAAGCAGGCCGCGGCCGCGTGCGCCCTTTCGAGCGCGCTCGTGGCGGGGGTCGTGGCCTTGGCGGTGGGCGGCGGCGCGACCGCCCAGGCCGCCGAGTCCGAGTTCTACGTCGACCCGTCCAGCTCCAGCGCGCGCTGGGTCGCCGCCAACCCGGGCGACTCGCGAGCGCAGCTCATCCGCGACCGGATCGCCTCGGTCCCGCAGGCGCGGTGGTTCACCACCACCAACACCTCGTCGGTGCGCTCGGAGGTCAGCTCGTTCGTCGGCGCGGCGGCCTCGGCGGGGAAGATCCCGATCCTGGTGGTCTACAACATCCCCAACCGCGACTGCGGCGGGGCCAGCGGCGGCGGTGCGCCGTCGCACCAGGCGTACCGGGCGTGGGTGGACGAGGTCGCGGCCGGGCTGGCCGGTCGGCCGGCGGCGATCGTGCTCGAACCCGACGTGCTGCCGATCATGAGCAACTGCCAGAGCGCGGACCAGCAGAGCCAGACCAGGGCGTCCATGGCCTACGCGGGCAAGAAGCTCAAGTCCGGCTCCGGGCAGGCCAAGGTCTACTTCGACATCGGCAACTCCGCGTGGCTGAGCCCGTCGGAGGCCGCCAACAGGCTGCGCGCCGCCGACGTCTCCAACAGCGCCGACGGCATCGCCTCGAACGTGTCGAACTACCGCAGCACGTCCGACGAGGTGGCCTACACCAAGAACATCCTCAACGCCCTCGGCGACAGCAGGCTCAAGGCGGTGATCGACACCAGCCGCAACGGCAACGGCCCGCTGGGCTCCGAGTGGTGCGACCCGTCCGGGCGCGCGATCGGCAGGCCCAGCACGACCGGCACGGGCGACTCCCAGATCGCCGCCTTCCTGTGGGTCAAGCTGCCGGGCGAGTCGGACGGCTGCATCGCGCCCGCGGGCCAGTTCGTGCCGCAGCGCGCGTACGACCTGGCACTCGCCGCAGGCCCGACTTCAACCACGACGACGACCACCACCACGACCACGACGGGCAACAACCCCGGCAGCGGCTGCACGGTCACCCACCGCGTGGTCAGCCAGTGGACGGGCGGTTACACCGGCGAGATCGTCATCGGGAACCGGGGACCCGCCATCAACGGCTGGACCCTCGCCTTCTCGGCGCCGGGCGTGACCGTCGTGCAGGGCTGGAACGGGACGTGGACCGACTCGGGAGACGCGGTCCGGGTCACCAACACGTCCTGGAACGGATCGCTCGCCTCCGGTGGCACGACGACCATCGGGTACAACGCGAACTACAACGGGAGCACGCCGCCGTTCAGCGCACCGACGTTGAACGGCACCGCCTGCTCCTGATCCCGTGATCCGGCCCTGACGGCGTTCCCCGCCCGGCCACCGCCTCTACCGGGCGGGGAACCGCCGCTCCGCCCCGTTCGCGCCCGGCCGGACGTGTCCACACCGGGCGCGTCCACATCGGACCGCTCAGGGGTTCGACGCGACCATCAAGGGACACCCCGCGACCTGCGGGCACTTGACCAGCTGCGGGCAGCCGCACGCCAGGGTCGAGTTCAGCGTGTCCAACCAGGCTTGCCGCTCCTCGATCTCGCGCTGGATGCAGGCGCGCCGCCGGGCCGCGATCTCCTGCCACGAGCCGCCGGACTCCTCGGCCTCGTCCAGCAGCGAGGAGATCTCGGTGAGGCTGAACCCGATGTTCTGGCACGTGCGGATCATGGACAGGCGGTCGAGCACGTCGTGCGGGTAGTGCCTCTTCCCGCGAATCTTCGGACCCTCCTCGATCAGGCCCACCCGCTCGTAGTAGCGCAGTGCCGACGACGCGACACCCGATGCCTTGGCCACTTGGTCGATCGGCAGAAGGTCTCCTGTCATGGACTTCCCCCAGGTCGGTCCGCCCGGCAGCCCTGCCGCGCGGATCGGCAGCGTTGATCTGTCGGTGCGAGGTGCATCTTGGACGGCGGGAGTGCGGACCGGAAGTCGGCTTGAACCGCTGATGACCCCTACGGCACGGTAGATGCCCTGTCGAGGATGCCCACGATCCGCCCAACGGCGGGTTCGGGGATCCGAACCCGCTGAGCCGGGTGGCGGCACCGCGTCGACCGGTGGGGCCACGGCGCGCGCGGGCGGTCAGCGCAGGGGCGTGGGACCGCTGCCCGCCGGAGCGCCGAACACCTGGTGGAACAGGTCCGCGGCCTGCTCGGGGGCGCGGGCTTCGAGGACCAGCCCACCCGCCGCCAGGTGGAGGCTGAAGTCGAAGAAGGCGCAGCAGCGCTGCTCCGCCGCGGCCAGCTCCGCCGCCTGCCCCGCCCGCGCGCTCGGCAGCCACCACCGGAGCCCGCCCGCGATGCCCTCGGACCGGGCGCCGGCCAGCAGGTCGCGCCACTGCGCGATCCGCTCGCCCTGCTCGTCGCCGGTCAGGGAGCAGGCGATCGGGGCCCCGGCCGACGGCTGGAGGTCCAGCAGGCGCGCCGAGGGCAGCGGCGTCGGCGCGCGGCGGTCCCGCGACTCGCTCGACCGCCGCGCCGTCCGGCTCGCGTCACTGGTCATGCGTCCACGATAAACCTTGGAGCGGACTCCGAGGCGAGCGCGATGACCCGTTGGGATGAGCCCTTCCGGGCTGTTCAGGCCGCTGGGCGCCCCGGTCGGGAGGCGCCCGGCGGCCGGTGCCGGTCGATGTGGGCGGCTAGTCGATGCGGGCGCTGATGGCCAGCCGGTTGAAGGCGTTGATCACGGCGACCACCCAGACGACCTGCTGGGTGAGCGCCGGGCCGAGCTCGGCGATGGCGGCGTCGAGGACCCCCTCGTCGACGTGCGTGTCGGCGACGAGGGTGACGGACTCGGCCAGGGCGAGGATCGTGCGCTCCCGGTCGGTGAACGCGGTGTGCGTGCGCCACTCGGCGACGTTGTCCACGCGCTCCTGGGTCTCACCCGCGTGCAGTGCCTTCTCGACGTGCGTGCGGACGCAGTAGGTGCAGCCGTTGACCTGCGAGCAGCGGAGCTTGATCAGCTCCACCAGGCCGAGGTCGAGTTCGGCGTCGTCCTCGACGGCCTTGGACAGCGCGCTCATCGCGGCGAAGCCGGGGCCCGCGAACGGGTCGAGCTTGGGCATCGTTCCTCCATCATCGGGAATGGGACGGCGGCGGTGTCGCCCGGGTGGGGGAGGCCGGGTGACACCGCCGCCAAGCGGAGCCGGGTGCGCCGGGGTCAGTCGCTGCCGCGCCGCCCGAGGTCGACCTGCTGGACCGCCTCGCCGGAGGAGCCGCAGCCGCAGTCGTCCCCGCAGCCGCCGGAGGCCGCGGGCCGCGCCAGCGGGATGATCTTCGGCGCGGGCTCCGGGACCTCGACCTCGGCCTTGGAGCCGCAACCGCAGTCGTCGCCGCAGCCGCCGCCACCGGCGGACACCGCCTCGACCACCGGCAGTGCGAACGCGGGCTTCGGCAACGTCGCCGAGTGGGCGACGCGGGCCTTGGTGGGAGCCGTCACGGTTGTCCTCTCCTTCTTGCCGCCGCGCAGCAGGCGGAGGCCGTTGGCGATGATGACCAGGGCGAAGGCTTCGTTGATCAGGACGCCCTGGGTGAGGTTGAACGCGCCGATCAGGGCGGCGACGACGAGGCCCGCGATGACGGTGAGCGACACCGCGACGTTCTGCGCGATGATCCGGTTCGCCCGCCGCGCCAGCCGCACGGTGTAGGGCAGCTTGGTCAGGTCGTCGGACATCAGCGCGACGTCGGCGGTCTCCATGGCCACGTCCGTGCCCGCCGCGCCCATGACCACCGCGACGTTCGACGTGGCGAGGGCGGGCGCGTCGTTGACGCCGTCGCCGACCATGGCGACGGTGCCGTGCTCCGCCCGCAGCGCGGTGATCGCGGCGCTCTTGTCGGCGGGCATCAGCTGCGCGCGGACGCTCTCGATGCCGAGCTGGTCGGCGATCGACCGGGCGACGCGCTCGCGGTCGCCGGTGAGCATCGTGGTGTGGGCGACGCCGAGCGAGCGCAGCTCGGTGATGGCGGCCTTCGCCTCGGGGCGCAGCTCGTCGGCCACGCCCAGCAGGCCGATCAGGGCGCCGTCGGCGGTGACGGCGACCGGGGTGGCGCCCGCCCGCTCGATCTCGGCCAGCGCGGCGGCGGCCGACGGGTCCCGGCTGTAGTCCGCGACGCGGCCGACGGCGATCCGGCGGCCGTCGACGGTCGCCTCCGCCCCCTGGCCCGCCACGATCGTCACGTCGGCCGCGGGCCGGACCTCGACGTCGCGGTCACGGGCGGCGTGGACGATCGCCTCGGCGATCGGGTGGGTCGCGGCGGCCTCGACCGCAGCGGCCAGGCGCAGCAGCTCGCCGTCGTCGTCGCCGTCCAGCGTGTGCACGGCCACCAGCGCGGGCCGCCCGAGGGTGAGGGTGCCGGTCTTGTCGAACGCCACCGCCTTGAGCCGGCCCAGTTCCTCCAGGTACGCGCCGCCCTTGATCAGCACGCCGTCGCGCGCGGCGCGCGCCACCGCGGACACCACGCTCACCGGCACGGACAGCACGAGCGCGCAGGAGCAGGACACGATCAGCACGACCAGCGCCCGGTAGAACGCCTCGGCGAAGGTCAGGTCGAACAGCAGCGGCCCGAGGGCGACCATGAGGACCGCGACGCCGATCATCGCCGGGGTGTAGATCGCGCCGAACCGGTCGGCGAACCGCTGGGCGCGGCCGCGGTTCTGCTGCGCCTCCTCCACCTCGCGGATGACCCTGGCCAGCACGGTGTCCTGGTAGCGCTTGGCGACCTCGACGCGCAGCGCGCCGTCGCCGTTGAGGGTGCCGCCGTAGACGGCCTCGCCGGGCACGACCTCGACCGGCATCGACTCGCCGGTGATGGCGGAGGTGTCGACCCAGGACGCGCCCTGGGTGACCTCGCCGTCGGTGGGCAGCCGGGCGCCGGGGCGCACCAGCACCAGGTCGCCGACCTCCAGCTCCTCGACCGGCACGGTCTCCACGGCGCCGCCGAAGGTGAACCGCTCGGCCCGGCGCGGCGCCAGGTCCATCAGCTTCTGGATGGACTTGCGGGCGCGGTCGGCGACGAACGTCTCCAGGATGATGCCGAGGGAGAAGATCACCACGACGCAGGCGGCCTCGACGAACTTGCCGAGCGGTATCGCGCCGATGACCGCCACGACCAGCAGCACGTTGATCGTGAACCGCTTGTTGCGCAGCATCGTCAGGGCGTTGCGGCCGGGGTAGATGATGCCGAACGCGATCGAGACCATCGCCAGCCCGTTGGCCAGGGCGGACTCCGGCGCGCGCCGGGTGACGATGTCGGCGGCGACCATGAACAGCGCCGCGATGCCCAGCAGGACCATCTCGGGGCGCAGCCACCAGCGCGCCTTCTTCTGCGGTGCTTCGTCCACGACCGCGGGCTTCTCCGGCTCCAGGGTCAGGCCGGAGGCGGCGGCGGTGCGCAGCAGCACGGTGTCGCTGAGCGTCTTGGGGGCTTGGACGGCGAGCACGCCGGACGCGGAGAGCATCCTGACGTCGCGGACGCCCTCGACCCGCCGCAACGGCGTGAGGTCGCTGGCGCACTCGACGCAGCCCGCGAGGACGCGGTACCGCCGCACCTCCAGGCCGTCCTCAGCCGGAGCGTCCGCCCCGCTGGTCGGAGGTTGTGTGGTCACTGCAGGTCACCCGCCTGTTCGCATAGGGAAGACCACCTAGCGGGACAGACGGTATGGGTTGGACCGCACTCCAAGGTCAAGCCCCGTTCCCCGAGCTTGACTTGAAGCCGAGTTCAACTCCGAGACTGGCCGCGCCACCGTGTGAGGAGGAGATCGGTGACTCACGTGATCGCGGAACCCTGCGTCGACTCCGGCGCGTGCGAGCCGGTCTGCCCGGTCGAGGCCACCCACTACGAGGACGACGTGCCCGAGCAGTGGGCGCACTACACCAAGGCCAACGCCGACTTCTTCGCGGAGCTGGGGTCGCCGGGCGGCGCCTCGGAGGTCGGCCGGGTCCCGGCGGACCCGGCCGTGGTCAGGGACCTGCCCCCGCGGGGCGACCCGGCCTGACCCGCCTCACCGGCACCACCCGCAGCCCACCTCGCGACGGCTCCGACGCGCACCCGCAAGACGAGGGGACACCATGACCACCACCGATCCCATGCCGCCCATCCTCGGCGAACTGGCACGCGCGGAGATCAGGGTCCGGCTCGTCGGGAACGACGAGCTGGAGGTCAGCGCGCCGCGCGGCGCGCTCTCGGCCCAGCTGCGCGACCGCATCGTCGCCGACAAGCCCGCGATCATCCGCTGGCTGTCCGGCGCCGCGCGCACCGCGCACGCCCTGTCGCGGGTCGTGCCGGACCCGGCGGCGGCCGACGAGCCGTTCCCGCTGTCCGACCTGCAGACGTCGTTCCTGGTGGGCGCCGCCGAGGGGCTGGAGTACCACGTCCGGCCGCACCAGTACATGGAGTTCGACCTGGTCGACCTGGACGTGCGGCGGTTCACCGACGCGGTGAACCACAACCTCCGCCGGCAGCGGGACAACCTGGTCGTGGTCACCGAGGACATGAGGCTGCGCCGCGTCGCCGACTTCACGCCGCTGGAGCCGGTGGTCCACGACTTCCGCGGCCTGTCCGAGGAGCGGGCGCGGGAGGAGCTGCTGCGCATCCGCGAACGCGTCCGCCGCAGGCAGCTGCCCCTGGACCGGTGGCCGTGGCTGGACGTCCAGATCAGCCTGCACGGCGAGCGCGACGCCCGCGTCCACTACAACAACAACAACTTCTTCAGCGACGGCATGGGCACCAGCCGGTTCCTGGACGCCGTCTTCGGGCGCTACCGGGACCCCTCGCTCGCGCTGCCCGAGCTGGAGGTCAGCTTCCGGGACTGCGTCGTCGCGCTGGCCGGGATCGAGCGGTCGCCCCTGGGGCGGGAGTCGGAGGCGTACTGGCGCGACCGCATCCCGGAGTGGCCCGACGCGCCGTCGATCCCGCTGGCGACCGGGGCCCAGGCCCAGGGGAGGTCCGAGCTCAACCGCCGCGAGCTCGTGCTGCCCGCCGAGCAGTGGACCGCGCTCAAGCGGCGCGCCCGGTCGCACGGCCTGACCGACAGCAACGTCGTGTACGCGGCCTACGCCGAGGTCGTCGCCACCTGGAGCGGCGCCAAGCACTTCCTGCTCAACAACATGGTCACCCACCGGCTGCCGCTGCACCCGCAGATCGGCGAGGTCATGGGCAACTTCGCGTCGCTGTACCCGCTGGAGGTCGACTGGCGGGGGGACGAGCCGTTCGAGGCCAAGGCGCGCAGGCTGCGCGCCCAGGTGCTGCAGGACGTGCAGCACACGCACTGGAGCGGTGTGAAGGTGCTGCAGGCCCTCAACCGGCACCGCCGCACGCCCGGCCGGGCGGCCTGCCCGTTCGTCATCAGCTCCGGCCTGTTCATGGGCAAGTTCGACCGGCCCGCCTACTCGACCCTCGAAACGCCGCAGGTGCTGCTCGACTGCCAGTTCTGGGAGCAGGACGACGGCACGATGTGGATCGCCTGGGACGTCATCGAGTCCATGTTCCCCGACGGGGTGGTCGACGCGATGCTCAGCGCGTTCCACGACCTCGTGGTCGGCCTGGCGCACGACGACTCGTGGTGGCGGCGCACCCGTTTCGACCTCGTCCCCGACAGCGACCTGGCCGCGCGCCGCGCGCTCAACGAAGCGCCGCACCACGTGCCCGGGGGGCTCCTGCACGACGCGCTCGCCGACCGCGCCGCGGACTCGGCGGACCGGGTCGCGGTGCGCACGCCGACGACCGCGCTCACCTATCGCGAGCTGCACCGGCGCAGCGCGCGCGTCGCGGCCTCGCTGCTCGACGCGGGCCTGACCGGGGGCGAACTCGTGCCCGTCGTGCTCGCCAAGGACTGGCGGCAACCCGCCGCCGTGCAGGGCGTGCTGTCGGCCGGCGGCGCCTACGTGCCCATCGACCCGGAGTGGCCCGCCGACCGGATCGAGCACCTGTTCAAGGCCACCGACGCGCGGCACGTCGTGACCTCCGAGGAGCTGCGCGACCGGCTCGCCGGCCTCGGCGACGTGACCGTGCACGTGGTGGACGACGCGGCGGACGGGCGCCCGCCCCGGCAGGCGGTCCGGCGGTCCCCGCTCGACATCGCCTACGTCATCTACACCTCCGGCTCGACCGGCACGCCCAAGGGCGCCGCCCTCGACCACCGGGGACCGCTGAACACGGTCGTGGACATCAACGAGCGCTTCGGCATCGGCGCGGACGACGTCGTCTTCGGCATCTCGTCGCTGTGCTTCGACCTGTCGGTGTACGACGTGTTCGGCGCCGCGGCGGCGGGCGCGACCCTCGTCCTGCCCGACCCGTCGGAATCGCACGACCCCCGCGCCTGGGTGTCCACCGTCCGGGCGACCGGTGTCACGGTCTGGAACTCCGTCCCGGCGCTGATGCAGCTCGCCGTCGAGGAGGCCGAGGCGACCGGCCTGGACCTGCCGTCGCTGCGGGTCGTGCTGCTCAGCGGCGACTGGATCCCCGTCGACCTGCCCGACCGCGTCCGCCGCGTCGCGCCCAACGCCCGGGTGATCAGCCTGGGCGGCGCGACGGAAGCCTCGATCTGGTCGATCCACCACCCCGTGGACGAGGTCGACCCGGCCTGGACCAGCATCCCGTACGGCAAGCCCCTGGGCGGGCAGACCTGGCACGTGCTGGACGAGGGCGGCGCGGACGCGCCGACGTGGGTGCCCGGCCACCTGCACATCGGCGGCGTCGGCGTGGCCGTCGGCTACTTCAACGACGAGGAGCGCACCGACGCCGCGTTCGTCACCCACCCGAGGACCGGTGAACGGCTCTACCGGACCGGCGACCTCGGCCGGTACCTGCCCGACGGCACGATCGAATTCCTCGGCCGCGCCGACTTCCAGGTCAAGGTCCAGGGCTTCCGCGTCGAGCCGGGCGAGATCGAGCACGTCCTCGCGCAGCACCCGGCGGTGTCCCGCGCGCTGGTCACCGTCCGCGACACCCCCGCGGGCCGCCGGCTCGTCGGCTTCGCGGCCGCGACCGGGGTCGACGGGCAGGAGGTGCGCGAGTTCCTGGCCGACCGGCTGCCCCGGTACATGGTGCCCGCGCACGTGACCGTGCTCGACCGGCTGCCGCTGACCTCCAACGGCAAGGTCGACCGGCGCGCCCTCGACGGGCTCGGCCCCGCCGACGGCGAGCCCGCCCGGGAGTTCGTCGCGCCGCGCACCGACCTCGAAGCCGAGGTGGCCGCCATCTGGGCCGCCGTGCTGGAGGTGCCGCGGGTCGGGGTGTTCGACGACTTCTTCGACCTCGGCGGCCAGTCCTTCGCCGGCCTCCGCGTGATCAGCAGGCTCTCCCGGCAGCTCGGCAAGCGCCTGTCGCTGGGCGCGCTGCTCTCCGGGCGCACCGTCGCCGCGCTGTGCGAGCACCTGAACCAGGCGTGGTCGGCGCTCGTGCCGCTGCGCGAGAACCCCGGCGCGCCACGCGTCTTCCTCGTGCACCCGGCGGGCGGCAGCGTCCTGGCCTACCGGCCGCTGGCCGACCTGGTGGACGCCGACTGGCACGCCCTGCAGGCCCCCGGCCCCGACTCCGGCCAGGAGGTGCCCGCCGAGGTCGAGGACTTCGCCGCCCGCTACGTCGAGGAGATCCGCCGCGTGCAGCCGCACGGGCCCTACGTGCTCGGCGGCTGGTCGTCCGGGGCGGTCATCGCGGCACAGGTGGCGCACGAGCTGGAACGGGCCGGCGACCGGGTGACCCGGCTGTTCGTGTTCGACTCGCCCGCGCCGATGCCCGCGCCCGAGGTGGACCCGGTGTCGATGCTGCTGTGGTTCCTGGAAGACCTCGACCTCGGCTTCCGGGCCGACGACGCCACGGCGGACGAGCGCGCCGCCCTGCTCGCCGCCGCCGAGCACGACCGCCTGCGCGCGGGGCTGCGGGTGCTCGAACGCCGCACCGGCCGCGCGGTCGCGGTCGACGAGGCGCACCTGCGCGACACCTACGCGGTGTTCAGCGGCGTCGTGCGCGCCTGCCGCCGCCACCGGCCCGCCGTCATCGGCGCCGACGTGCTGGTCGTCCGAGCCGCCGACGGCGTCGTGAGCGAGTTCGCCGACCACCCGCACGCCGAGGACCCCGACTGGGGCTGGCACACCCTCACCACGGGCGCCGCGACCGGGATCGCCCTGCCGGGCACCCACTACACGCTGCTCACCGACCGGCACGTCACCCCCGTCGCGGCCGCGGTGCGCGACCACCTCGAACGAGTGCTGGAGGCACGATCGTGAGTCGCGACTTCCCCCTGCTGGTCGACGTGCTGCGCGCCCACGCCGTCGACCGGGCCGACGAGACGGCCCTGGTGATCCTGGCGGACGGCGAGACCGAGCACGCCCGGTTCACCTACGCCGAGCTGGACGCCCGCGCCCGCGGGCTGGCCGCCCGGATGCAGCACGCGGGCCTGGTCGGCCAACGGGTGATCATCCTGCTGCCCACGGGTGTCGAGTACGTCGTCAGCGTCCTGGCCTGCCTCTACGCCGGCGCGGTGCCCGTGCCGCTCAACCCGCCGACCAAGAGCGGCCACCGCGACCGCGTCGACCACGTCGTGGAGGACTGCCGACCGGCGCTGGCGATCGTCGCCTCGACCGACGGCCCGATGGCCCACCTGCCGGAGCGGCACGGCTGCGCCCTCTGGTCGGCCGCCGACCTCGCCGACCACGCCGACCTGCCCTGGACCCCGCCCGCGACCGGCCCCGACGACGTCGCCTACCTGCAGTACACCTCCGGGTCCACCAGCCGCCCCCGCGGGGTGGTGGTGACCCACGACAACATCGTCTACCAACCCGCGCTGTTCAGCACCGGCCTCGGCATGGACTCCCGGGACGTCGTGGTGACGTGGCTGCCGCTGTTCCACGACTTCGGCCTGATCGCCGGGCTGTTCATGCCGCTCGTGCTCGGCGCCACGACCGTGATGATCCCGCCGCCGGTGTTCGTGCAGCGGCCCCTGCGCTGGCTCGACGCCGTCAGCAGGTACCGGGCCACGGTGTCGTTCAGCCCGAACTTCCCCCTGGACCTGTGCTGCGAGCGCATCACCGAGGAGGAGAAGGCGACGCTGGACCTGGGCAGCTGGCGGGTGCTCGCGCTCGGTGCCGAACCGATCCGCGCCGACACCCTCGACCGGTTCGCCGAGGCGTTCGCCCCCTGCGGGTTCCGGCCGGACGCGTTCCGCACCGCCTACGGCATGGCCGAGTCGACGCTCGCCGTCGCCACCCACCCGCCGCGCAACGGGGTGCGGGTGGTGGAGGTCGACGTCGAGGGCTACGCGCACGGCCGGGTCGACGTCGTGCCCGCCGGGAGCCCCGGACCGCGCCGGCAACGCCTGCTCAGCAACGGGCCCGCCCTCGGCGACACCACGATCACCGTCGTCGACCCCGAGACCCGCCGACCCGTCCCCGAGGGGCGCGAGGGGGAGATCTGGTTGAAGGGCCGCACGGTCGCGGCCGGCTACTGGGACCGCCCGGACGACACCGCCCGGGCGTTCGACGCCCACCTGGCCGACGGCAGCGGCCCGTACCTGCGCAGCGGCGACCTCGGCGCGCTCATCGACGGTGACCTGTACATCACCAGCCGCCTCAAGGACCTGATCATCATCCGCGGCCGCAACCACCACCCGCAGGACGTCGAGCTGACGATGACCGACGCCCACCCCGCGCTCAACCGCGGCCTCGGGGTGGCCTTCTCCGTCGACGTCGACGGTGAGGAGCGCCTGGTCGTCGTCCAGGAGCTCAAGCGCGCCGAACGCGGCAAGCACGACCTCGCCGCGGTCGCGCGCCGGGTCCGCGGCGCGGTCGCCGAGGAGCACGACGTGGCCATCGACACCGTCGTGCTCATCCGGCCGGGCTCCCTGCCCGTCACCACCAGCGGCAAGGTCCGCAGGCAGTTCACCAAGCAGGCGTACCTGCGGGGTGAGCTGAAGGTCGAGCACGCCTCCGGCCCGGTGGCCGCCGACCCGCCCGTCGCGGACCGCGGCACGGCGTCCGTGGTCGAGTGGCTGCGCGCCCGCGTCGCGGCCAGGACCGGGCTCCCGCCCGCCGACGTCCCGGTCGACGCGACCTTCGGCGGCCTGGGGCTGGACTCGGCGCAGGCGCTCGGCCTCACCGGCGAGCTGGCCGCGTGGCTCGGCCGCCCGGTCGACCCCGCGACCTTCTACGGCAACCCCACGATCGCCCGCCTGGCCGCCGCCCTCACCCCCGCGACGCCGAGCGCGGCCGAGCCCGTCGCGTCGACCGGGACCGCCGCGTCGGCCGAGCCGGTCGCCGTGGTCGGCATGGCGTGCGCCTTCCCCGGCGCGGACTCGGTCGGCGACTACTGGTCGCTGCTGGTCGAGGGGCGCACCGCGGTGGCCGAGGCGCCGGCGGACCGCTGGCCGACCGACTCGTGGTACCGCGAGGGCCCGCCGATCCCGGGGCACAGCACCACCAAGTGGGGCGGCTTCCTGCCCGACGTCGCCGGGTTCGACGCGCGGTTCTTCGGCGTCTCCGCCGAGGAGGCCGCGGCGATGGACCCCCAGCAGCGCCTGCTGCTCACCACCGCGTGGCGCGCGCTGGAGGACGCCGGCGTGCCGGCCGACGAGGTCGCGGGCGCCGCCGTCGGCGTCTTCGTCGGCATCAGCACCACCGACTACGGCCGGCTCATGGTCCGCGACCAGGTCGAGCCCGGCGCCTACACCGGCACCGGCACGTCGCCGAGCGTCGCGGCCGGCCGCGTCTCCTACTTCCTCGACCTCACCGGCCCGAGCACGTCGATCGACACCGCCTGCTCCTCCTCGCTGGTGGCGGTGCACAACGCCTGCGAGAGCCTGCGGCGGGGCGAGTGCGACACCGCGATCGTCGGCGGCGTCAACCTGCTGCTGGATCCCGACCTGGTGGTGGCGTTCTCCCAGGCCGGGATGATGTCCCCGACCGGCAGCTGCAAGACCTTCGACGCCGCGGCCGACGGGTACGTGCGCGGCGAGGGCTGCGGCGTGGTCGTGCTCAAGCGCCAGGCGGACGCCGAACGCGACCAGGACCGGGTCCGGGCGCTGGTCGTCGGCTCGGCGGTCAACCAGGACGGCCGCAGCAACACCCTCACCGCGCCCAACGCCCTGGCGCAGCGGGCGGTCATGCGGCGGGCGCTGGCCGGTTCCGGCCTGGCGCCCGGCGACGTCGGCTACCTCGAAGCGCACGGCACCGGCACGAGCCTGGGCGACCCCGTCGAGATGGCCGGCATCACCGCGGTCTACGGCGAGCCGGGGGCGGGTGACCCGCTGTGGGTCGGGTCGGCCAAGACCAACCTGGGCCACCTGGAAGCCGCCGCCGGCGTCGCCGGGCTGATCAAGGCGGTCCTGGCCGTCGAGCACGGGATCGTCCCGCCGCACCTGAACTTCGACCGGCTCAACCCGCACATCACGCTGGACGGCACCCGCTGCGCCATCCCGACCGCACCGCAGCCGTGGTCGGACGAGGCGGGCCCCAGGGTCGCCGCCGTCAGCTCGTTCGGGTTCAGCGGCACCAACGCGCACGTGATCGTCCGGCAGGCGCCACAGCCACCCCGCCCGGCCGACGGCGACGACGCGGAGACCTGGCAGGTCCTGCCGCTGTCCGCCAAGGGCGAACGGGCGCTCGCCGACCTGACCGACGCCGTGGTCGACGCCCTCGACGGCGGCGACCTGGCCGCCCTGTGCCGCGCCGCCCACCGCCGGACCCGCTTCCCCCACCGGACCACCGTCGTCGCGCGCACGGCGGCCGAGGCCGCCGAGGCGCTGCGCGAGCACCGGTCGGGCACGCCGTCCGCCTACGTCCTGACCGGCGTCGCCCCGGACACCGGGCCGGGGCCGCTGGCGTGGGCGTTCCCCGGCCAGGGGTTCGCGCGCACCGGCATGGCCCGGCCGCTGCACCGGCGGCACGAGGTGTTCCGCGACGCCCTCGCCGAGGTCGACGCGCTCGTGCGCACCGAGCTGGGCGCCTCCCTGCTGCCCACGCTCGCCGGCGAGCCCGGCGAGCTGGTCGACCTGGCGCGGACCCGCTACGGCCAACCGGCGATGTTCGCCACCCAGTACGCCATCGCCAGGCAGTGGCAGGCGTTCGGCGTCGAGCCCGACCACCTCATCGGCCACAGCCTGGGCGAGTTCACCGCCGCGGTGATCTCCGGCGTGCTCACCCTGGAGGACGCCGTCGGCCTCGTGCTGGTGCGCGCCCGGCTCATGCAGGACACCCCGCCCGGCGCGATGTACGCCGTGCGCACCCCGCACGCCGAGGAACTGCTGGGCGAGCTGGCGACCGGCGCCGTCGCCGTCGCGGCGTTCAACGGACCGGAGGACTTCACGGTCTCCGGTCCCGAGGGCGCGGCCGAGGAGTTCGCGGCGCGGTGGGTCGGCCGGGGCGCCAAGGTGACCCGGCTCGGCGTCGACCGCGCGTTCCACTCACCCCTCATGGACCCCGTGGCCGACGCCTTCGCCGAGCACGCCCGGCACGTCCGCCACCACGAGGGCCGCATCCCGATCGTCTCCACGCTGACCGGCGACGTGCTGCCCACCTCGTCGCTGACCGCGGCGCACTGGGCGGACCAGCTGCGCCGCCCCGTCCGGTTCGCCGACGGGCTGCGCACGCTCGCCGGGCTCGGTGTCCGGCACTTCGCCGAGATGAGCCCGGAGCCGGTGCTGTCCCCGCTCGGTGCGCGCGCCGTGCCCGACGCGACCTGGTTGACCAGCGGCCACCGCCAGGACGACGACGACCGGCGGCTGCTGCTGTCCCTGGCGGGCTGGCACAGCGCCGGCGGCGCCCTCACGCGCCGCCTCGCCGCCGGCCGGGTGGACCCCGCCGCGCTGCCGGGCCACCCGCTGCGCGCGGACCGCCACTGGTACGCGCCCGGCACGACCCGGCGGCGGCCCGCGACCGGTCACCCCCTGCTCGGCCGCCGGGTCGACATCGCCGGGGCGCCGAGCGAGTGGTTCGAGTCCGAGCTGGGCGGGACCCGGCCGTGGTTCGCCGACCAGCACCGGATCGGGGGAGCGGCCCTGCTGCCCGGCGCCGCGGTGGTCGAGTGGATCACCGCCGCGGCCGGGGCGGTGCTCGGCGGCGACGCCTGGACCCTCGACGACGTCCGCTTCACCGGCGCGGTGGCCCTGCGACCCGGCCGGACGACCGCCGTGCAGGCGGTCGTGGACCCGGTCGGGGGAGCGGTCGACTGCTACGCCCGCGACGACGGCGAGCGCCGCTGGACACCGAGGGCGAGCGCGGGCGCGACCCGCCGGGGCGTGGCCGCCGCCGAGCCCGGCCGACCCGCGGAGGAGCTGACGTGGGAGCTGGTGCGGCAGGACGTCGACACCCTGTACGCCCGCTTCGCCGCCGCCGGGATGGCGTACGGGCCCGCGTTCCGCGGCGTCCGGCAGCTGTGGCTGGGGCGCGGTGAGGCGGTGGGGCGGATCAGCGTCGACGTCCGCGACCCGGAGGACGCGCGGTACGCGCTGCACCCGGTCGTGCTCGACGCCTGCCTGCACGTCGCCGCGGCCTTCATCCCCGACCTGCCCACCGCTCTCGTGCCGGTCGCGGTCGAGCAGGTGGTGGTGCGCGCCGAGCTGCCCGGTGACGTGTGGTCCCACGCCAGGTCGCGCGGTGAGCGGGACTCCGGCGAGCACGTGGTCGACGTGCGGCTGACCTCCACCACCGGCGAAGTGCTGGTCGAGCTGCACGGCCTGGTCCTGCGCCCCACGGGCGCCGCGGCCGCGGTCCCGCTGCTCCAGTACACAGTGGACTGGGAGCCGGTGGACGCGGTCCTCCCCGCCCCCGCCGGTCACTGGCTGGTCGTCGGCCCCGACGAGGTCACCGCGGAGGACTGGCGGGAACGCCTGCGCGCCAAGGGGATCACCGCGACCGGCTACTCGGGACGCGGCGCACCCGACGACGTCACCGGAGTCCTGGTCGTCGGGGCGACGCCGCGGAACGACGACCTGGCGGGGTTCGAGGAATCGGCCCGCGCCGCCGTGCTCCCCCTGCGGCAGCTCCTGCCCGAACTGGCCGCCCGGCGCCCGACGGTCGTGCTGTGCACGGAGGGCGCTGCCGGTGATCCGCCGCGCGTGGCGCGTGCCGCGCTCGCCGGCCTCGCCGCCGCCCTGACCGCCGAGCACCCGGACCTGCCGGTCGTCCACCTCGACCACGACGGGACGGCCGAACCGGCGGACGTCGTCGGCCGGGCGACCGGGCTCGGCGGGTCGGGCAGGCTCGTGCTGCGCGACGGGCGGTGGCGGCGAGCCCGGCTGCGGGCCGCCGAACCGGACGGCGGCGACGTCGGGCTGCGGGCGGACGGCACGTACCTGATCACCGGCGGGTGGGGCGCGCTGGGCCGCGTCACCGCTCGGCGGCTGGTCGAGCTCGGCGCCCGGCACATCGCCCTCGTCGGCAGGCGCCGACCCGAGCCGGACCCCGACTGGGTCGTGGAGCTGCGCGAGCGGGCCACGGTCGTGCTGCTGACCGCCGACGTCGCCGAGGAGGGCGACCTGCACGACGTGCTGGCCCGGATCTCCGGGACCATGCCCCCGCTGCGCGGCGTCGTCCACGCCGCTGGCGTCACCGACGACGGCGCGTTCACCGACCTCGACTGGTCCCGGTTCGAGCACGTCCTGGCCGCCAAGGCGCGCGGCGCGTGGAACCTGCACCGCCTCACCAGGGGCGCGCGGCTCGACCTGTTCGTGCTGTTCTCGTCGTTCGCCTCGCTCGTCGGCTCCGCCGGCCAGGCGAACTACGTGCTGGCCAACGCCTTCCTGGACGCCCTGGCGGACGTGCGGCGGGCCGAGGGGGCGCCCGGCGTCAGCGTCAACTGGGGGCCGTGGTCGGACGGCGGCCTCGCGTCCCGGGGCGGGCTGCCCGCCAAGCTCGCCCGCGGCGGCCTGCACGGCATCGGCGACGACGAGGGCGCGTCCGCGCTGTCGGCGGCGCTCGCCGGCCACCACGGCCGGCTCGGCCTCGCCAAGGTCGACTGGGACCGCTACCTCGCCGTCAACGGCGGAGCGGCCGACAACACGCTGCTCGCCGACCTCGCCACCCGGCGGGCCGCGCCGGTGGAGCCGGACCTCGGCGAGCTGGTCCTCACCGACCCCGAGGGCGCGGAGGCCGCGGTGACCGCCGTGCTGCTGCGGGAGGCGTCCGTGCTGCTGGGGCTGAGCGCCGTCGACCGGGAGGAGCTGCGCGCGCGGTTCGCCGACACCCGGCTGACCAACCTCGGCCTGGACTCGCTGATGGGGGTGCGCCTGCGGGACCGGCTGCTCACCGGCCTGTCGGTCGCCCTCCCCGGCGAGGCGCTGTTCGACGGCAGCACGGTCCGGGACGTCGTCCGGGACCTGTGCGAGCAGCTCGCGCTCAAGGCCGTCGTGCGGGAGGAGGACGTGCCCGACTCCGACGACCTGGAGGTGGTCCGGCTGTGACCGGTCAGTGGCAGCAGGTGTCCACGAGCGAGTCGGCCGCGGCGGGCGGCGGCTCCGCGCCCCGGGCCTCGGCCGTCGACCGGTTCGGCCCGTACATGATCACCAGCACGCCGACCAGGCAGATGCCGACGCCGACCAGGTCCCAGCGGTCCGGGCGGAACTTGTCCACCACCACGCCCCAGATCAGCGCGCCGAGGATGAACACGCCACCGTAGGCGGCCAGGACGCGGCCGAAGTTCGGGTCCGGTTGCAGCGCGGCCGTGAAGCCGTACAAGCCGAGGACGACCACCCCGCCCGCCAACCACAGCAGGCCGCGGTGCTCCCGCAGACCCTGCCAGATCAGCCACGTGCCGCCGATCTCGGCGAGCGCGGCCAGCGCGAACAGGATCACGGACTTGAGGGGCATGCGGCCATGATAGGTCACGTCCAGTCACAGCCGGGCACTCCCCGTGTTCGGAATGCCGTTGAGCGTTATCGGACCGGATAGCGGTCAATTATTCCGGAAATGGCGTGAATCGAATCCGGCGCTTTCCCGCGATTTTCAGCGACCACACCGCGGAGTAGGATAGGGCACATGGAATCTGGGCAGATGACGGTTGCGGGCTTATCCCGGCGCACCGGGGTTCCGAGTGACAGCATCCGGTACTACGAACGCGTCGGGCTCCTGCCGGAACCGCCGCGCACCGAGGCCGGTTACCGGCGGTACGGCGACGACGCCGTCGACCGGCTCCACTTCATCCAGGGCGCGCAGCGCCTGGGGCTGCGGCTGCGCGAGATCAACGACCTGCTGTCGATCCGCGACACGGGCACGTGCCCCTGCGGCGACGCGGCGGTGCTGCTGCGGGAGCGCATGGAGGAGATCGACAACGAGATGAAGCGCTTGGCGGCGCTGAAGTCCGAGCTCTCGGCGATGGTCGGCCAACTGCCCAGCGCGGACTGCCCGAACCCCGAGCCCGGCGTGTGGCGGCCCCCGGTCCCGGTCGCCGGCTGACCCGCCCGCGCGACGGGGCGCCCCGGCCGGGGCGCCCCGTCGCGGGATCAGTCCGAGCGCCGGCGCGGACCGCCGCGCGAGCCCGTGACCGCCGGGTGAAGTACGAGATCGGGATCACCGCCAGGGTGACGCCCAGCCCGACGACGATCACCTCGACCCCCCACTGCAGGCCGCCGAAGACGAGCAGCGCGGCGTTGAACAGGAAGAGGCACACGGCCACCCCGGCGAACGCCCTGCCGAGGCGGAAGCCGCCGTCGTCGTCGCGCCGGTAGCGGCGCAGCGTGAGGTAGGCGATCGGCAGCAGGACGAACACCACCAGGTAGCCGAACGTCGCCGCGGCCACCACGCTGACGACCTCGGTGCCGAACACCACCAGCATGATCATGATGACGGCGGCGTCGCCCATGATCGAGCCGACCGGCGCGCCCCGCTTGTTCATCTTGCCGAACAGCTTCGGCAGGTGCCCGTCCTGCGCCATCTGGTGGATCGTCCGCGACGAGCCGATGATGAAGATCTCCGCGCCCAGCACGAGGACCGCGGCCAGGCCGAGCCCGACGACGTACTCGCCCGCCGGGCCGAAGGTGATCCCGCCGATCTCGGCGAAGACCGTGAACGGGTCGCGCTGCAGGCCCTCCACGCCCACGACGCCGAACATCGAGACCGGCACCAGCGTGAACGCGACGATCGCGATGCCCGCCGAGATCGACATGACCCGCTTCATGTACTTCTCCGGGCGCTTGATCTCCGCGCACACCGTCGAGGCCATCTCGGCCGCATAGGCCGCCCACGTCGCGATGAACGTCCACTTCAGGATGATCCCGACCACGCCCCAGCCGCCGGTCGGCGCGTCCTCGGGCAGCTGCGTCGGCAGAACCCTTGCGACGTCGAAGGAATCCGGGTGGAACACCGGCGTCAGGACCACGACCAGCACGACGCCGAGCGCCACCACGGCCAGCGCCGCGTTGACCATCGTGGACAGCCGCAACCCGAGCGCGGTGACGAAGTACAGGGCGATGCCGATGAGCACCGCCAGCAGGATCACGTTGCCGCTGGGCCAGAACAGCGACTTGAGGTACGTCGCGGCCAGGATCAGGTTGACCGCGATGCCCGGGGTCCAGGCGAACCAGTACGCCCAGGACGACAGCGCGCCCAGCGTCGGCGACCCCTTGCTGGTGGCGCGGTACGCGAACTGCGCCGTGCCGCCCGCGCGCCCGGTGAAGCGCGACGCCAGCTCGGCGATCAGCAGGCACTGCAGCGCGCCGACGACCGCGGTGGCGATCCAGACCCAGATGGACGCGTTGCCGATCTCCGCCGCCATCTCCGCCATCGACACGGCGATCATGAGCGACGCGCCGACCGCGACCAGGATGGACGTCCACCAGGACGCGGTCACGGGGAGCAGGCTGCGGCCGGGGAACACGTCGTCGTCGCCGGCCCCGCCCCTCGGTCGACCAGCGGTCGTGCTGCCTGCTAACGAACCTTCGTGCGTTCGGGACACGGGACCTCCTCGTGCGCGGCGCGACAAATCGGGCCGGTTGACGGCCATGAGGACCCCGGATGTCCCACGAGTGCGATTCGCCACCCGCCGCCGAGGACGCCGTGGGCGTCCACAGTGGCCGGAACCCGCGACTGGTTCCGTTGGCGCAGCGAACGTAGGGCGTGCCACACGCTCGCCGCAATGTTGTGGCACAGGACTCACCGGTTCGGCCGCACCTGTGATGAGTTCGTAGCGAAAGAGCGCCGATCGTTATCCGGCGTTGCTCCAACAGGGTGACACCGGCGGGTCGGGGGCACGGCGGTGCGCGGGGGTTGACTTGAAGCCGGGTTCAACTACGAGACTACGACCAGCAATCGACCCCGGATCACCACGAAGCGCACCAACCGGGTTCCCCGTCGCGACCGGGGGCCCGTCACAGCCTCAGGTGGACGTTCGGCGGACCACCGCGGAACCCGCCACCTGCGGGTCAGACCACACAGGACTCATCCGTCCGGCTCACCGGACGGACGCGAACCCGCGCGCCCGTTCACTGGGGGACTGCGCCTCGTCACAGCTTGGAGGGCTGGCTGGCCATGGCAAACCTTCTGAAGAAGGCTTACGACGCCACCTGGGGGAAGTACGTCTTCGCCGGGATGTACGACAAGTTCCTGGCGAGGGTGGAGGGGCACGGCCTGTCGGAGAAGCGCGCGGAGTTCCTCAAGCCCGCGTACGGCCGGACCATCGAGCTCGGCACCGGCACGGGCCTGAACCTGCCCCACTACCCGGACACCGTCGACGAGCTGATCCTCACCGAGCCCTACTCGCACATGGTGTCCAAGCTGGAGGAGAAGACCCGCAACGACCCGCGGCGCATCCAGCTCGTGGTGGCCGGCGCGGAGAAGCTGCCCTACCCGGACGGCTACTTCGACACGGTCGCGGCGGCGATGATCCTGTGCACCGTGCCGGACCCGACGCCCGCGCTGCGGGAGATCGAGCGCGTCCTCAAGCCGGGCGGGCAGTACCTGTTCCTGGAGCACGTCCGGAACAAGGACCCGCGGGTCGCCCGCAAGCAGGACATCATCCAGAAGGGCTGGTACTGGTTCGGCAACGAGTGCCACTGCAACCGGCCCACCGTGCAGACGCTGCAGAACTCGTCGCTGGAGATCGCCGACCTCCAGGAGACCAAGATGCCCGGCGCCTGGGAGTTCATCGAGGCCATGGTCATCGGCCGCGCGGTCCGCCCGGTCACGGCCGAGCCGCTGTCGGTGGCGACCGCCCCGACCCACGGCCACGCGGACGCCGACTGCGACTGCTGACCGACCCGGCGCAGCGGCGGGCCGTCCCACGGGGCGGCCCGCCGCGCCGCACCCAGACCTGCGGCCAACCCAGACCTCCGACCAAGGACGGGTCGAGGCACCGTGTCGAAGATCCGCATCACCCAGCTGGCCGAGATCACCGGCTTCACGCCGGCCACGATCCGGTTCTACGAGCACTCCGGACTGCTCCCGGCCGCGTCCCGGACGCCCAGCGGCCACCGCGTCTACGGCGCCGACGACGTCGAGCGGCTGCGCTTCATCGCCCGCGGCAAGCAGTTGGGGCTCGCGCTGGACGAGATCCGCGAACTGGTCCACGGTGGCGGGGACGCGGACGCGGACGCGGAGCAGGTGCTGGACACCCTTCGCACGAGGATCGCGGAGGTCCACGAGCGGATCGCGGAGCTGTCCGCGTTCTCCGCGCAGCTGGTGGCGAGCATGTGGGCGGTCCGCTCCCGGCACGTGCCGGCGGCCGCGGCGGTCGAACCGGCCTGCCGGGAGCACTGGGCCCGGGCGCTGTCCCACCCGCACACCCGCCGGCAGGCCGACGACCTGGTCACCCTCACGTTCCCGAGCACCCCGGCGCTGGTCGGGGTCCTGGCCGACCTCGTGGCGCACGAGTCGGGTTGCCGGCGGCCCGCGCACCTCCTGCTCCGCTGCACCTCCGGCACCGCGGTGCTGGAGGTCGCCCTCGCGGAGGTCACCCGCCGGCTCCTCGGCGAGCTGGTCGCGTCGACCCGCTCCACCGCGGACGACTAGCCCTTCGACGCGACCTCGGGCATCGGCGCGGTGGAACGCCGTTCACGCAGCAGCAGCGCGATCACCACGAAGGTCACCGCGCACAGCGCCGCCATCGTCCAGAGCAGACCGTGCAAACCGGACGCGAAGGCTTCGCCCGCCGCCTCGGCGAACTCCTCGCGCCGCCCCTCCGGCACGAGCGCCGTCGCCCGCGCGAGGTCGCCCTGGTTGAGCGCGTTGGCCACCGCGTCGGCGTCGACCGAGCCGCCGAACTCCCGAGCCCGCGCGGCGACGGCGTTCTGCGTGAAGCCGACCAGCAGCGCGCCCGCCACCGCGATGGAGATGGTCTCGCCCGCCAGCCGCACGGTGTTGAACATGCCCGCCGCCATCCCGGCGCGGGTGGCCTCGACGCTGCTCACCGCGGCGCCGTCGAGCAGGCCGAACGACAGGCCGACCGCGATGCCGACCAGGGCCAGCGGCCCCAGCAGCGAGAGGTAGCCGATGCCCGGCTCGATCACGGTGAACCAGGCCAGCCCGATCGCGGCCAGGGCGGCGGTCAGCACGATCTGCACCCGGGCGGGCACCCACTTCGCCGCCACGCCGGCGATGCCCGGGAACACCAGCGCGAGCACCGTCAGCATCAGCATGAACAGGCCGATCTGCGCGGCGCCCAGGCCGTCGACCGACGCCAGGTACGAGGGCAGGTAGATCACCAGCGGCGAGAAGCCGAACACCACCGGGACGGTGGCCAGCGAGATGCCGACGAACCGCGGCTGCGACAGCAGGCCGAGGTCGAACATCGGCTGCTCCTGCCGGCGTTCCACAACCACGAACGCGATCAGGGCCACCACCGCGCCGGCGAAGCTCGCGATGACCCGCTGGTCGCCCCAACCCCACTGCGGGCCCTGGACCAGGGCGAAGATCAGCAGCAGCAGGGCGGCGGTGAAGGTGGTCGTGCCCGCCCAGTCGACGCGGTTCGCCCGCGGGTTGCGCGACTCCCGGATCACCGGCGTCAGCAGCAGCACCAGGGCGCCGATGACCGCCGGCAGCAGGAACACCGAGCGCCAGCCGAAGCTGCCGATCAGCAGGCCCGACAGGCTCGGCCCGAACACCAGGCCCACCCCGACCGCGGTGCCGAACACGCCGAACGCCTTCGCGCGGGCCACCCCCTCGAACGCGTCGGCCAGGATCGCGCTGCCGCTCGTGGTCGCGGCGGCGGCGCCGACACCGGCCACCACCCGTGCCAGGTCGAGCACCAGGATGTTCGGCGCGAGGGCGGAGACCAGCGAACCGGCCGCGAACAGCACCACGCCGACCCGGAACACCCCGCGCCGACCGACCAGGTCGGCGAGCGACCCGGTCGCCAGCATGAAAGCCGCGTAGGTCAGGTTGTAGCCGTTGACCACCCAGAGCCCCGACGCCAGCGAGTTCTGGAACTCGGCGTTGATCGCGGGCAGCGCCACGGACGAGCCCGTGATCGCCAACGGGAACAGCACGACGGTCAGGCACACGGCCGGCAGTGACAGCCCGGGACCCCGGCCGGTTCCCCGCTCGGCACTTCCCACCTGGTCAGGCATCCCTGATCTCCTCGCAGCTCGGCCCACCGCCCCGACGCTAAGCCTTGGAGCGGGGACCAGGCTCAAGGAGAAGTGACCTGGATCACGGGATGGCTCAGTACCGGTAGTGCTCGGGCTTGTAGGGGCCCTCGACGTCGACGTCGATGTACTCGGCCTGGTCCTTGGTGAGCTTGGTGAGCTTGCCGCCGAGCGCGTCGAGGTGGATGCGGGCGACCTTCTCGTCGAGCTTCTTCGGGAGCCGGTAGACCTCGCGGTCGTATTCCCGGTGCTTGGTGAACAGCTCGACCTGGGCGATGACCTGGTTGGAGAAGGAGTTGGACATCACGAAGCTGGGGTGGCCGGTGGCGTTGCCCAGGTTGAGCAGCCGGCCCTCGGAGAGCACCAGGACGGAGTGGCCGTCGGGGAAGACCCACTCGTCGACCTGGGGCTTGATGTTGATCCGGCGGACGCCGGGGAAGCGGGCCAGGCCGGCCATGTCGATCTCGTTGTCGAAGTGGCCGATGTTGCCCACGATCGCCTGGTGCTTCATCGCGGCCATGTGCTCCACCCGCACCACGTCCTTGTTGCCGGTGGTGGTGATCACGATGTCCGCCCGGTCCAGCACGTCCTCCAGGCGTTGGACGTCGTAGCCGTCCATCGCGGCCTGCAACGCGCAGATCGGGTCGATCTCGGTGACCACGATCCGGGCGCCCTGCCCGCGCAGCGACTCCGCCGCGCCCTTGCCGACGTCGCCGTAGCCGCAGATCACGGCGACCTTGCCGCCCATGAGCACGTCGGTGCCGCGGTTGATGCCGTCGATCAGCGAGTGCCGGATGCCGTAGCGGTTGTCGAACTTGGACTTGGTCACCGCGTCGTTGACGTTGATCGCCGGGAACAGCAGCTCACCGGCCGCGGCGAGCTGGTAGAGCCGCATGACGCCGGTGGTGGTCTCCTCGGTCACCCCGCGCACGCCCTCGGCGATCTTGGTCCACTTGCCGCTGTCGGCGGCCAGGGAGTCGCGCAGCCGGCCCAGGAAGACCTGCCACTCCTCGGAGTCGTCGGCCTCGGGCCGCGGGACGACGCCGGCCTTCTCCCACTGCGCGCCCTTGTGGACCATCATCGTGGCGTCGCCGCCGTCGTCGAGGATCATGTTCGGGCCGCCGCCGTCGGGCCAGGTCAGCATCGACTCCGCGGTCCACCAGTACTCTTCCAGGGTTTCGCCCTTCCAGGCGAAGCAGGGGACGCCCCGGGGTTCCTCGGGGGTGCCGTGGGGGCCCACCACGACCGCGGCGGCGGCGTGGTCCTGGGTGGAGAAGATGTTGCACGACGCCCAGCGGACCTCGGCGCCCAACGCGACCAGCGTCTCGATCAGCACCGCGGTCTGCACCGTCATGTGCAGCGACCCGGAGACCCGCGCGCCCTTGAGCGGGTAGACCTCCGAGTACTCGCGGCGCAACGCCATCAAACCGGGCATCTCGTGCTCGGCCAGCCGGATCTCCTTGCGGCCGAACTCGGCCAGGGAGAGGTCCGCCACGGCGAAGTCGATGCCGTTGCGGGTGGTGAACTTGTCGGACGCCATCTCGGTCACGCGGGTCCCCCTGGCTTTTCGGCGGCTGACAGGACAGTCCTCTGTGGAACACATCCCGATCGTCCAGTCTCGGCCTTGAAGTCGAGTTCAAGTCAAGCCGCCGAAGGCACGCCGGGCGTGCGCCGGTGGGCGCAGGCGGGCTGCGGCATGCCGAAGGGGCCCGAGGACCGATCCGTGGTTTCATCTCACCTCTCCTCCCGACCTCGTCGAGACCGGAAGCCATGACTCCAGACCACTCCACGCCGCGCGACGAAGGTCGACCGGCGAAGGCGGCTGTGT